>JBEGUF010000073.1:0-35361 GCA_041179025.1 Actinomycetota bacterium | reverse complement strand
CAAGCAGGGTGTAAACATCGTGACCACCTACGGCATGGCCGAAACTTCCGGCGGCGTGGTTTACAACGGTGAACCACTAGACGGCGTGGAGATTTCAATTCTTGAAGACGGGAGAATCGCTCTCGATTCTCCTTCGATTGCTTCCAACGTGAAGCGCCCCTACCTAACTTCCGATTTAGGCCAGTTCACCGATGGCAAGCTATACGTCAAGGGTCGCGCCGATCGTGTGATTAACTCCGGTGCACACAAGCTCGCTCTCGAAGCGATCGAAGAGTGGACGATGAAGCAGCCAGGCGTAACTTCCGCTGCCGCGGTTTCAGTGCCTCACCCAAAGTTTGGTGAGAGTTTTGTGTGTTTCCTTACTCTCGCCGAGGGCGATGCGTTCGACTCATCAAAGGCGCACTTCGCCTTGGGCGTGGTGGCCAAGTCTGGACGCTGGCAGGTTTTGGAAAAGCTTCCCACCCTCACCAGCGGCAAACCAGACCTGCTCGACCTAACTGATTTGGCAAATGAAATGGGTGGCAACCTTGGCTAAACCAAGAAACGATTTGGCTCTTTGGATTGAAGGTGCGAGGCTTCGCACTCTTCCTCTGGCAGTGGCCCCGATTCTGGTTGCATCCGGAGCGGCTTCGGCGCTTCAGGCATTCGACTGGACCAAAACTCTTCTGGCGCTCGCGGTAGCGCTCTTTCTGCAGATTGGCGTGAACTATGCCAACGATTACTCAGACGGCGTGCGTGGCACCGACAGTAACCGCGTAGGCCCGCTCAGGCTTACCGGCTCTGGCACTTTCAAGCCAAACACGGTGAAGGCCGTGGCTTTCGGTTTTCTCGGCCTCGGCGCGCTTGCTGGTTTCCTCCTCATCGCCATCAGCGGTCTCTGGTGGCTACTTGCCGTTGGCGCTCTGGCAGTGTTGGCAGCCTGGTTCTATACCGGCGGAAAAAGACCCTACGGGTATGCCGGTCTCGGCGAAGTGGTGGTGTTCCTGTTTTTTGGAATCGTGGCTGTTTTCGGCACGGTCTATGTGCAGTATCCGTCGATGTTTATGGTCTGGGAATCAACTCTCATTTTGGCGCCGGGAGCAATCGGTCTAGGGCTTTATGCCGCTGCAGTTCTGATGATCAACAACATCAGAGACATCGAAACCGATCGTCCGGCTGGAAAGAAAACCCTCGCCGTTCGAGTTGGAAAAACTGCTGCTAAGGCCATCTACTTTGTAATGATTTGGCTGCCGCTGGTTCTCGGGTGGACCTATCAGGTGTTGCAGCTTCCCGCGGCATTCTGGTTCCCGCTGGCAATCGTGCTGATCCTGCTACCGCTTACCCTAATCGTGGCAACGGCTAAAACCCCGCGTGAAAACATTCTGGCGCTAAAGCTAACTAGCTACACCGCCCTTGCCTATGCGATTTTGCTAGGCCTGGGTCTGAAGGTTTTGATTTAGTCTTCTACGCTTTCGTCAACACCCTTTTTGGGCTTCGTTACCGATTCGGCAATCTTGGCGCTGCTGGCTTCACGCCACTTGCGCAAAAAGATTAGTGAGAACGAAAAACTCAGCATCGTGGCGAAAATCGTTGCCAGAATCGGGTCGAATCGCAGCAGTAGAAACACTGAGAGTATCGCGATGAATACTCCTAATCGAGCAAGTGCGTAGACCAAGATTGGATTCTTCATACGCTTAAGTCTAGGGCTACGCCTAATCTGGAGTTATGCGTTTTATTTACCTCGGAGTCATTGCTTGGGTGGTGCTAACCGTTTTCACGGTTGTGTTCGCCGCCAGTGCCAATTCACGCGACGTTCGCGTGCTTCGCAAAGGCGTCTGGATTTTGCTAATTCTTGGAGTGCCAATTTTCGGTGCTCTGCTCTACCTGGTTAGCGGCCGCCCAATTGGCGGTAAAACCTCAAAAACTCAGGTAGCACCAGACGACGATCCTGAGTTCCTGAGACGCTTGGCCGAACAACTCAAAGACGACCCGGAAGACGATCAGAAACCCGAAGGCGACCCTAAGAATGGCTGAAGCCCCTAGCCAAAGCTTCGCCGCGCATCTTTTGGCGGCTTTTGCTGGCGCGGGCATCGACCAGATTTACCTGGCTCCAGGAGCCCGATCGCAGGCTTTGGCAATCGCAGCCGGGCAACTGGCTGAAGCCGATCTCGTAGACCTGTTCGTGCGACTAGATGAGCGCTCGATGGCTTTCACGGCCCTCGGCTCAGCGCTCGCCAGCGGTAAGCCGGCAATCGTAATCACCACTTCTGGCACAGCGGTTGCCAATCTGCACCCGGCGGTGTTGGAGGCACACCACTCCGGCGTTCCAATGATTTTGCTAACTGCCGATCGCCCACACGAACTTCGCGAAGTCGGTGCCAACCAAACCACCAAGCAGGTTGGAATTTTCGACGACGCGGTGCGAGTGGTGTTTGACGTTGAGGCGCCGAATGCTGAAGACAACGGCGTGGATGAGATCCCCAACATGGTTTCCACCGCAATTAGAGCATCGCTCGGCTTGGGCGGCACGCGTCCTGGCCCGGTTCAACTAAACCTGGCCTTCCGCGAACCACTCTCAGGTGATTCGCCAAACGCAGCCCAGCTGCAAGTTACCGTTCCAGCCGGCGACGAATTTGAGCGAGAGTTGGAATTCGCTATTCTCGACGGCTCGGTTCCTACCGTTGTTATTGCTGGGGCCAACTCCGGCGATGGAGCGATTGAGTTGGCCGAAGCCTACGGACTTCCGGTTTTTGCCGAGCCTTCGTCGGGTGCCCGCTTCGGCGACAACGCGATTCTCAGCTACCCCAAACTAATGGTCGAACAACCTGAGCTAGCATCCCGAATCGGCCGTGTGATTGTCTTCGGTAAGCCAACCCTTTCTCGCCCAATCACCAGGCTGTTTTTTAGCGAGCACGTTGAGGTAATTGTGGTTCGATCGGCATCGATGGGACTGTTCGACGTGTCTCGCCGAGCCAGCATGTTCGTAGACGACGTAACTTTCGATGTGGATGTGGATGGCGAGTGGTTGGAAGCCTGGCGATTAGCCGACCAGAAAGTTCAGGTTTCCACACCGCTGAGTGAAAAACTTTCCAGGCGCGAGATTGTGGAACAGGTGTGGATGAGCACCGAACCAACCGACAACCTGTTTCTCGGAGCATCTCGAATGATTCGAGAAGCGGAAGTTTGGGCTCCCGGAGCAAATCTAAACATCTATGCCAATCGCGGGTTGGCCGGCATCGACGGGTCGGTGGCAACCGTTACCGGCATTGCACTTGCCACAAGGTCGCAGACCAGAGCGCTAATTGGCGATCTCACTCTTCTCCACGACGCGAGTTCGCTAGTCATTGACCCACTCGACGGCGAGATTGACTTGCAACTGGTTGTCGTCAATGATCGCGGCGGCAGCATTTTTGAAAACCTTGAGCCAGCTAAACAACTCACCAAGGAAAACTTCGATCGCCTGTTCCGAACCCCTCAGGATGTGAATTTGGCAACACTGGCCGTTACCTACGGTTGGTTGCACGTTCCGGTTCACACCGAGGTTGAGTTAGAAGCGGCACTACTTACCAAGGGGCGAGTGCTGATTGAAGTGAAGCTAGCCTAGGCTTCCCAAAATCGGCTGGAACTTTAGGTCGGTTTCGGTGAGCTCAGACTCACCATCAGATTCGGCAACAACACCGCAACCGGCGAAAGCCACCAAACGGTTGCCTGAAATCTGAGCGCCGCGTAGCGCGATTACCCACTCTCCATCGCCGTCGGCGCCAATCCAACCAACCGGCCCGGCATAACGCCCGCGATCGAATGGCTCAAGTTCGGAGATTAGTTCAACCGCCCGAGCGCGCGGGGTACCCGCCACGGCTGCCGTTGGGTGCAATGCGCTGGCAAGATCCAAAACCGACTTCGACGATTTCAGCACTCCGTGCACGTCGCTGGCCAGGTGCCAAAGATTCGGTAACTGCAGGCTAAACGGTTCGGTGTCGGCATCGACGTGATCGCAGAATGGTTCCAGAGAATTCACTAAAGATTGCACGGCGAACTCGTGTTCAGCCAAATTTTTGTGCGATTCGGCCAGGGCCTTGGAAATGGCTAAATCCACACTCGGGTCGGTGCCTCGGGCTGCAGTGCCGGCCAATACTCGAGCCGATACCTGAGAGTGTGAAACTCGAACCAAGAGTTCTGGCGAAGCGCCAAACATCCCATCAACCGAGTAGACCCAGCAGCTTGGGAACCGCTTCATCAACCGGTCTAGTGTGGGGCGAAGATCAAAACCCTCAGGCAAAGTGCCAACCAGGTCTCTGGCCAATACAACTTTTTCCAATTCGCCACCCTGAATGAGCGAAACCGCATGATCAACTCGCTCAGCGAAGGCACTTCGTTTAAGTTCTCCAGAAGCTAGAGCAACCGGCTCTCCCTGCTTCCAAGCGGTAACGGTGGGCAGCTCAGCGTCGTCCACGCGGGTAATCCAGTAGCGGTCGTCTCGTTTTCCGATAACCACTTTTGGCATTACCAGTGCGCTCGCAGAAGCCGAGTTGTCGGCGAAGGCGATGGTGCCAAATGAAACCGGGCCGGTGCCTGGCAGACCCATCGAATCGTCGATTTCGAGTTCCCCTGCGTATTCACGCCAAGCTTCGGCCAGCAAAGCAATTCGGTTCTCCCCGGAAGCCTCGAATCGCCACGCTTCACCCCAACCGACAAGCCCCTGATCGCCTCGAATAAACACGCTCGAATTCTCGGGTGCCAGCTCCAAAAGTCGCTTCCCTAGGGCGTTGGGAAGGGCAACGGTAACCACGCGGGTCATGGGTTTCCCTTCTCTGAGTCTTTGCTGAGAACCTAGCTGAAAGCCTTTTTGTTCCCGATTGCTCCGCCTAAATTAGGAGCACAAGTCAATTTTGAGTCTAGGCGTTTGGAGGTGTAACCATGTTTGTGAAAAAGCCTGCTTTGCTAGCCTCTCTGGTTGCACTATCCCTGCTCGGTGCTCCTCTGGCGGCCAGTGCCGCTACTCCACAGACCTCTCACGCCGGCATTCCTAAGCCGATTTTCCAAGACGACGACCGCGACGAAGATGAAGACGACGAAGACGACGACGAAGACGAGGCTCACGAAAACATTCCACCGGTATTTGTGGTTCCTGGTTCGAAGAAGCCACACCACAAGCGTCACCCGAAACCGCACGAGCGGTTTTTGAATGTGCTTCCAACAATTCCTGAAATCGTTGCGCCCGGTGCAACTACCGCAAATGTCAATCCTCAAGCACTTGCCGGCACTGAATTACCCGAGCCAGAATACTTAGTTGTAGCATCAAACGACCCAGCTGCTGAAAAGGCTTTGGGAACCAGTAATCCTAATGAGTCTCAGCCAATCGATGTCACCTTGATTCGCGCCGATATCAAGAATCCATCGGATCAATTCTTAGACTCTGCTTACCTCGGTTTAGCCGTGCTTGGAGCGGCAGCTCTTGGATTGGGAACCGTGGCCGGAGCGAGAGCACTTAGAGCTCGTCGCAGCGGTAAGAGCGACTACTTCTACGACGGCGAATAGCCCGAAAATCGTCTCACCCACCGCGAGTAGACTTAGAGGGTGAGCAAAGCAAATCTCGATAAAAAACCAGCGGAAGTGGCCGCTATGTTTGACTCGGTTGCCCCTACCTACGACCTCACCAACGACCTGCTTTCTCTGGGTCAATCACGCCTGTGGCGCGGAAGAGTCGCCAAGCGGGTTGCACCCAAATCCGGTCAGACCATCCTCGACCTGGCAGCCGGCACCGGTTCGTCTTCGATTGCTTTTGCTAAACCTGGAGTGAAAGTTATTGCCACCGACTTCTCGGAAGGCATGCTCGCCGAGGGAAGAAAGCGCCACCCTCAACTGGATTTCCGTTTTGCCGATGCAACGAATCTTCCTTTCGAAGACAAGAGCGTCGACGCGGTAACAATTTCTTTCGGCCTTCGTAACGTGGTTGATGTTCCAAAGTCGCTGGGGGAAATGTTCCGAGTTCTAAAGCCTGGCGGGCGAGTGGTAATTTGCGAATTCAGCAAAGTTACACTTCCAGTCTTCAAGCAGTTTTACAATTTCTACCTAACGAAGGTTCTTCCGAGAGTTTCCGGCCTTGCCAGCAAAACTCCAGAGGCCTACACCTATCTTGCTGATTCGATTGTGGCCTGGCCAGACCAAGCCGGCCTTGCGGTTGAACTAATCGACGCCGGCTTTGAAAACGTAACGTATAAAAACCTAAGTTTCGGTGTGGTGGCAATTCACCTGGGATTTAAACCCAAGGATGCAAATTGAAAAATCGCCTGCCCAAACAATTCCGCTCGGTCTCCGACATTGCACTAATCAAAAAACTCGAAGCTGGTCTAGAGGTCGTTGAAGAGAGGTTGATTGCGTCAACCACGCACACCGATCCGGTTGCTAAAGACGCGGCCAGACACTTGGTCGACGCCGGTGGCAAGCGCATTCGCCCAGTGCTCGTTTTGCTTGCCGCCCAACTTGGCGACTCCGACCGTAAAGAAGTCATCGACGCTGCCGTGGTTGCCGAAATCACTCACCTGGCAACCCTGTACCACGACGACGTCATGGACGAAGCGCCAACCCGGAGAGGTGTTCCAACCGCTCACAAAATTTGGGGGAACAGCCTGGCCATCCTCACCGGAGACTTACTTTTCGCTAGGGCGTCTCAGGTTGCCGCCTACTTGGGCGATGAAATCATTCGCCTGCAGTCGAGCACTTTCGAGCGTCTGTGCTTAGGGCAAATGCATGAAACAGTTGGCCCTCAAGCAGGTGAAAACGCTGTTCAGCATTACATCCAAGTTTTGGCGGACAAAACCGGTTCACTTATTGCGGCCTCGGCGCAGATGGGCCTTTTGGCTTCCGGCGCCGACAACAAGTATCTCGAACCGATGCTCGAGTTTGGAGAAGCGGTTGGTGTCGCTTTCCAACTAATCGACGACATCATCGACATTGCTGAAGAGGGTGAATCGGGCAAGACTCCGGGCACCGATCTTCGGGCCGGCGTGCCAACTCTTCCGGTTCTTCTTCTTCGCAAGGAAGCGCTTTCTAACCCGGCCGCAGCCGAGCTGCTTGCCAAAATCGACGGCGATTTGGAAAGTGATGCGGTGCTCGCCGAGGTAGTGGCCGAATTGCGTAACTCCTCTGCAGCTAAAGCCGCTGAAGACGAAGCCAGACGTTGGGCTGCCAAGGCGGTCGACGCCATCTCGATCCTTCCGGAAGGTTCGGTGAAGCAAGCGTTGGCAACTTTCGCCAGCGCGGTAGTAGATCGCACCAACTAGTGGCGGCTTCGGAAAAGATTTCGATAGCCCGCGCTAATCGCATCAAAAATGTGATGGTGGGAACCTTCTTCACACAGGCTCTCGTTTCGATGGCCATCATCATTCGCATTCCTGAAATCATCGACAACATCGGTCTTTCCGAAAACCTAGCCATTTGGGGAACCATCACTGGTCTCTCTGGCGCAGGAAGCATGGTTGCTCTGGTCTTTGCACACCGATTGGTGTTGCGTTTTGGAACCACTCGAGTTACCCAGATCGGCACGCTCTCGGCCACGCTCATCCAGGGTCTCCTCCCGCTAATTGGCAACTACTGGATCTATTTCCTAGCAACGCTGCTGCAGTTTTTCTTCTTCAGCCTTTACAACAATGCCGCCAATGCTCAGGCGCTGCTGATTCAGAAACGTCTCAATCGCGTGGTGCTCGGCTCGATCCACGGCGCTTGGTCGCTCGGAGTAGCGGTGGCCACTCTTATCTCGGGTGTGCTGGCAAGTTTCCTGCCTCTGGTTTGGCACATGGGTATCATTGCGGCTGCCGGCTTCGTGGCTCACCTGATTCTGAACACCCAGATGATGACCCGCGACGAAGAGGCGCGAAGCCAAATCAAGGTGCGAGCCGAGAAAAGGGTCTCCTGGCTCAAGACCCCCAAAATTGTTTGGCTTCTGGCGTTTGGCCTAACCCTGGGAATCTGGCCGGAACTCGTCATGGGCGACTGGATGACTCTTTACTCAAAGAACGTGATGCAGTTATCTGCCAGCCTCATCGCAATTCCCTATACCGCTTTCGCGATTGCCATGATCGTGGGGCGTTTCTCAACCGGCTGGATTTCTAGCCGCATGCCGATTAACCGCGCTGGGATGTTTGGCGGTTACATCGGCGGAGCTGCCATGGTGCTCGGTCTGGTAAGTGGTTACTACCTGCTACCGATAAATCAGCTGCTCGCGGTTTGTGTTCAAGCAGGGTTCTTCTTCATTGCCGGCCTTGGTGAATCAATCATGGTTCCGGCGTTCTACTCGGCGGCTTCTCACATTCGCACCATTCCAGCCACTCAGGTTCTGGCGCGAATGGACATGGCTAACTCGCTAATGTTTATTCTCGCCAAGGGCGTCATGGGAATGCTAGCCGACGTTGTCGGTTTAGCGCTGGCAATGATTTTCCCAATTCTGGCGTTCTTTGGTTCCGGCTATATGCAGAAAGTGGTCGGTACTCGGGCGAACAAGCTCGAGGCGCAAAACTTGGAGAACTACCCGCCAACCGGATCTACCCCGGTCGTGAAAATTTAGCGGAAGTTTGTGAACTGGATGTCGATGTCGAGATCGCTTCCACGAAGCAAAGCCATTACCGCCTGTAAATCGTCGCGGCTCTTCGACTGAACGCGCAATTCGTCGCCTTGAATTTGAGACTTGACGCTCTTTGGGCCTTCCTCGCGAATAATCTTCGAAATCTTCTTGGCCTGCTCTTGGTCGATGCCGTTTTTCAGCTCACCCTCGAGGCGATACTCTTTTCCAGACGCATACGGTTCGCCATCGACGAAGCTTTTCAGTGAAATTCCTCGCTTTACCAACTTCGACTGGAACACATCCAAAACTGCCTTGACGCGCTCTTCCGAGGAAGCCTTCATCAGAATCTTCTCGCCGCTCCAGGCGATGGAAGCACCAACGCCCTTGAAGTCGTAGCGCTGCTCAACCTCTTTGATTGCCTGGTTGAGGGCGTTGTCGGCCTCCATTTTGTCTACTTTGGATACGATGTCGAATGAGGAATCTGCCATGAGTGTGATTTTAGCCGAGAAGATAAGTTATTCTTGAGAGGTTGTTTGTTGAGAAGCAAACTAACGAGGCTAGTTACCCAAGCGGCCAAAGGGATCTGACTGTAAATCAGCTGGCAGCGCCTTCGGGGGTTCGAATCCCTCACTAGCCACGAAAACCTCAACCCTCCACGGTTGAGGTTTTCTTTTTCTACTGAAAGGAACTCTTTTGAAGAGAGTCGTCATTTTCCTCACCGGGCAGACGATCACCACATTTGGTTCGTTTCTTGTGCAATACGCCATCATGTGGCACCTCACGCTTTCCACTAAGTCGGGCCTGGTTCTGGCTCTGGCCGCGGTCTTCGGTTTCCTGCCTCAGGCAATCGTCTCCGTATTCGCAGGTGTTTGGGCCGACCGAGTAAATCGCAAAATGATGATCATCGTTTCTGATTCGACCATCGCTCTAGCTACTCTTGGCCTCGCTTTGCTGATGCTTTCAGGCGTCGACGATCTTTGGCTGATTTTCCTGGTCATGGCGGTTCGCTCGGTTGGCGCCGGGGTGCAGATGCCAGCCGTCTCGGCTCTTTTGCCGCAAATCGTTCCTGAAGACCAGCTGATGCGAGTCAACGGCATCAACAGCACCATTCAATCGGCGCTAGGTCTTCTGGCTCCGGTTGCTGCCGCTGCGGTTTACGCAACCATGTCATTGGAAGCAATTCTTTTCATCGATGTTGTCACGGCTGTCATCGGGCTATCGCTTCTGGCGTTCGTGGCCGTTCCAACCCTGGAACGAGCAACCAGAGCCGACAAGCCTTCCTACTTTGCCGACCTTAGAGAAGGCGTAACTTACGTTTTCACCCACGACCTGGTTCGTTGGGTTATGGCGATTTTCGGAATCGTATTCCTGCTGATTGTGGCACCATCCAACCTTTCGCCACTCATGGTCGTTCGCAATTTCGGCACCGAGGTTTGGATGCTCACGGTTCTCGAGATCTCGTTCGGCGTTGGAATGCTATTCGGCGGAATCCTGATTTCGATTTTTGCTGCCAAGATCGATCGCTTGGGAGCCATTGTGGTTACGTCGATTTTATTCGGCCTCCTTGCCATCGGAATGGGCTTCACCACGAACCTGATTGTGTTCTTCAGCCTCTTCTTCGTCATCGGGCTTATTGTTCCAGCGTTCTCTACCTCGGCTTTCACCCTTCTGCAAGAAACCGTTGAGCCCGAACGTCAAGGCCGCGTGTTTGGTTTCGTGGGAATCGTGATGTCCACGGCAATGCCTCTCGGAATGGCGATCCTTGGCCCGCTTGCCGATATTTTTCCGGTGGAACTGCTTCTCATCATCACCGGTGCAATTACCGTGGCAATCGCCCTCGTTGCAATCTCTCTTCCTTCGGGTAAGAGAGCAATTGCTGCCGCACACGCATCGACGGGCAATCTACCCAGTTCATTTGACAAGAAGTGAAATACAGGAAATAATTTTCAGTAGTTATTCTTCCTATAAAGAACGGTGTAGTTGTGAACGTAGAACTCTGGATGTGGTTTTCGGTACTTGGCCTAATTTTGGTCATGCTGGCTATCGACCTATTTGCACACCGTAAAGCACACGAGATTTCAGTCAAAGAGGCCGCCTACTGGTCTCTCTTCTGGGTAACCCTCGGCATCTCGTTCGGTGGGTTGATTTGGTATCAGTTCGGATCCGAATACGCTCAGCAGTACTACGCCGGTTTCCTGATTGAGAAATCTCTCGCGGTAGACAACGTATTCATCTGGGCCATCATCTTCTCCAGCTTTGCCGTTCCCAAGAAGTACCAGCACCGAGTGCTATTCTTGGGTGTTCTCGGAGCGCTGGTGTTCCGAGGAATTTTCATCGGCGCGGGAGCCGCAATTCTGGAAGCCTTCGCCTGGGTGCTCTACATCTTCGCCGCATTCCTAGTCTTCACAGGTATTCAGATGCTCAGAAAAGCCGACGAACACCAGTCGCCGGGAGATTCGAAGTTTTACAAGTGGTTCTCTAGGGTTGTTCCTTCAACCACCGAATACCACGGGCAAAAACTCACCGTGGTTCAGAACGGTGTGCGACTAGCCACGCCACTGCTAATGGTTCTGGTGCTAATCGAATTCACCGACATCATCTTCGCGGTCGACTCGATCCCGGCCATCTTCGCTGTTACATCGGAACCGTTTCTAGTATTCACCGCTAACGCCTTCGCCATCCTTGGCTTGCGAGCAATGTACTTCCTACTTGCCGACATCATGCACCGCTTCGTCTACCTCAAGTTCGGCCTAGCGCTGGTGCTGATCTGGGTGGGAATCAAGATGGGTCTTCACGACATCGTAAAGATCCCAACCACGGTCTCACTGCTCGTTATCGTCATCATTCTGGCCGGTGCAATCTTCGCCAGCTTCCAAGTAACCAAGGGTGAGAAGAAGTAGATGGCTCACTGGACCTTCCTTACCCACCATGCTCACGTACTTGTAGCGGTGAGCAAAGGATCAGATCTAACCATCGACGAAATAGCCGCACGCGTGGGAATTACCTCTCGCGCTACGGCGGGAATCCTGAACGACTTGGTTGAGGCCGGATACGTTGTGAAAGAGAAGGTTGGGCGAAACAACCACTACATCGTTAACGGGAATATCCCGCTCCGTCACCCGCTAAATGAAAACACTAAAGCAACCGAACTTCTCGCACTCTTCAAGTAGTTGAGAAGACGTTGCCGGCGGAATCTTGGTAGCAATTTGACCAAGTGGTACTTCTAATTATGTGAATAAGGGGTTAACCCTTTATCGAAGCCTTACGCACTAGACCAGATTTCTAAACTTGACTCTAATGAGCAGGTTGCTAGGCAGCGTGAGGCGCCCGTGGATGGTCGCCCTGTTTGCCATACTCGCGGTGGCAATCTCATTTCTTATCACCTCCACAGCGCAAGCCGCTCCGCCAGTTAACACGGCAGCTCCAAGCATTAATGCCTTCACGGGATACGGGCCGACCAACAACCGAACCGCCACGGTTACCGCAGGAACCTGGACCGACGACGAAACCCCAACCCTCACCTATCAGTGGTACCGATGCTTTGCTACCGGATCAGCCACCACCACCCTGCCATCCGACTGCTACATCGTAAACAATCGCACCAATTCGGATTACGGAATCAATCAGACCGACATTGGCTGGTACCTTCGTGTGGCCGAAACCGCCACCAATTCTGGTGGCAGCGTTACCGTTTACAGCGCCACCACGAACCGTGTTCTAGCTTCGAGAATTTTGAGCTCTTGGTACACCTCCAACTGTGCAATCAAAAATGGCGGGGTTTGGTGTTGGGGTTCCAACATCAACGGACAACTCGGTGATAATTCGATTACTCAGAGAACTTCGCCGGTAGCGGTTCTCAAGTCTGACCTAACTCCGCTCAGTGGCGCAGTAGCAGTGGCTACTTCAAACACCCACACCTGTGCGGTAACCGACGACCAATCACTCTGGTGCTGGGGTGCTAACGCTGCAGGCCAGCTAGGCGACGGAACCACCACCGCTTCTAGAACTGCAGTGAAGGTGAAAGCGTCGTTGGGCGTAGATTTGTCCAACATCGTTGACGTGGCTGTGGCAGGGGATGCGAGTAATTCGCAGACATCCGGATATACCTGTGCCATCAACGCATCTGGAGCTTTGTTCTGCTGGGGTCTGAACTCAAGTGGCCAACTGGGTACCGGCAATACAACCTCGGTTTTCTACCCAACAGCGGTAACCGATATGGCTTCGGGTGTGAACCAGGTCGCCATAAACGATAAATCCGCCTGTGCCATCAAGAACGGTGGAGCATTCTGTTGGGGACTAAACGGTTCCGGTCAGTTGGGTATCGGAAACACCACAAATAAAACAACGCCAACGGCAGTAACCACGCTCACTTCAAACACCACGGGAATCACCATGGGTGCGCTTTCAGCCTGCGCAATTCGTGCCGGTGGCGCTTTTTGCTGGGGAGATAACGTAACCGGAAACCTTGGAACCGGAAACACCACCCTATCCAACGTGCCCGTGGCCGCCATCAGCACCTCCGACGCTGTACCCGTTTCCCTTTCAACCGGTGTGATCGACATTGCTTCTAACGAGAACAGTTCCAACGCACCATATAACTCGACCTGCTTCCTCAAAGAGTCGGGAGCGGTTATTTGTACCGGCTACAACCAATTCCGACAGCTGACAAATAACTCCAACGTCCAGTCAAATACCCCTGTTCGTTCGGTGTACTACACCAGTAACGTGACTGAAATTGACATGGGTCAATACAGTTTCTGTGCCATCATGAGCGGTGCTGCCAGATGTCTTGGTGCGACTCCAGTTGCTGGAGATGGCACCGGCAATTCACCAAGCACCCCTTCAAACGTAACTGGCATGACCGGATTAGATCCTGAGAGCTATCGGGCCAACATTTCCTCTTCGGCGTTTGTGCCACCAACCTACGTTGGCACCGGCCACTCCATCGTCTCGGCCACTCCCACTGAGTTTTCTGGCTACCCGAGTCCTTCGGTTAGTTACAGCTGGTTAGCCTGTGACGACAACGTTGGTGGCAGTTCTGCTGCCACTCCTAGTTCCTGTAGCCCGATTGCCAACGCAACTTCGTCATCGTTCATTTTGACCTCGGCGCAATTTGGAAAACACATTAGATTGCAAAGCCAGGCAACGAACACTCTCGGCACAAAAAGCTTCGTTTCCGCCGCAACAATTGCTTCCGGAACACCCCCTTCAGCTTCCGGCGGCTCTAACTATTCTGGATCTCAGGCTGCTGGCCCTCTCCCCGGACTAGCGCTGAGTAGCTCAACCACAACCAGTTTCACCGGAACCCCAATGCCCACAGGTTCTTCGGCATGGGTTCGCTGCGCGACGGAAGTTACGACAACAACGTACAGCGGTATCGACGGCACACTGCCATCAGGTTGTTCCTTGATTAGCGGAGCAACTTCGGCCACCTATAAACTTTCTCAGGCCGACGTCGGCTTCTATGTTTCGCCGGCTCAGATCGCAACGACGTCGGCGGGCCAATCTGTTGCTTTCGGCCCTTCGACCGCGATCGTCCGCGGCGGCCAGAGAGTCGCGATGTCGATGAGTCACACCTGTGCCATAAAGAGTGGTCTGGTGTACTGCTGGGGAACGAACACCAACGGGCAATTGGGAAGCGGAAACACAACCTCCACTACGAAGCCGAGCGAAGTTCCAGTTAGATTCGCCGATGGTTCACTGCTCAAAGACGCTATTGCTGTTTCCGTTACCACGGCCCACAGCTGTGCTCTCACCAATGATGGAAGTGTCTACTGCTGGGGTATCAACAGCAAGGGCCAGCTCGGGAACGGAACTACCACCCAGCAAAACTTCCCAGTTCAGGTGCTGGCGTCGGCAGGAACTCCGTTTACCGGAGCAACCGCGGTGGCCACTGGTGGAGACAATACCTGTGTAATCAAGAGCGCCCAGCTCTACTGTTTCGGTGGAAATACATCTGGACAAATCGGCAAGGGCGTAGTTGAGGCTTCAACAAACTATACGTATCCGTTATTAAACACCGCGCTATCCACCGGTGTTCAACGGGTAACCATGGCCGCCCAGAACACTACCTGTGCCCTGAAGCTTGCTCAAGCCTATTGCTGGGGCTTCCAAGGATTGATGCTTCTAGGATTTCCATCAGCTAGCGCTGTAGCTACACCAACTTTGCTGGCAGTGAACGGCACGGCTTTCTCCAACGTTTCTACAATCACACTGGGTGGATACGCGGGATGTCTAGTTTCCTCATCGGTTCTTCACTGTTGGGGTGGGGCTACAACCGGTGCAAACGGCTTCGGCGGAAACATGACCTCGCCTACGAGGGTGTCTGGAATGCCTTCAAACATCACCCAGATTGTCTCTTCCCCAAACACGGCTTCAGCCTCAACCTGTTTCACCACGATTTCCGAGACCGTTTATTGTGCTGGAGGAAATGACTATGGAAACTACCTTTACAACCATGCATCGTCCGGTCTCACCTCATTCCGACTCACAACCACCATTTCTGGAATTTCCGAAATCGCAAATGGAGATCGCTCCACTTGTTTCGTAGCCAACAAGGCTCTCAAGTGTGTTGGTTTCAATGGTTCTGGTCAGGTCGGCATAGGAAGCAGCCAGCCAACCTACTATCCTGGAACTCCTTCGGGCATGGACAAATACGTGGGTTATGAAGACTTGGCTCCAGTACTTAGCGTCTCGACGACAGGTTTCACAACACCTAGTGCAACTCTGCTTGGTAAGGCAGAGGCAGCCGATGGAAGACAAACTTTCGGGTTCCCATATCCATCTTTATCTTCAAGTTGGAACACATGTACCGAAATTGGCGCTGCCGCAAACTCGCTTCCTGCAGATTGCTCGCCAACCCCGAGCGCGGTGGGCGATGCTCTTTCTCTCTCGAATGATGACCTTGGTTCCAAGTTCCGTTATTCGGTAACGGCGTCGAACGCGTTTGGTGCCGCTACCCGCGTTACGGCAACTCTAGGTCCTGTACAAAGCGCTCCGACCTCGCTAGCCTCCAATCCGGCGATTGGGCCATTGGCCACTCCAGTACCGCTCGTTGGTCACCCGATTTCGGCAACACCATCCGAGGTTTCCGCACAGGGAATCGTGACCCATGTCTATCAGTGGTATCGATGCACGGCAGCCGACGCCTCAACCTCGGCAAGCCTTCCAACCGGGTGTACGCTCATCCCGGAAGGAACCACCAGGACCTACCAAGTTAGGCCTGAAGACACTGGCTCGTTCTTGAGATTTAGTGACACGGCGAAATCACCCGCGGGCGATTTGGTGATGTGGTCTCCAACAACTTCTTCCTACGCAATCGATGGCCAATCGATCGCTTCAAACGGCACGGTTACCTGCGCGATCAGGCAGGGCATGGTTCAGTGTTGGGGCGCATCCGGAAACCTCCAGGGTGACGGCATTGGGCTGGCTAACCTGGCACCCAAGAATTATGTTTCGATTTCTGCCGGAGTGAGACTCACCGAAGTAGCGTCAATTTCGGTTGGCACGGACTCGGCTTGTGCAGTAACGGTGAATGGCGCCCTTTACTGCTGGGGTTTGAACACAAATGGTGTCTTGGGCGACGGCACTCTGGTTGGAAAGGTTTGGGCGACCCCGGTTTCTCCCACGGCTGGTGGAGTCACTTTCTCGTCCGGTGTGATGCAAGTCTCGGTGGGACATGTTAGCGTCTGTGCCTTGAAATATGGCGGCGCTGTCTATTGTTGGGGTCTAAACACCCAGAACGTGTTAGGTAATTCCTCGCTCAGTGTTAACACCAAATACACCGTTCCTCAGGAAACAAATAGGGCTGCGTCTCTTGGACTAACCAATACCGGCGTTACTCGAGTTTCCGTCAACACTAACCACGTTTGCATCATCCAAGGAGGTTTCCTCTACTGCGCGGGTTACGGCGGCTATGGTCAGCTAATGAACGGCGCCAATGGCAATAACACTACTTTCGATAAGTTCATTTCATCCAACACATTCTGGGCAAACGGTGGTTTTACCGATGTGGCAACTTCAGGGAACACCAGCTGCTTCATCCAATCTGGAGCCGTTAGGTGCGTTGGGCAAGCGAACCTCAATCAGATCGGCACCACAATCACCACCGTGTCCGGGAATGGAATGCTGGTTTTCAATGATGAACTGTGGTCGGGCGCAGTATCAGTGTCAGGCTTCAAGGACATCACCGGCAACGGAGGTTTCTGCGCCAATAAGTTGGATGCCAACTACTGTTGGGGGGTTAATTCCAGCGCTCAGGCTTGGGGTCTAACATCAACACCTCTAACCACTCCAACTAAGTTGCCTGTTTTCGTGAATCAATTAGCCCTTGGTCAGGGTAATTCCTGTGGCTTGATTGGTGAAACCCTTACCTGTGTTGGACTAAACACCACTGGAGCCTTGGGTAATGGAACCAACACCAACACCACGACGCCAGTTGCCACTTCAATCACCTCGGGCATTGGAACTTACCTGGCCGATCCAGCGGCGGTTACACAATCCTTCACCGGAACCCTAGCCAACGGTTCGGTTCTAACCGCAGCCCAGATGCCATTTACCGGTTACCCAAGGCCAACGATGAGCTATCAGTGGTACCGATGCTTGAAGGCCGGAAATTCGGTTAGCGTGCTACCGAATGATTGCTTTGCAATTAGTGGTGCCACCTCTGAAACTTACACGGTCACCGCCAGTGATTTAGGTAAGCGAATTCGTTTTGGCGCGACCGGCGTGGTCGGGGGCACTACTCTCAGAAACTTCAGTGCCGCAAGCGTGGCCGTGGGTGTAGCCCCAACTTCGGTGAATGGATCTCTCAAGTTGATTGGAACTACCTTTGGTACCCAGGTGGGCACAACCTTCCAGCAGAGCAGGGCTGTGTTTAACGGAGCTCCGGCGCCTTCTGTTTCTTACAAGTGGCTTCGATGCAAAGCTGTGGGCGGCACGGTTGTTACGGCTCTCCCGGCTAACTGTATTGAGATTCCAGGGGCAACTTCTATCTCTTACACGACCACAATTTCCGACATTAACTTCCTGATTCGTGGTCAGCAAATCGCGACAAACGAAATTGGAACTACCACACTAATTACTGCAACCACAGGTGTTATCAACGAGGGCGATCGCATCGCCGTTGCTGATGGCACAACCTGTGTTGTCAAAGACGGAGCAGTTTGGTGTGTAGGTGCAGGAACCAGAGGTCAGCTTGGTAACGGTACCTGGGTAGATTCGAATGTTCCTGTACAGGTAAAGCGAACCGTGTCAACCAACCTCACAAACGTTCGCCACATCACCGGCGCCGGCACGCACTTCTGTGCCATCACGTGGAATTCCCAAGCCGTATTTTGTTGGGGTTCGAACACCTATGGTGAACTTGGATTCACTGCTGGTACCGACTATAACTATGCAACGCAAGTAACCGGCGTTCTGCTAACGAGCATCGTTGGCTCACTTTCCCTAGGCCCAACCAGTGCCTGCGCAACCACTACGAATGGCTTGATCTGTTGGGGAAACAGGGTAAACGGTCTACTTGGTAATGGCCTGTCTAACGGCAGCCAGTCGAATTCAGCGGCACCTTCCGGCTTCTCTTCAGATTCACACCGCGTCTCGGTTGGAGCCTCATCTGCCTGTGGAATCAAGCTCGGTGCACTGTTCTGTTGGGGTCTGAATAACTACGGCCAAGTTGGCGACGGAACCACCACGACAAGGTTGACCCCCGTCGCAGTTTCGGGAGCTACCTCTGGAGTTTCCGATGTGGCTGTTGGATCAAGCGCAACGTGTGCCGTAATTAACGGTGCCGCGAAGTGTTGGGGAAATAATGACTTCGGTCAATTGGGCAATGGAACAAACTCTTCAAACGCAACCCCGACCACAATTACGAGCGCTTCCGATGGAACCAGTTTCGATTCCGGGGTAACTGACATTTCGATGTCTTCTAATGTGAGTTCTCAAACACAAGATAGCGTTTGCGTTACCAAGTCCAATGGTGCCGTTTATTGCTTTGGCTACAACGGCGAAGGACAACTTCTAAACGGCGAGACCACGTCAACGAATAGCCCTAAACCAGCGCTAGTAGCCACAAGCGGAGTGACCTCTGTTGCGGTTGGCTCTGATCACAGCTGTTTCATCAAAGACAATTCCGCTTACTGTTCCGGTGCCAACTCGCAAGGGCAGCTACTAGACTCGACCACCACGGCCAGTGCTGCCCCGGTAAATGTCTCGACTTTCTCGTCGATGAGCGCATTCGGTGTGGTTTCCGGAGCGGCTACTACCGCACCAAGCATCTTTGGCACGACCGCCAGAGTGGGTAAACCGATTCAGTCGGATCCAGGTGTTGTCAACGTGTCACCGCCACCAACCTACAACTTCCTTTGGTACTCGTGCACCACCACGGGAGCAACGGCAACGACTTCAGCTTCCATCCCTACCGGATGTACGGTTGCCACTGGCCCTACTGCCAACACGGATACCTATACTCCGGTGGCTGCCGATAAAGATAAGTACCTTCGAATGTATGTGGGCCTAGTTCAAGGCGGAACCACTTATCCGAGCTTCACTGCGACGTCTGCAAAAGTTCTCCCGGGCGAGCCTGAAATCACGTTCAACCCGCTACCTGGTCCAATCATTGTTGGCGGGGATGCTGTTCAACTAACCCCGGTTTCAAGCACCGGAAACACAACTTTCTCCTACTTGTCATCCACGCCTTCCTTGTGTTCGATCACCAACACTGGAATGATTTCCGGTGTTTCAGCGGGAATCTGTGACATCGCTGTTACGCAGGCTGCCGCTGGCGCATTTGATGCTGTTACGGTTACCTTCTCAGCCGTCACCGGTCCTGGAGAACAGGTAATTACGTTCCCTCAACCCGATCCAACCGAGATGCGTTCGAGTGCCTACACCCCAACGGTTTCTTCCAGCTCTGGACTTGCAGTTTCGCTCACCTCGAGTACCCCATCGGTTTGTACCGCTTCTGGAACATCGGTGACTCTGGTTTCACTCGGAACCTGTACCATCAGTGCCGATCAAGCGGGAACCAGCGCCTACTACCCGGCGCCTACCGAGACCCGCAGTTTTGAAATCATTCAGGGAAGCCAGACGCTTTCTCTAGATGAAGCGAATCTTGCCCTAACCGATGGCACTTACTCTCTGCCCGCTACATCATCGGCTGGCCTTACCCCTACTTATACGACTAGTAGCTCAAACTGTTCCATTACTGGAACTACCTTGAACCTGTTGTCGATTGGATCTTGTTTGGTTTTGGCATCGCAGCCAGGAAACGACAACTACGCTGCCGCAACCGATGTGAGCGCTACGTTCCGCATTGTGGGAGCTCCTGAATTGGATGTCGCGCCGGAAATCACAGGCAACCCTGTCTTTGGAGTCTTATCTGTAGGAAGCGAAGCTTCTTGGACCGGAGCGGGAACAGTTTCGGTGACGAGACAGTGGTACGTCTGTACCTCTGCCGGCGACGCGGTTGTTGGTGCTGGAAATCTGGGTGCCAATGCGCCTTCCGAATGCACTGTGATCTCTGGCGCAACCAACACTTCCTTTACTCCAACCGCCAACGAAGTTGGCAAGCGTCTTCGCCTAGCAGAACAGGCGAGCAACGTACTCGATGGCACCACTAATTTCACGTCCGCATTCACAGCCGCCTCGGCCGTTGTTGCCAAGCAATCGCAGACAATCACTTTCGAAGCTCTGCCTGCTAAGACCTATGGTGATTCTGAGTTCCTCCTAACCGCGACCTCTGATCGTTCACTCACCATTTCTTTCTCTTCTTCAAACTCTTCTGTGTGCACGATTTCCGGTGCAACGCTCACAATCTCCGGTGCCGGTACTTGCGATGTCACTGCATCGCAGGCAGGAGATGCAGGAACCTTAGCCGCCAACGTTGTCGTTCAAACTTTGACGGTGTCGAAGGCGAGCCAAACAATAACTCTGCCTAATTTCACATCGGGCGTTTACGGGGGAGTAGCTAAGGTTTCTGGAGCCACTTCGAGCTCCGGTTTGGCCGTAACTCTGACCTCGGCGGACATCACGGTTTGTACTGTCTCAGGTCTAAACGTGAACATTGTTGCACCTGGAACTTGTTCAATTACCGCGTCACAGGCTGGTAGCACCAATTACAGCGCCGCTACCGACGTAACCAAATCTTTCACTATCTCTAAGGCTGATCAGACCATCACTTTCACCGGTTCGGTGAAGCAGCTGCAAGACGGTGACTTCGCACTCACCGGCACCACGTCTTCCGGTTTGCCGATCTCCTATGCGACCAACACGCCATCGGTTTGTGACCTTTCCGGTTCCAGCGTTGTTGTAAGAACCGTTGGTACCTGTACCATCACTGCCACGCGCACGAGTGATGCCAATTACAATGCCGCAGTCTCCGTAAGTGCATCATTCACCATTGAATCGATTCCTGTTCAGACCAACTCGGTGGCGATTCCATCAGCAGGTAACTATCGATTTGGCACAGCTATTACAGCAACTGCCGGAACCTGGACCGGCACGCCAACCATCACCTATTCACGAGCTTGGTATCGCTGTGACACACCACCGTCAATTTCGGTGGGGACGGGCCTTGCTGCAACTTTGGCACCGATCGACTGTGCTGCTATTGCAGGTGCTACAGGACTTTCATACACCCCCGTCTTGGCCGACATTGGCAAGTATTTAGCAATCGCTGAAACTGCGACCAACACCACTTCGGCGGGTTCGAATAATCGAACTACATTCGTGGCTACCTCATCGATCGTGGAAAAACAGACTCAGTCGATTAGCTTTGCCGCACTTGCTGGCAAGAGTTTTGGAGACTCGGAATTCAGCCTTAGTGCAACCACTAACCGCTCGCTAACCGTTTCCTTTGTTTCATCAAACACTGCCGTCTGTTCAATTTCGGGCGTAACGGTCACAATCGTTGGTGCCGGCTCCTGCGAGATTACTGCGTCTCAAGCTGGCAACTCCTCTACCTTGTCAGCTGCCGATGTGGTTCGAACACTAACGGTTTCAAAAGCTAACCAGACGATTTCGTTGAACACCCTGGCTAACATCACCTACCGTGGAACACCTACGACGTTGGCTTATTCAGCAACTTCTGGTTTAGACGTCTCGGTCGTTTCGGGCGACACCGCTGTGTGTACTGTTTCAGGAACCGTTGTTTCGGTGGTTGCGGTTGGCGCCTGTTCGATAACGGCGTCGCAGGAAGGTACTGCGAATTGGAACGCGGCAACTTCAGTCACCAAGACCTTTACGATTTCGAAGCACCAGGACACATTGACTTTTGCCGGAGCAACTAAACAGTTCCGTTCCGGCGACTTCACTTTGACGTCGTCAACGCTTTCTGGGGCTGCGGTTTCCTATGTATCGAACTCCGCCTCAATTTGCACGGTTTCCGGTGCAGTCGTTACTCCTGTAACTCACGGTGCCTGTTCGATCACCGCCACTGCAGCAACGAACAGTAACTACACCGCACCGGCGGCAGTTACTGCAACGTTTACGATCGAACGTGCCGTGGAGCAGTCGGTCTCGCATTCGATTACTTCTTACGCCACCTACTGGTTCGATCAGGGTATTAGCTACACAGCCGGTACCTGGGTTGGAAGCGGAACGGTTTCCGTTTCCCGCAAGTGGTACTCATGTACCTCGTCACCGACCGTCGCCGTTGTTTCTGGCACGACTGTTCCAAATGGTTGCGTGCTGGTAACCGAAACATCTGCCGGTGTTTACAAGCCGGTGGCTTCCGACATTGGTAAATACATTGCCGTCGCTGAAACTGGCTCAAATGTGGCTAATGCTGTTACCAACACTTCTACTTCCTGGATTGTTTCGGCCGGAGTTGTGACTAAGTTGGCGCAGACAATCACTTTTGCGCCGCTAGCCGACAAGACCTACGGCAACATTCCCTTCGTTCTCTCGGGCAGTTCAAGCCAAAGCTTGCCGATTAGCTATGTCTCATCCGACGAAGACACCTGCACCGTCTCGGGGTCAACGGTTTCGATTGTGCGCGCTGGAACATGTGACATCACAGCATCTCAACTAGGTAATTCAACGGTTGCTCCGGCCGCGTCGGTTACTCGAACGCTAACTATAAACAAGGCTACGCAGGCTATCACTTTCGCCGCGTTGGCAAACGTGACCTACTCGAGCGCGAAGGTAACTCTGAGTACTTCCGCCTCATCAACTTTGCCCGTAACCGTTGCATCCGACGACTCAACGGTCTGTTCGCTCAGCGGTGCTCTGGTGACTCTCCTGAAAGCTGGAACCTGTTCGATAACTGCTTCACAAGCTGGAAACGCAAACTACGAATCAGCCGCAACAGTTACTAGGACGTTCCAGATTTCGAAGGCTGGCCAGAGCGTCACCTTCACCATTCCAGAATTTTTGTCGCTCGGTCTGGAGCAATCAGTTGCACTAAACGGCGCTTCAAGCGCGGGTCTCGAAATCACCTATGCTGTATCTGATTCAGCTGTCTGTAGCGTCCACGATGGCCAACTCGTTGGGAACCTACCTGGCACTTGTTCAATCACAGCCACTCAAGCGGGAGATGATCGCTACCTTCCTGCGTCCGTAACTCGCAGTGCCATGGTTGCAGACTATGCCTTGGTTGAATCAATGATTCCGATTGGTCCGGAATTCACCAATTCAACCTCGACTGGATTCACGATTACTTTCGATGGCGCAATTTCAGGTTTTACCGCGGCCGACCTAACCACAGTTCCAGCGGGAGCTTGTGAAATTGGTGAGCCAGCACCAGTGGGAGGCAACCTCGCTGTTTACTCGGTGGAGTTGAGTAACTGTGCCGAAGGGCCGGTTGTCTTGAAGGTCGCGGCGAACTCAATCTCCAACGGAGCCCCCGGGCCTGCGCTAGACAGCGTTGGTTTGGAGCCGGTTACTGTTGACTTTGCGTTCCGACAGACGCTCTCGCTGGCCCCTCAGTTCAGCAGCCCAACCAACGACTTATCGCTGGACTACAGCCTGTTCTTCGCAGAGCCAGTACTAGGGTTCGAGGGAAGCGACGTGCTTGTTAGCGGTTCCGGATCTAACGGCTGCGTAGCCTCTGTGACCGGAAGTGGCTCAGATTACGTTGTGGCACTAACCGGGTGTGCCGAGGGATCGGTGATGGTAGGCATCGCGGCTAACTCGGTTACCGACCTTGCTGGAAACAGCGGCCCATCGGCAGTTACCAATAGTTCAGGTATTGAGCTTGACCTAACCGCCCCACAGTCGCCAGTAGTCTCGGGCTTGCCAGCTGAGTTCTCGCGACCGAGTGAATTTACAGCCAACTTCTCGGTCGTTCCCGGCAACACCTATGACTGCACACTTAATGGTGTTGCGCTTGCGGGCTGCGACGGAAGCCTGGTGCTCGCGGCTGAATCGATGACGGCTGGCAACTACAATCTTGAGGTCTGGGCCACAGACGCTGCAGGAAATGAGTCGGTGAGATATTCCCACTCATGGACGATCAGCAACTACCTTCGCCCATCGACTCCGGCTTTCGTCGCACAACCTTTCGAGCGAACAAGTTACAACCACCTAATTGTGAATTGGGCTGAGGTTACTGCACAGAGCCAACAACTACAGGTAACGGGACTTCTGCTTGAGTACTCAACCAATGGCACGACGTGGACGACCTTGCCAGAGCTGTCCCCTAGCACAACGAACTACGACTTAGAGATTCAATCGGGTTCAAACTACTCGTTCAGACTCAGGGCGCTATCGGGTCCATTCCAAGCAAATGCTAGCGATTGGTCGGCCGTGGGAAGTTACACTGCTGTCTACAAGCCAGCCTTACTAAAAATGAGCACCAGCTCGGCGCTATTGAAGCCGACCAGTGGTGCCACAATCACGCTCACAGGAACCGACCTTCGCGATTACGCCGTTGTCTCTCCTAATGCAATCACTGGTTCGGTGGTTACGGTAACTGATTCAGCCGGAAAAGTTTTCACGGCGAAAGTTACTCTGGTTACACCAACCAGTATCCGATTCGTGGTGCCAACAACTAGCAAGATAGGCGCTGCTACCATTCGGGTAACTGTGGGTACAGGCGTTTTCCAGAGCACCCCGGTGACTCGTAGTTTGAACATCGTGGCGAAAAAGATCAACCAGACCATCACCTTCACACCGCCTACTTCGCTTCGTTTTTCATCCCCAGACATTCAAGCGAATGCAACGCTCGACTCATTCGCCACTCCGGTGTACGCAATAGAGCCAGCAAGCATCGGCGTGTGTTCGGTGTCTCCGACCGGCTTGATTCGGGCTCTAAAGGGAGGCTTGTGTAAGTACAAGATATCCGCTTCAGCCAGTGATGCCTTCAACGCCTATGTTTCTCCTGTGTTTACGACCGCGATTACTCGCTTGAACGTTGAAACAACATTTGAACTGCCTCAGACTTTGCTGGACGTTCTAAATGACCAATACCAGGTGCGAATCATCCCGGAGACTTTTGCCCTTTCAGCTGTTGCGGATTCGAATATTCCTAACACCGTTGTAAAAATCAGTTCATCCCCAGAAACCACCTGTTTTGTCGATGGCGAGAACAAGTTACACATTGTGGGTGTTGGAACCTGCACAATTACTGCTTTGGCAGAAAACGACTATTACCGCACCGAAGTTCCGGTTACCAGGTCATTTGAGGTGCTTAGAAATGATCAGGCTCTAACCTTTGTTCAGCCTGGTACCTCGTTAGGTTTGTTGACTGCCTTGGAGGCCACAGATTCTCCATCAGGCTTCCAGCTGCTTGCTCTCCTAGATTCTGGGTTGACTCCAAACTTTGAATCGGTGAACTCTGAGATTTGCTCTGTGGACGCCACAGGAATTGTAATTTGGTCGGGAGACCTAGTGAAGTTCCCAACTCAAAAGTGTCAGGTCAAGATCAGCCACGACGGCGACGCGAACTTTGGCCCTATTGAACCAAGAATTTTTGAGTTTGGAGCAAGACATTTGCCTCCGCTCGCGCCAGTGGGTGGCTGGATTCGTGAGCCAGATGGAGCGCTAGCAGTTGGTAGAACTGGCGGCTTGGCTGCATCTGGTGGCGACGGCGTTGCAGTTGTTGTGGTGAGTGGCAACAAGATTACCGTCACCCCATTCAGCAAGGGAATGTACATCGGCCCGATTACGGCAACGATAACGATCCCTTACTACGTTCCGGTAAAGAATGTGATGACTCTGAAGAAGCAGGTCTGTACCGTTAAGTGGGGTGTACTGAAGAAAATGAAGGGCTCCGACCCCACGGCGTTCAAGGTTAAGAAATTTGGGAACAAGAAGTACTGTGCAGCGAACAAAGACGCCGTGAACTACTTCGCCCAGGGCAACCGCCTGCTACCAACAATCGTGGTCAAACGCGATCGTCGCTGGCCTACTACCTATCTGTCGAAGATGGGTAGCAATGGCAAGGGACAAAAGATTTACCCAGCAGTAAAGACTTGGCACCTCACTATCGGCTAGTTTCATTACAGGAGTACTTGTGTCGAAACGTTTTGTGGTTGTGGTTGAGGATGAGCCGTTTTTACGCTCACTGATTACCAACGCCCTTGTAGCTGAAGGGTTTGAAGTGGCATCTGCCGGTTCGGCCACCGAGGCTCGATCTATATTCAAGAAACGCGATCCCGACGCAGTGATTCTCGACATCGATTTGGGGCCAGGACCAACCGGGCTAGACATAGGCGAAGCACTTCTGATTCAATCTCCCGGAACGGCGGTGGTTTATCTAACCATGCTCTCGGATCCTCGGGTAGTAAACCCTGACAGCGGACAGTTGAACCCAAATGCTGCATATCTAAACAAGCGTCGACTCACGAACACTGAGGAGCTGATCGAAGCGCTCGAGGCAGTTCTGCATGATCAGGATCTTTCCGAGTATCGCCATGATTTGGATCCAAACTCCCCGATTGGCAGGCTTTCATCTGGTCAGCTTCAGGTTCTTCAGCTCGTGGCTAAAGGAATGACTAACCAGCAAATCTCAGAACTCAGAAAGCGCTCGCTTTCAGCCACAGAAGCTCTGATTTCACGAACATTTGCCACTCTAGGAATCGACCTAGCCCGCGATGCTAACGCACGCATCCTGGCGGTGCGTGAATACTTCCATCAAGCAGGCATTGTGGTTCGCGATGACCAAGACTAAGAGTTTTTGGGGTAACCGTGTCAGGGCTCCTGAACGAGCTTTTCTCATCGAGGCCAGTTCGAGTTTCTTTGGCAGAAACATCGCAGTTCCAATAATTTTCTCAACAACAATTTTCTCCACAGGGTTTCTTTTTCCAAGCAAGGACTATTTCGGAATCTCGGTTCATCTTCTCGACGCCAGTACTTTTCTGGCCTCCCTTCTGACTTTTTTGATGTTCAAACTGGTCAAAGCCAAAACCAACGGAGTTTGGCTTAACCTCGCATTTTGGATGGCAACTGGTCTGTTCAGCGCATTGGCCTCATCTTTGACTTTGCTTATCTTCACCGGGCAGGTTTCTGAGGAAATCCTGACCCAAGTGCCGGTTGGCGTGATTGCTTACACGCTCCTCACAGCGGTAGTCTCGGTGATTACGGCTGGCATTCGTCTTTCTAGGGCACGATTACGTGCGCTCAAGCAACAGCGTGCACTTCTTTCGACGATTACGGAAGAACTGGAAACGCAGATCGAGACAATGAGGGGCGAAATCAAGGAGAGCGTACAAAGCGAGCTCTCGAAAGCCATTCGTAGCATCAACGAGATAAGTAATCCAAGAGACCTAGCGGCACGGTTGATGCGGGCCATCGACGAAGTGATTAGGCCGCTAAGCCATCGGCTGGCAGCATTTGAACTTTCAACGGAACTTCCAAAAGTTCGAGCGAATCCTGCAAGGCCATCCGAGAGCCGTCCGGGGGTTTCTGTCTCTCGTCTGGCCGCCCCAGAGCTTTACGGGCTCATGTTCAGCGTATTCATTCTTCCAGCCAGTTTTTTCGTTGACGGGATAGCAGGAATCGTTTCAGCCACCGCAGTTCTTATTGCTCAGCTTGTGATTCTGTTATTAGTTGAGCGTTTAGGAATGAACCTTTTTGTCTCTCGCATCGTCGGCATGCTGCTTCTGGCTATCGCAGCGGGGCTAGTTGGGTTGGGCTACTTGTTGCTTGTGCCACAAAATGCGAATTTTGGCATAACCATCGGCTTCGTAACCACATCCTTTGGGGTCACCGGAGTGATGGCTCTAGTATCCAAACGCCTTGACGATCTTCGTCAGCTGTCGCTTGTGAATCTGGCTATGCAAGAAGTTGTTTCTGTGCTGCGGCAAGAAGCTTGGGTTACCAAGACGCGGCTCGCTAAAGCCATTCATGGCTCAGTTCAGGCCAAGTTTCTAGCCGTTGCACTACGTATAGGCGAAAAGCCAAAACTTTCGAAGACTGAGCTGGCGGCGGCTCGAGAAGACATCGAGTCTTCAATGGCCGAGGTTGAGGGCAGTTTTTCCGGCAATTCAATTCCTTTTACTACTCAGTTTCAGACCATCTCTGATGCCTGGGACGGGGTGGCTAAGCTGAATCTTGAAATCGACAGTAAAACCACCGAGATTCTCGATCGCCTCCCAGTGGCCAGAACCAGTGTTCTGGAAGTAATCAACGAGGCTGTAGCTAACGCCGCGAAGCACTCTAAGGCACCGAACATGAACATCGAATTGCAGGAAAACGGTTTTAGCCAAATCGTGGTTTCGGTTTGGTCGGCTGGAAGGCTCGCAACTCAAGCGGGTAGAAAAGGCTATGGCTCGCAAATGTTAGACGAGGTAACTAGCAGTTGGTCACTCACGAATCTAAAGGGTCGCGTGTACCTTAGGGCTATCATTCCCCTTTCAAAATAGGAAGAATTTCGCTGTTTGAATGGTTTAGTTTGTAAGTTGAACGTTTTCATTTCTTAGGGGTTTTCATGAACGGCATCGCCAAATTTATTTCGGGTAAAGCGACCGCGCCACTCACCATGTTGTTGGCACTCTTCTTCGCCGTTCTGGCGTTTGGTCCGCTTACTCTGGAAGAGGAGTCGGTCTCACCCGGAATCGGCCTACCGAAAGATAACCAGACCGTTTTGGTTGATGAGGCGCTGAAGGGCTTGCCTGGCCAGGACGTAACCGCAGCCGTTTTGATCTACCGAACCGAAGATGGCTCGAAGCTCACCGATGCTCAGCTCACCTACCTTCGCGGTGAAGAAGTACCTGTGGTTTGCCCGCCGTTCATTCCGCCTTTTGGTTGCGCCGACTACATCGCAGAGCAGGGCGTTTCCTACGACAACGGCGTGAACGAAAAGTTCCTCGAGTTTTCTTCGGCTGAGATTGAGGGAGAGAAGTTCGTTCCTCCAGCCGTTCTTTCAGAGGATGGCGCAGCCGCAGTTGTAACCATTCCTCTAACCAAGAGCGATGCCACCGAGGTAATCACGGAGCGTGTGAAGGAAATGCGCGCTGTGATGAACGAAGATCTTCCGAGTGGCCTAGTTGCCAAGCTAACCGGTGCGGAGGGTTTCCAGGCTGACATTGCCGGCGTATTTGCCGGAGCTAACTTCCTACTGCTTGGCGTTACCGCGCTCGTGGTTATCTTGCTTCTCCTAATCACCTACCGAAGCCCTATTCTTTGGCTAATCCCACTTCTAGTAATTGGAACCGCCGACCGCATGGCTTCGATTCTGGCCGGTCAGGTTGCGAAGTTCCTAGACATCACTCTCGATGGTTCGGTAACCGGAATCCTGTCGGTTCTGGTGTTCGGTGCCGGTACCAACTACGCGCTGCTGATCATTTCTCGCTATCGAGAAGAACTGCTGGTTCACGAAAACCGTCGTGATGCAATGGTGAAAGCTTGGAAGCAAGCCGCTCCGGCAATCTTCGCTTCCGGCTCGACCGTAGTTTTGGCGCTGCTGACACTGATTTTGGCAACGCTTGAAGGAACCCGTTCGCTCGGTATCGCTTGTGCGGTTGGAATCGTCATCGCCATGATCAGTGCGCTCTTTGTACTACCTGCAGCCTTGGTCATCTTCGGACGTTGGATTTTCTGGCCGGTAGCTCCAAAGCTAGGCGGAGTGAACAAAACCGACAACGGTCTTTGGGCCAAACTAGGTCGAGGAGTTTCAAAGAAGCCGCTCGTAGTTGCTATTGCTGGTTTTGCCGTTCTCGGAATCTTGGCATCAGGTGCTACTGGAATCAAGATTGGTCTAGCTTCAACCGAGCAGTTCACCGTGAAGCCAGAGGCCGTGATTGGTCTAGAACTCCTAGACGAGTCGTTCCCTGGTGGTCAAACCAGCCCAACCGTGGTGATTGCTGAAAACAAGCACGTTGACCAAGTGGTTGAGGCTATCAAGGACATCGATGGCGTCGAAGAAGTTTCTGTTGCCAAGGAGCAGTCGGGCGATGTAATCTCCGACGGCTCGGTTACCAAGATCGATGTCGTGCTTGCCGGAACATCGCGCTCCGACGAGGCCTTTGAAACCATCGTGTTGATTCGTGAGGCTGTTGCCGACATCGACGGCACACTAGTTGGTGGCCAAGATGCTCAGGCACTCGACCAGAAGAACGCTTACGCCGTAGACCAGGGTCTACTAATTCCGCTAATCCTGATCCTGGTGTTCATCGTGCTGGTATTGCTACTGCGTTCACTGGTGGCTCCAATCCTGCTACTACTCACCGTGGTTGCATCGTTCTTCGCGTCTATGGGAGCCGGCTGGTTGGTATTCACGCAGTTGCTTGGTTTCCCAGCACTCGACCTTTCGGTCTTCCTCTACTCGTTCCTATTCCTCGTTGCGCTGGGTGTTGACTACAACATCTTCCTAGTTACTCGCGCGCAAGAGGAGAGCGAGAAGGTTGGTCTAAAGCAAGGAATGATCAAGGCGCTCAGCTCAACCGGTGGTGTAATCACCAGTGCCGGTATCTTGCTGGCTGCGGTGTTCGCCGTGCTCGGTGTGCTACCTCTAATTGCACTAACGCAGATCGGTGTGATCGTTTGCATCGGTGTGCTTCTAGACACCTTGCTAGTGCGTACCGTTATCGTTCCAGCCCTCGCATTTATGTCGGGCGAAAAGTTCTGGTGGCCGCGCAAGCCAGCCAAATAGGTTAGACAAGTAAAGCCCCCACCAAATTGGCGGGGGCTTTACCTTTGCTCTAGTTGGTTCCGGTGAGAACCGGGATGATTGCTCCCGAGAACACCTGCCAGGCCAAAATCGACTTAGCCACGAGACTTAGCGTGATGTAGCTGCGCTCACCCTGTAGGTAGCTCGCCCACTTGCCAACCTGGTGATACTGCAATGCCTGGTTGATGGCGAAGGTATTGAAGAAGATGAATAGCGAAATGATGATGCCAATAACAAACCCAGGAACCTCGGCGGCGTTGGTACTGCCAGGCTGCAAGGTGTAGAGACCGATGATGATCCAAGGCACGATTCCGGTCATCGAACCGAATACGAAAGGTAGGAACTTACCGTTGCCAGGCTTCTCGTATTTCTCCTGCATCGCACCAAACATAATCATCGACGCATTCACGGCGAAGATTCCGATCAGTCCGGCTGCATCGTTCACCCCGGTGAGCTGAGCGATCAGCCAAATCATCACCGACGAACTCAGCGAGTATTCAACCCAGCGGAAGTAGTTGTGATTCTGCTTCAAGCCGTTTGAGTAACGGCCGAAGAACCACGGCGAAGAAATTAGGAAGTGGAAGAACGCCGACATCGCCAAGAATGCAACTACGCCCGCGCCAAGGTTGATGTCGAACAAGGTCACCGACTCTGCTGGAAGAGGTGAGCCGGGAGGACCCGTCATGTATTCGATCTTTACCGGGAAGGCCACTTGGGTTTCCAGTTGCAAGAGGAACCACCCAAAGGTGACCGCCTGAATTAGGTGAAGGAAGCCGGCAACAATGTTGTAATTGCGCAAGCGTGAGATCTGCTGATCAGTGTCATAAGTTTTCTTAGCCATATGGCGAGACTACTCTGACGTACCGACGTGTGGATAACTTCGTTGCTCACACGGTGATTGGTTCAAACTTGTTGCAACTCGATTGGGCTACGCGCAATTGAGCCGGAAATGAGAAAAGGCCTGAGGAAACAGGCCTATTCTCTTAGCCACCAGAGCGGTGACTTCTAGATGAACTATGCATCCAGAATCTCACAAGATACTGGTAACGGTAGCACTTCATTGGGTTTGTAACAATGAAGTATCTGGGAGTGTGGACCGATCGGACGTAGTCCCGAAAGGTGTTGTTATGCGAAAGCGTCTCAACCCAGCGAACGCGATGAAATTTGTGCTGGATTTCTTAGGGAATCCGATCGTGCAGGCGGTAATCAAGTTTCTGAGCGGGTGACCGCGATGGCAGTGCCTCGGATTCGTCCGGGGCACTGTGCCTTAAGCGGTCTGCGTCCAGGTGGTTTCGTTGGTCTCGAAGTTGTGAGTAACCAGCAGGCTGCCGTTGCGGTAGGCGAGCACGTTGTCGCTGCATAGTTCAGCTGCCCACTCAAAGGTGCCGTGGCCAAGGTTGTGTTCTTTGCGAGTGCGAAGGGCTTCTTTGTAGGTTTCCAAGGTAGAGCCTTCCACGCCTTCCTGCAGGTCGCGGGCATACTTCGCGTAAACCTCCGGCTGTGGAAGCCAAGACTTTCCAGTGGTGTTGAAACCGTTGGCGGCGCCAACTCCGGCTTCCCAGGGCAGGCTTACACGGCATCCGTCTCGGCCAACTCGGGCGCCATTAGTTCTGGCAAAGGTTGGATCTTGGCGAAACTCTGGTTCCAGGGTGGTGTGCTCGGGTAATCCGAGTTCTTCACCCTGGTAGAGATACATTGAGCCGGGTAGCCCAAGTGTGAACAGCGTTGCCGCAACCGCTCGCTTTAGCCCAAGCCCGGCATCGGGTTGAGGGTCGTTTGGCCCAACTCCGTCGCTGGCAGTGGTACGCCCGAAGTTGCCACCCATGCGAGACGCGTGGCGCATCACGTCGTGGTTTGATAACACCCAAGTGCTCGGTGCTCCAACCGAACCGAACGCTTCAAATGATTCGTCGATCGTTTTGCGAATGTCGGCTGCCGTCCAAGGGGAGTCTAGGTAGCGGAAGTTGAAGGTTTGGTGGAATTCGTCTGGGCGCACCCAAAGTGCCATGAATGAGAGTGGAAGTACATACGCTTCACCACACATCGCTCGCTCGCCAGGGTAGCTATCGAGGATGGCACGCCATTTGCGGAAGATCGGGTGCACCGATTCTTGGAACCACATCGGCGGGCTTGGTTCGCCTTCGATGAAGCCGGCTCCGGCTCGTTCAACATCCGGGTGGTCTGGCAAACCTTCAGCCTTACCCATGGCGTGAGGCTGGTCAACTCGGAAACCATCGACGCCTCGATCTAACCAAAAGCGCAAGATCTCTTCGAAAGCTTTCTCAACGGCAGGGTTCTCCCAGTTGAGGTCTGGTTGAGATGAATCAAAGAGGTGGCAATACCACTGACCGTCTGGTAGCTGCGTCCAGGCCGGCCCACCAAACATCGACTGCCAGTTATTCGGCGGCGCATCGCCATCACGGAAGTGGTAGAACTCTCGCTCGGGTGAACCAGGGCCGGCCGCCACGGCACGCTTGAACCACTCGTGCTGATCCGAGGTGTGGTTGGGCACTAGATCGATCAACACCCGAAGGCCAAGTTCGTGAGCCTTGGCCAGCATCTCATCGAAGTCTTGGAGAGTTCCAAACAGCGGATCGACATCGCAATAGTCGGAAACGTCGTAACCGGCGTCTTTTTGTGGCGAGCGCATGAACGGCGAAAGCCAAACGGCATCGATTCCGAGGGTCTTTAGCGAACCCAACCGCGATGTGATGCCGGGTAGGTCACCCATGCCATCGCCATTAGCGTCGGCAAACGAGCGTGGATAGATTTGGTAGATGACGGCCGAGCGCCACCACTCTAGCTGAGGCGTATCCATGCGGTCTGATCGTTTTCTAGTAGCGGGTTTTCACCGAGGTCGTGCTGCGAAGTTACTAGTAGCTCACCCTTTGGCAGCACCACAGGGTTCTCCCCGAAGTTGGCGATTACCAGCACTCCGCTATTGATGTAGGCAAGGGAATCCTCATTCTCGAACTCCGGCGCCCAGCGGAAATCGCCTGCACCTAGAGCCAACTCTTTGCGAATCTTTAGGGCTCGCTTGTAGAGCTCGAGAGTGGAACCAGCCACCCCGCTTTGAGCGTTACGCGCCAAACGCTGGTATGCGTCTGGCTGCGGCAACCAGGTTTCACCATTGGCGCTGAAACCGTTTGAAGCATTGACCCCAGCCTCCCAAGGCAATGGCACTCGGCAGCCGTCGCGTCCAACTCGCTTGCCCTTGGTGCGGAACCAAGTGGGGTCTTGGCGGTACTTACCCTCGAGCGTTGAGTGTTCGGGCAGCCCGAGTTCTTCACCCTGATACAGGTAGGCGCCACCGGGCAGGGCGAGCATGAATGCGCTCGCGGCACGAGCACGGCGAAGACCTAGCGCTTCATCTGGCTGTGGGAAGTCGGCTGCAATGCCGTCGCCCTGTGGAGGAAGCGCGCCATCGGGGTAGGCGAGGCGAGTGGCGTGGCGAATCACGTCGTGGTTTGAAAGCACCCAGGTGCTCGGCGCCCCAACCGCACCGAATTCTTTCAGTGATTCCTCAATCGAGCGGCGCTGACCTTCCTTGGTCCAGGCGGCAAACATGTAGTCGAAGTTGAAGGCTTGGTGATATTCACCAGGACGAACCCATTCGGCCATGCGCTTCAGCGGAGGAATCCAAGCCTCTCCAGCCATGATTCGATCGTCGTAGCTGTCGATGATTTTGCGGAACTTCTTATTGATTTCGTGCACGGCTGGCTGACCCCAGTAAGGGTTCTTGCGCTCGAGTTGTTCGATGGTGAGATTTTCCTCGCCCTTCGAGCCACCCATTTCGGTGGAGAAATCTTCGGTGTCTGGAAGACCGGCACGCTTGACCATTCCGTGAGCCACGTCGATGCGGAAACCGGCAACGCCTTTGTCTAGCCAAAAACGGAAGATGCCTTCGAAGTAATCCATAACCTTCGGGTTGTCCCAGTTGAAGTCTGGTTGGCTCACGTCGAAGATGTGCAGGTACCACTGGCCTTTTTTGCCATTGGCTTCGCGAATGCGCGTCCAGGTGCTACCGCCGAAAACGGCCGGCCAGTTGTTCGGTTCTTTACGCCCAAACCATCCTTTGCCGTCGCGGAAGATGTACATGTCGCGTTCTGGCGAACCTGGTGCGGCAGCCAATGCTGCCTGGAACAGCGGGTTCTGATCTGAGGAATGGTTCGGAACCATGTCTACGATGATGCGAAGTCCTTTGGCGGTTGCCTCGGCGAGCAGCGCGTCGAAATCGTCCATGGTTCCAAATAGCGGATCAATCTGGCAGTAGTCGGTGATGTCGTAGCCGGCATCCTTCTGCGGGCTCAGCATAAATGGCGAAAACCAGATGGCGTCGATACCTAATTCGACCAGCGAATCGAGCCGAGCCTGCACACCTTTTAGGTCGCCAATGCCGTCTCCGTTACCATCTGCGAACGAGCGCGGATAAATCTGATAGATGACTGCGGAGCGCCACCACTCTGCGTCGGCCTGGGTTTTGAAGATGATTCCATCGTTTGCCATACATACAAACTTAGTGATAATCTCTAACGGTGCCGAAAGCGTAAAGCCTTATTGCACAAGCCGCCCCGATAGCTCAGTGGTAGAGCACTTCCATGGTAAGGAAGGGGTCGACAGTTCAATCCTGTCTCGGGGCTCGTTCGACAGCGAGTACTTGCTGCAGTTCGAGGCTGAGTAGCTCAGTTGGTTAGAGCGCACGACTCATAATCGTGAGGTCGCGGGATCGTGCCCCGCCTCAGCTACAAGTCTTAATCTTCACTCCACGTAAATC
>JBEGUF010000072.1:0-3626 GCA_041179025.1 Actinomycetota bacterium | reverse complement strand
GTTACTTCGCGAACGGAAACTCCTGGGAAAGACTTACCTAGCTGTTCCACCCATTTAGTGCTTCCAGCACCACTCTGCCGCAGAGCCTTGTGACCGCAAGATCTGCACACGAACTCCAAATTCATTTGCCCGCACCAACGGCAAACAATCTGACCCTTAGAGTTGAGCCAAAGTGGGCCGTTGCAGCCAATGCACATTGAACGCTCAGAGCAATCGGCGCAGTAGAGAGAACGTGCGCTACCTGGCGATGCCACCTGCACTAAGACCGGCCCAGATTCCAGTGCGCGCTTGATGAGTTTGAAGGCCATGCCATCTAAACCACGCCCATCGCTCAGTGCTATCTTGGGCTTCCAGGCTGATGACTTTGAGTCCTCAAGGTAGCCGATGTTAACAAGGCGCTGAATTTCTGTTGACCTGCTGTGAGACAGAAAGTGCAGCGGTGATGAGAACAGGTCCTGTCTTATTAGAGCAATCTCGCGGGTGTTGAGATAAGGCGACTGTTGGTCCTGGTGGCTTTGGTCCCCGTCGTCCCACACGATAATTGCCGCGTCAGCCGATATCGGTGAATACATCACATTTCGCGTTCCGATAACAACCTTGGTGTCATCAGTCTGCTGTTGCAGAAAGCTCAGATACCTTTGCGACCCTACATCGTTAGAGTCAACCTCAAGCAATGCATCCTTCGGTATTACCTCTGTGAGAGCCTCTTTGACGCGACCCAAATCGCGAAAATCGGGTACACAAATAATTACCGATTGATTCTCTTCAAAATATTTGGATGCAAGATCACGGATACGTGCTACAAAATTCGGGACTCCTGAAACCTCATTGGCGACAGCCGATACCAGCTCCGCATAACGGGAACCCGAAACCACATGCTTATCCGATGGTGGATTGGCGCTAAAAGACTTCTCAACTCGAACGGAGCGTTTCGGTATGGCATTCGGCAAAAGCTCGCCGACAGAACAACACTGACGAGCCGCGATAGCCTGTAGCAGTTCATAAATGTGAGGTTGTAACACCGGAATCGGCGAAACAATCTCAATAACTTGGCTCAGTTTCCCCTTGAAAGTAGGCTCGTTCACTAACGAAACTATGAATCCCTCTTTGGATTGGCCGGCGAAATGAACCTTTACTCGTTGACCTACGCGGACGTCTTGGCGAAGGGAGTCCGGTACCGAGTATTCAAACTCTCGATTGAGAGCAGGCAACGGGGACTGAAAAACAATCCGAGCAAATGCCTCGGATGTGCTCAATTACCGAACCAAAGCTTTCTGCAGCGCGCTGACTCTGTCTGTTCTCTCCCAGGTGAAGTTATCTAACTCACGACCGAAGTGACCGTAGGCGGCCGTTTCTGCGTAAATAGGACGAAGGAGATCCAGATCGTTGATGATTGCCTTCGGGCGAAGGTCAAAAGTAGACAGTACTGCACGACGAATAGCGTCGACATCAAATTTCTCGGTACCAAAAGTTTCAACGTAGAGGCCCACTGGATTGGCCTTCCCAATGGCGTATGCAACCTGAACTTCAGCTCGGTCGGCGAAACCCGCTGCAACAATGTTTTTGGCCACCCATCGCATTGCGTAAGCTGCTGAACGATCTACCTTTGATGGGTCTTTTCCAGAGAAAGCACCACCACCATGACGAGCCGCTCCACCGTAGGTGTCTACGATGATTTTTCGCCCGGTAAGACCGGCATCTCCCATAGGACCGCCGATCTCAAATCGACCGGTCGGATTGATCAGCGCGGTGAAATTCACGTAATCAAAGCCGGATGCTTCAAGAACTGGTTCAATTACGAAAGCTTTCATGTCGTGGCGAAGCTGTTCGGTTGAGACCGAAGGGTGGTGTTGCGTGGAAAGAACTACTGTGTCAACAACTTTAGGAACAGAACCTTCGAAACCTAGCGTGACCTGAGTCTTGCCGTCTGGTCGCAAATACTCAAATACGCCCTCTTTGCGAACCTCGGCGAGCTTGGAACTCAACAGGTGGGCCAGTGAGATTGCGGCGGGCATCAGCGTTGGGGTCTCGTTGGTTGCGTAACCGAACATAATTCCCTGGTCGCCCGCGCCCTGGGCGTCAAGGTCTTCACTGGAATTACCCTCGCGCACTTCAAATCCAGCGTCGACGCCTAGTGCAATGTCGGCGCTCTGCTCACCGATTGAGACACTTACTCCACAACTATTACCGTCGAAGCCGATGTCGCTGCTGGTGTAGCCAATCTCGTTGACCTTCTTGCGAATGAGAGTTGGAATGTCGGCGTAAGCCTCAGTAGAAATCTCACCCGCGACATGAACGAGGCCGGTGGTGACCATCGTCTCAACGGCTACTCTCGCAGTTGGGTCCTCCAGAAGGAGGGCGTCGAGGATGGTGTCACTGATTTGATCGCAGATTTTGTCTGGATGGCCTTCGGTAACGGATTCGGATGTGAAGAGGCGTAATTCGGTCATTTGTTGCAAGTATATTGCAGTGGCGAGACAATACGGCTCAACTAAGGAGAGCTGTGTAGATCTTCGCTGCTATCTCACGCTTGCTACCCGCGAATTGAAGAGTCTCACCGGTCGAAACAATGTGAACACTGTTGTCGTCGCTGTCAAATCCAGCGCCGCCGGTCACGTCGTTGGCAACAATAACGTCGAGGCCCTTCTTGGACATTTTCGAAGTGGCAAGGTTGACCAAATCACTACCGCTTGCCGTCTCCGCCGCGAATCCAACAATTTTCGCGTGTGGGTTCTTCAAGCGTGTGGCAACTGCCAAGGCGGTGATAACGTCTGGGTTCTCCACCAGGTCCAAAGTCATCGTGCCTTCAGACTTCTTGAGCTTTGACGGGCTCACAGGCTCGAGACGATAGTCAGAAACCGCCGCTGGCATGACCACATAATCGAAAGGTTCGGTTAGAGACTGCAGGCGATCAATAAGTTCCTGCGTGGTTTCGACCTCGTGAACGTCAACGGCGCTCGAGGAATAACTGAAGTTCGCTGCCACCAGAGTGACTTCAGCTCCCCTACCCAGAGCCTCTTCAACCAGGGCGACACCCTGACGCCCTGACGACCGATTACCGATGTACCGAACCGGGTCGATGTACTCTCTGGTACCTCCGGCCACTATTAGCACGGACTTACCCGTGAGATCTTTTGGGGTAACCGCGGAAACAACGGCTTGAACCAACTGATCTGGATCTGGAAGTCGTCCGATCCCAACGTCGGACCCGGTGAGACGGCCGCTACCCGGTTCAATGACGGTCAGTCCTCGACCCCGAAGAACTTCTACGTTTGCCAATGTGGCTGCGTTGAACCACATTTCGGTATGCATTGCCGGTGCGATGACGACCGGAGCGACAGTCGCCAGGAGTACATTGCCTAGAAGATCATCGGCCAGACCATTGGCGGTGCGAGCGAGAAAGCTGGCTGTTGCTGGAGCGACCAGGATTACGTCGGGCCATTTAGCCAATTCAATGTGCCGAACATCGGGAATATCCGCGTAAAGATCTGTCGAGACTGTGTTTTTTGAGAGTGCTTCTAAGCTGGCTGCGCCAATAAAACGCAAGGCGTTTGTGGTTGCGATAACTCGAACCTCATGGCCGAGTTCTGCGAGAGATCTAACGATTTCTGCAGCCTTATACGCTG
>JBEGUF010000071.1:0-3500 GCA_041179025.1 Actinomycetota bacterium | reverse complement strand
CTTGGCCCCGCGAGCGCGGATTTCCTGAATGTTGGAGATTACCTTCGGGTGAAGGCTGTCCTCGTCGCGTAGCGAAGGCACGATGACGATTACCGGCTGACCCTCTTCGATTAACGCGATTGGGCCGTGCTTCAATTCACCGGCGGCGAAACCTTCAGCGTGGATGTAGGCGAGTTCCTTGAGCTTGAGAGCGCCTTCCATGGCGACCGGGAAACCTACGTTTCGACCGAGGAATAGAACCGACTTGGCGTTTGCCATTTCGGCACCTAGTTCCTTGGCTTGAACAAGTTCCTTCACCACGGTGCTCACTAGGGCTGGAACCTTGAGCAGTTCTCGTCCTAGTTTGTGTAATTCTGCAGAATCGGTGCCGCCGCGAACCTCGGCCAGGTAGAGACCTAGCAAGAATCCGGCGGTGATCTGGGCAACCAGAGCCTTGGTGGAAGCAACCGCAACCTCAGGGCCGGCGTGGGTGTAAATCGTTGCGTCAGACTCGCGAGCTAGGGTGGCTCCCTGGGTATTGCAGATGGCTAGAACCTTGGCTCCCAAATCGCGAGCGTAGCGAGTGGCCATAAGGGTGTCCATGGTCTCACCAGACTGCGAGATGGCCACGATCAAAGTGTTCTTCGTTACGATCGGGTCGCGGTAGCGGAACTCGTGAGAAAGCTCAACCTGAACCGGAATGCGCGACCACTTCTCGATACCGTATTTGGCGATGTCGCCGGCGTAGGAAGCAGTTCCACAGGCCACGATGATGATTCGATCGATGTTCTTGATGTCTTCGGTCGATAGCCCGTCCATTTCTGGAATGGTTACCTTACCCTCGGAGTCAACGCGACCCATCAGGGTGTCGGCAACCGCCTGAGGCTGGTCGGCAATCTCCTTCGCCATGAACGATGGCCATCCGCCCTTGCTAGCCGCGGTTGCGTCCCAGTCGACGGTGAATTCTTCGGAAGTTACCGGTGAGCCGTCAAAGCCGAGAACCTCAACGGAGTCTGCACGCAAAATCACGATCTCGTCCTGGCCAACCGAAATGGCTCGCTTGGTGTGCTCAACGAATGCGGCCACATCTGAGCCGAGGAAGTTTTCGCCATCGCCCAGACCAATTACCAGGGGAGCATTGCGGCGGGCTGCCAGAACCACATCCGGCTGGTCTTCGTGAATTACAAGAATCGTAAATGCTCCGTGCAGGCGGTTCACCACCGCGCTGAACGCTGCCACCAAATCGCCCGACTTGTCGTATTCGCGAGCAATCAGGTGGGCGGCTACCTCGCTGTCGGTGTCTGAGGCGAAGCGGGTGCCATCGGCCAGCAGTTCGGCCTTCAATTCTGAGAAGTTTTCGATGATGCCGTTGTGGATTAGTGAAAGCTTGTGACGCGAGCCACCGAGGTGCGGGTGAGCGTTTCCGTCGGTTGGGGCTCCGTGAGTTGCCCAGCGGGTGTGGCCGATACCGATGTGCGACACCGGAATCGGGTGGCTCTCGATCTCGCCGATTAGATTAACTAACTTGCCAGCTTTTTTGCGAGTCTCGAGGTGACCGTCGGTAATAACTGAAACACCGGCCGAGTCGTAACCGCGATATTCGAGGCGTCGAAGCCCACCCAGTAAAACATCTACCGTTGATTTTGGGCCTACGTAGCCGACAATTCCACACATAACAACCAATTTACGCCACAATTGAGTACTGATGGCTAAAGACAGCGACGCATCGACGAAGGCGGAAGTTTCCCCCTTTGTCGTTATCTCTAGACAGGATTGGGCCGAGCTCGGACGCAGCACGCAACAGCCGCTGACCTCCGAAGAAATCAAGCAAATTCAGGGTCTCGGAGACGTCTTGGATTTGCAAGAGGTAGCCGATGTCTACCTACCTCTTAGCCGCCTTTTAAACCTCTACGTTTCCCAAACCCAAACCCTTCACGAGCGCGAGGCTAAGTTCCTCGGCGAGCGAGCCAAACGAGTGCCCTTCATCATCGGTGTGGCCGGATCGGTAGCGGTAGGAAAGTCAACCGTGGCCCGTCTCCTGAAGGAACTGCTCAGCCGATGGGAGGGCACGCCAAAGGTTGCCCTGGTTACCACCGACGGCTTTCTCTACCCAAACTCCGAACTTGAACGACGTGATCTCATGACTCGCAAGGGTTTCCCGGAAAGTTACGATCGCAAAGCCCTCTTGAAGTTTGTGAGCGAAATCAAATCCGGTGCCGAGAATGTACAGGCACCGGTCTACTCGCACCTTGCCTACGACATCATCGACGGAGAATTCACCAACGTTGACCAGCCAGACGTTTTGATTGTTGAAGGCCTCAACGTTCTGCAGACTCCCGAGAAGGATCAGCCGTTGGCGCTCAGCGACTTCTTCGATTTCAAGATTTACGTTGACGCCAACCCAGACGACATTCGCACCTGGTATCTGGAGCGTTTCAAGAAACTTCGCGCCGGAGCATTCACCAACCCCAAGAGCTTTTTCCACCGTTACGCGGAGATGGAATTTGAAGACGCTTTGGCAACCGCCGAAGGTTTCTGGAACAACATCAACCTTCCGAACCTGGTTCAGAACATTGCGCCAACACTGTCTAGAGCAACGCTAGTTTTGCAAAAAGGTTTTGATCACTCGGTGCAGCAGGTTCTGCTGCGCAAGTCTTAGCTTCGGCAGCGAGAACGCTGGTCGGCTAGACGCTTTTGCTCGGTTCCCAAATCCTTTTGACTTCTCGAAAGGTTTGAAAGCGCAGTGGCAGCCTCGCGGTTTGCAGAGCCAGCCGTTGAGGTGGCACTGGCCAAACGAGCTTCTAACGAACGTAGGTTGTTGCTCTCGCTCTTGGCCTGCGCCACATAACCACGAGAAATCGATGGAGAGCTAACGGCGTTCTTTGCCGCGAGCGCGGTTAGATTCACTATCTTCTTCTTCGACGCATCGCGCTGGGCTGCCAGCGAGTTCACCTTAGCGTTGGCATCGTTCAACTTAGCCTGAGCCTTGTTGTATTTCTGCTGTTCGTCGTTCACGCGGGTTTGACGTTGATTCACCTGGGTTTGCTGGCGCTGAATCGAGCTACTCTCGCTCGAGGTGCAGGTGCGAGGGGCTGCATTCGCGTCGTCGACGCCAACAAAGAATCCGAAACCGGCAGCAAATAGGGCTAAGACAATTAGCCAAGCGATTGTTCGTTGATTTTTCATGAGTCCCCCTCGTTGATTTGAGTCTACTGCGCTAGGCGTTTTTCAACTACCCGAGCAATTCGATCGGCCCAACTCTGCGCCTGGCCCATCTCGGCTGCTTCAACCATCACGCGGATCACCGGTTCGGTTCCGCTGGCACGCAGTAGCACGCGACCGGTCTCGCCAAGCTCGGCTTCCGCTTCGGCTACCGCAGCCTGAACCACTTCATCGTCAACGCGTGCGCGGTCTACGCCCTTTACGTTGATTAGAACCTGCGGGAAAATGTCAATCTGCGAAGCGAGTTCCTTGAGTGTTTTGCCAGAGGCCACAACTTCAGACATAACTCGCATGCCGGT
>JBEGUF010000070.1:0-3257 GCA_041179025.1 Actinomycetota bacterium | reverse complement strand
CAACCTCACCGTGAACCAAACGATCCGCTAAATACGATTCGTGCGCCTTTTCATAAGCAGCTTTCAACTCTGGTTCTTCACTCAACCGTTCCTGGAGTTCAGCCATGAAACCTGAAGCCTCTAGCGTAGAAAGTGCCGCGGTAGCAGCTGGCAGACTCAGGTAGTAAAAAGTTGGAAACGGAGAGCCATCAGAGAGCCTCGGCTTCGTAACCACCACGATTGGGTTGCCGCATACGCACCGAGCTCCAACCCCAACAACATCGCGCATTTCGCGACCCAGTTGTTTTTCCAGCGACGCAATATCGGCCGCAGTAGCCTCGGTAATCGGCACTACTAGGCCTTTGGCTGTTCTAGGCCGGCACGAACCACGGTCTCAACCAGATTCTCGGTCCAGTTGCTCTTGGTGGTAGAAACCTTCTTGCTCAGCGAAGTGCTGTTTCTAGCCGCAGCCAACGCAGCGCCAACCGTGCCTGAACGATCGGACGCGTTCACCTTGTCGGCATCCATCACAGTAAACGAAATCTCACCAGGCATTACGTAGAACAAGCGGTTTCTCGCCTGAGCACGGATGTATACGGGGTCATCCCAGCGTTTCAGATCTTCTTTCATCTGAATCAGGTTCTTGCGAGTTTCCTCGTTCTGGTGCGCCAAATCTGCAGCGGTAACTCGCTGCTCGTACCAAATCTGAACTCGAGGAGCCAAGGTCACAACAGCCAAGATGCCGATTGCAATCAGCACCAGTGCTTGCCCGCTGAGATTCAGCTTCCCTAGAAGTTCTCGCCTAGCCGCGGACGAAGAAACCCGGCTGAAGCCGCGACCTTTTGGTCTTGAAGTCTTCATCCGGGTTCCTTTATCTAATGCTTAGTTCTTGAAGCGAGGGAAAGCGTCGCGACCAGCGTAAACAGCAGCATCCATTAGCCCTTCCTCGATACGTAGCAACTGGTTGTACTTGGCAACACGCTCAGAACGCGCTGGAGCACCGGTCTTGATCTGGCCAGCGTTGGTGGCAACGGCTAGATCGGCAATGAAGGTGTCTTCGGTCTCGCCCGAACGGTGAGAGATGATGGCCTTCATGCCCTTGCTCTGAGCTAGCTCAACCGCATCGCGGGTTTCGGTAAGAGTACCGATCTGGTTCACCTTCACGAGGATGGCGTTTCCGGCCTTCTCGTCGATGCCCTTCTGCAAACGAGCAGGGTTGGTTACGTAAAGGTCGTCTCCAACCAACTGAACCTTCTCACCCAAAACGGCAGTGATCTTGGTCCAGCCAGCCCAGTCGTCCTCGGCCAGTGGGTCTTCAATCGAAACCAGTGGATACTTCGCAACTAGAGATTCGTAGTAGGCAATCATGTCGTCGGTTGAAAGCTGCTTGCCCTCAAACTTGTAGGTGCCAGAAGCCTCGTCGTAGAACTCGGTGGCTGCAACATCTAGAGCCAAAGCGATGTCCTTGCCCAGGGTGTAACCAGCCTTGGCGATTGCCTCTGAGATTAGATCAAGAGCCGCGGCGTTGGTTGGAAGTTCTGGAGCAAAGCCGCCCTCATCACCCAAACCGGTTGAAAGACCCTGTGCGTGCAAAAGCGATTTAAGCGTGTGGTACACCTCAACACCCCAGCGAAGTGCCTCGCCATAGGTCTCGGCGCCTAGAGGAACGATCATGAATTCCTGGATGTCAACACCGGTGTCTGCGTGAGCACCACCGTTGATGATGTTCATTAGTGGAACTGGAAGTGTTACGCCCTTGTTCTCACCCAGGTACTCGTAAAGCTGCAGCTCAGCCGATTCGGCGGCTGCGCGAGCGGTGGCCAGCGAAACACCAAGAATTGCGTTAGCGCCGATGCGCTCTTTGTTGGCGGTTCCGTCTAGAGCGATAAGTGCGTTGTCCACTGCGCGCTGATCGGCAGCGTCGATTCCTTCAATGGCATCGTTCACTTCATCAAGCACTGAGTTAACGGCGTTTAGAACGCCCTTACCCATGTAGCGACCCTTGTCGCCATCGCGGCTCTCGTGCGCTTCAAAAGCACCGGTTGAAGCACCAGATGGAACTGCAGCACGGCCGAACGAGTCGTCTTCTAACAAAACTTCAACTTCGATAGTTGGGTTTCCGCGTGAATCTAGGATCTCGCGAGCTCCTACAACATCAATCTTTGACAAGGTTTCTCCTATTTTTGGGGGTTAATTATCTGGCGAAAAGTCGCCGCACCACACCTTTGTAATGTCTCTAGTTTACTCAGGCATTGGGCTTTATACGATTGGGCGAAGCTCTATCTCAACAGTGTTTTCATCAAGAGTGGCGAAGTGAGTAAAGCCGTTCGAAGCCATCGACTCAAGTAGCCCATTCAACTTCTTTGGGCGCGATTCAAGGCGAACGCGATATCCCTGCGCAATCAGCGAATCACGTATCTCAACTGCCTTCGCTAGAACATTTCCCTCGAGCACCAAAACCACCGCATCGCCCGACGAAGCAAACAACGACGACGAAACCAAGTCCATGACTCGCTCAAAGCCGAGCGAAATACCAACGGCAGGAACATCCTGGCCAAGCCACTTACCAACCATGCCGTCGTAACGACCACCACCGCCGATTGATGAGCCAGAACCAGGGTGTTCAATCTCAAAGATTGGCCCGGTGTAGTAGCCCATTCCGCGAACCAGCGTTGGGTCATACTTCAAACGCGAAGAATCAACTACCGCGAAGATTTCTTGTAATTCCGAAGGAATCACCGAAACATCCAACGCCAAAATCCATGACGAGAACGCGGCACCAACACCAAAGCGCTCCTCAAGCTCAGCCGCAACGCCATCGGCGCCAATCTTGTCGAGCTTGTCGATTGAAATCATCGCTGAACCGTGATCGTCTGCCGAAATTCCCAGGGAATTAAGTAGGTAAACGAGTAACAACCTGTGATTCACGCGAATCACGGCATCGGTGAGACCGAGGGAGTCCAGAGCAGCCAGAGACGAAGTGAGCAAATCAACTTCAGCCAAACCGGACGCATCACCGATGATGTCAATGTCGCACTGAACAAACTGGCGATAGCGGCCTTTCTGCGGGCGCTCTGCTCGCCAAACCGGGCCGGTCTGGATTGCCTTGAAAACCGTTGGCAAAGAGGTTCGGTTGGTGGCGTAGTAGCGAGTTAGTGGAACGGTTAGGTCGTAACGAAGGCCCAAATCAGCCAACTCCCCCGATGAAGCCATGGCCTCTTCAAGTTCGGCTCCGCGCTTCATCACTCGGAATGCAAGTTTCTCGTTGTCGCCACCCT
>JBEGUF010000069.1:0-14600 GCA_041179025.1 Actinomycetota bacterium | reverse complement strand
GGCTAAGTGCTACTCGGTCACTTCTCGTGGATACCGAAGCCGAAAGAATATTCACATGATGCTCGGCTAGCACTCGAGTAACGTCAGAGAGCAGTCCGCCACGATCTAGAGCCTCAATTTGAATGTTTACCAGAAATAGGCTCTTAGCATTCTGAGACCATGAAACATCCATTAGACGTTCTGGCTGTTGTTCGAGGTCCAAAACATTCTTGCAATCGTTCCTGTGCACGGATACACCCGAACCTCTAGTTACGAAACCAACTATCTTGTCGCCAGGCACCGGCGTGCAACAACGGGCTAGTTTTACCAAGACGTCATCATCACCTCGAACTAACACCCCTGAGTTATCGCTGCGCTTGCGATCTGCACTTATGTTACGAGTTGGCAGCTGGAATGGCACAGAGCTGTCATCTTCTTCAATGAGTGACGCAGTTAATTTCTCCACTACCGACTGGGCCGAAATGTGGTTCTCCCCCACGGCCGCGTAAAGGGACTCGATATCTGCGAAACGTAATTCATGGGCCAACTTAACAATTACGTCGGCTGCTAACAACTTCTGGAGAGGAAGGTTCTGCTTCCGCATGGCCTTAACGATAAGTTCTTTGCCAGATTCAACTGCGTCATCGCGGCGTTCATTGGAGAACCACTGTTTGATTTTTGCCCGAGCGCGCGACGAAGCAACAAAGTTCAGCCAATCCTGACTCGGCGAAGCATCAACCGACTTGGAGGTAAAAATCTCAACTACGTCCCCGGAAGCCAGCTTAGTTTCGAGCGGCACCAAGCGGCCATTCACCTTGGCACCCATGGTGCGGTGACCTACGTCGGTGTGAATGGTATAGGCGAAATCAACCGGTGTTGCGCCTGTCGGTAACCCGACCACCTTGCCCTTAGGCGTGAAAACGTAAACGTCCTTCGCGCCAATCTCGAAACGCAGGGAGTCGAGGAATTCGGCTGGGTCTTGGGTCTCCGACTGCCAGTCGGTGAGGTGCTTGAGCCAGGCCATGTCCTCTTCGCCAGCAACCGAGCTGTCTCCGGCTTGCTCTTTGTACTTCCAGTGAGCCGCAACACCGAATTCGGCACGCTGGTGCATCTCATGGGTACGTATCTGAATCTCAACCGGGCGACCATTTGGGCCAATAACAGTGGTGTGGAGAGACTGGTACAGGTTGAACTTGGGCATCGCAATGTAATCCTTGAAACGCCCAGGAACCGGATTCCAGCGGGAGTGGATGGCGCCTAGCGCTCCATAACAATCGCGAACATCATCAACCAAGATTCGGATTCCAACGAGGTCGTAAATTTCGTCGAACTCTCGACCCCGAACAACCATCTTCTGATAAATGCTGTAATACTGCTTCGGGCGACCGTCTACCTTGGCCTTGATTTTGCTCTCTTTGAGATCCTCGGCAATGCTCGCCAGCACTCCATCGATGAACTCCGCTCGTTTCGGGGTTCGCTGGCGAACCAGGTTGACAATTTCTTCGTAAACCTTTGGATAGAGGACAGCAAACGAAAGGTCCTCGAGCTCGTTCTTGATAGTGCTTATTCCAAGACGGTGCGCTAAGGGCGCGTAAATCTCAAGTGTCTCCTGAGCCTTCTTCTTCGCTTTATCAACTTCGACAAAGCCCCAGGTCCTGGCATTGTGCAGACGGTCGGCAAGCTTGATCACGAGAACGCGGATGTCCTTCGACATTGAAACAACCATCTTGCGAACTGTTTCAGCCTGAGCGTTCTCGCCAAACTTAACTTTGTCTAGTTTGGTTACTCCGTCAACCAGTAGGGCAATTTCGTCGCCAAAATCCTTTTGCAGCATTGCCAGCGAATACTCGGTGTCCTCCACAGTGTCGTGAAGTAGTGCAGCGGCTATAGTGATCGGGCCAATCCCGAGATCAGCCAGAATTTGAGCCACAGCAATCGGATGGGTTATGTAGGGCTCACCGCTTTTGCGAAGCTGCCCCTCGTGCGCTCTCTCGGCGATTACATATGCTCGCTCGATTACTGAGAGATCAGACTTTGGATGATTGCTCCTAGTAACTCTAAGAAGCTCGTTTACTTCCGCGTTGAGCGAGCCCGAGCGTCCGAAGATCCGACCCAGGCCGCTTCTGAGTGCCTGCATGGAACCTGTGGCATTGCCGTCCGACATCGCTCACTTTCGCTTTCGAAACGCTATCCGCGCTTGGCTAGAACTTTCTCCGCCGCCAACTTGAACTTGGTCTCGCCTTCGCGCAACTGGGAGTAGAGCGGCGAGGCGATGAAGATAGTTGAGAACGTACCAACCAACATACCGATGAAGATAGCCAGCGAAATGTCTCGCAAAGTTCCTGCTCCGAAGACCAAAGCTCCGATAAATAGAATAGAAGCCACCGGCAGAATTGCCACAATGGTGGTGTTGATCGAGCGAACTAGGGTCTGATTGATCGCTAGGTTTACTCTCTCGGCAAATGTAGCGGTTTCGCTGTGCTCTACCTCTAACGTGTTCTCACGAATCTTGTCGAAGACCACAACGGTGTCATAGAGGGAGTAACCGAGAATGGTCAAGAAACCAATAACAGCAGCTGGAGTTACCTCGAACCCGAAGGCGCCGTAAATGCCAGTGCTTATGACCATATCGTGAAGGAGAGCAATCATCGCAGCAAGAGACATCTTGACCGTTCGGAAGTAAAGTGCCATCAGCACGGCCGCCAGAATCAGGAACCACATAAGACCGATCAGTGCCTTATTGGTAACATCGCCACCCCAAGAAGCGCTGATGTAGCTTGAAGAAACTGCTGAAGGATCCAACGAGTAAGCCTTCGCTAGTTCCCTACGAAGCTCTTCAGACTCGGAGTCGCTTAGTTGAGGTGTCTGAGCGCGAACCGAGTCGGTGCCAACGGTGGCAACGACGATTTCTTTGTTTGGAATTGCCTCTTCGATGGTCTCTCTCGCTAGTTCAACACCTTTGCTCGCTGCTCCAGTGATGGTGAATTCTGAACCACCGCGGAATTCAATTCCGAAGTTGAAACCGTTGTGGAGTGTGAAAGGAAGTACTGCTGAAACTGCGATGACGATTGCGCTGATGGTGTACCAGAGTTTGCGTCGTCCAACAAAATTGATGGACTTTTCGCCGGTGTAAAGCGCGTCACCAAAATCTTTAAATTTAGACATCACTGAACTCCGCCATCTTTCGATTTTCCTGCTGCCTTACGTTCAGCAATGGTTTGACGCTTATGCGACTCACCTGCCGACTTCCTGTTCCGCGCAACGCTCTGATCTACATTTCTAAACGTGAAACGACCGCTGTAGCGTTCCCCAGATAGGCCTTGTACCTCAAAGCCAGACCAAGGGTGACCCGACGAGAAGAACTTTAGATTTGCTAGAAGCGTGAGTACCGGAACGGTGAACAAGACCACAACAGCAAGGTCAATGATGGTGGTGAGCCCCAGTGTGAAGGCGAAGCCTCGAACGTTTCCAACGGTTAGGAAGTAAAGCGTTCCGGCGGCCAGCAAGCTAACGATGTCGGAAACCAAAATGGTTCTCCAGGCTCGCTTCCAACCAGTTTCGACTGCCACCGATAGCGGTCGTCCATCGCGAAGTTCGTCTCGAACACGCTCGAAGTACACGATGAAAGAGTCGACGGTAATACCGATGGCAACGATCAAACCAGCAACACCGGCCAGCGAGAGACGGTAGTCCATTCGCCATGACAGCAGGGTGATAGCTAGATAGGTCAGAGCAGCGGCTACTACCAGCGAACCCACGGTGACTACGGCCAGAGCGCGGTATTGGAACAGTGAGTAGATAAGAACCAACAACATACCGATAGCACCGGCGATTAGACCACTCTGAAGCTGTTGGCTTCCAAGAGTTGCAGAGATATTCTCCTGGCTTTCAACTTTGAAACCAATCGGGAGTGAACCGTACTTGAGTTGGTTCGCGAGGTTATCAGCTGATTCTTGATTGAAATCGCCCGTGATCTGGGCGGTTCCAGCTGTAATTACCGCCTGGATAGCAGGTGCTGTAACGATGTAGCCGTCGATGGTTACAGCGAACTGATTACGCGGTGCTGATAACGGGAAAAGTCGTCCAGTGACATCGCCGAACTTCTTACCACCGGCGTCGGTGAAAGTTAGGTCTACAGCGTAGCTTCCGGTTGCTGCGCCGTTACTTGTGGTCACAGCGGCTGAAACAGCCTTGCTGATGTCGGTGCCATCTAGTTCAACCGGACCAAGAATGAACTTGGTGGTCTTTTCGCGGTCACAGGTAACCAATGGAAGAGTCGGGTCGTCAACCTGCCCCGGCTCACGGAAAGCGGTTGAACAGTCAAGGGCCTCATACTCAGCCTGAAGTTCGGCAGAAACCCAATTGAGATCGCTGTTGTCCGTTGGCTTCGCGGTTGACGTAGCAATTGGAGAAGACGGAGGAAGCGTCGGAGTTGGGTTTGGATTGTCTTTGGTTGCCCCAGGAGTCACGAGTGAAGAAGCACCGGCTCCAGTCACTAGCACCGGTCGGAACTCTAGTTTCGCGCTCGCTTTGATTAGCTCAAGGGTGGTTTCTGAAGGCTTACCAGGGATGCTGACGACGATAGCAGCTTCTGCTCCATCGCCCTGCGTAACAATCTGCGCTTCGGAGACACCGGTCGAGTCAATACGTTGACGGATAATGTCAACAGCCTGCTTCAACTGTTCTGCCGATGCGGTCTTACCTCCGTCGATGTTGGGCTTCAAAATCACCTGAGTACCACCCTGGAGATCCAATGCCAATTCAGGTACGTAGGTTGCGCCCTCTACATTTGAAAGCTTGGCCCCGGTGATGAGACCGGCGAGCCCGATAAAAACGACAAGCAGCCAAGCAAGGCGCTTGCGAGAACGTTGACTGACGCTTGAATCTGACACAGTTTTTACTTCTTTACTGCAGGCTTTTTGGGTGCGGTTGACTTTGCTGCGGCTTTCTTAGCTGGAGCGTTCTCGACAACTCGAATGACTGCACCCTTGGCAACTTCTAGTTTGGTTGAACCAGCGGAAACCAACGTGATGCGGTCATCAGTTACCGAAGAGATCTCACCATAAATGCCGCTGGACAACATAACTTTGGCACCGGTAACAACCTTGGTGGCCATTTCAGTTGCCTGGGCCTTGCGCTTACGGCCACTTAGCACCATGAATACGACCATTCCGCCGATGAGAATGAGGGGAAATAGTGTGTCTAGTGAAGGCATGGCGAAATAATCCTTTGAGGTTGTGTAATAGCGCTATCCCTAAATTATAGGTCAAGCGTGGTCTGGGTGCTGCTCGAATGAGGCAGTTTACCCATATGCAGATAGGCGGCTGGAGTAGCCTCCCTCCCGCGAGGGGTGCGGACTATTAGACCCGTTCTAACCAGATATGGCTCCACCACCGCTTCGATGGTGTCGGCTTCTTCACCAAGTGCCACGGCTAGCGTGGAGAGCCCCACCGACTTACTGGCATAACGTCCGGTAAGAAGCTCAAGCAGTTGCTTATCGATTCGATCCAGACCTAGCTCATCCACTTCGTAAAGACTCAGCGCTGCCTTTGCAACTTCGACGCTAATAACGGGATGGTCGTGAACCAGAGCGAAGTCTCGAACTCTTCGTAGGAGACGGTTTGCGATACGCGGAGTGCCTCTGGATCTTCTAGCTATCTCAGCCAAGGAGGCCTCATCATGCTCAACGTTTAGGTGAACAGCACTGCGTCTAACCACTTCTTGAAGCTCGCTAGCGTCGTAGAACTCTAAGTGCCCGGTAAAACCAAAACGGTCTCGTAGAGGGGTGGGTAGCATTCCCGACCTGGTCGTTGCTCCAATTAGAGTGAACGGTGACAATTCAAGCGGAATTGAGTTTGCTCCAACTCCCTTACCAACCATGACATCAACTCGGTAGTCTTCCATGGCGAGATACAGCATCTCCTCTGCAGACCGAGACATTCGGTGAATCTCGTCAATGAAAAGAATTTCACCCGGAGCCAAAGAACTGAGAATGGAAGCTAAGTCACCCGCATGCTGAATGGTTGGACCGGACGTTAGCCTGATTGGGTGCCCGGTCTCGTTGGAGACGATAAGAGCGAGGGTTGTTTTGCCCAACCCTGGTGGCCCAACCAAGAGAATGTGATCAGAGTTGGTTCCGCGTAGTTTGGCTGACTCAAGAACGAGTTGCAGCTGAGCACGAACCTTCTGCTGACCAACAAACTGCTCAAGATTTGTGGGACGTACCGCGGCCTCGAAAGCTAACTCGTTCTCTTCAGGCTCAGACGCGAGCAAGTCTTCGTTCATCGCTTACCGAGCATCGCCAGGGAAAGTCGCAACAGTTCTTCTTTAGAGCCATTCTTTAGTTCGGAACGAGCAGCAGAAACCGCCTGGTCGGCAACTTTCTGTTGGTATCCAAGACCAACGAGTGCCGAAACAATCTCCCCATCAGATCCGCCAGAAACCTTTGATGCTAGACCGCCGATTTTGCCGGCGAGAGAAACCACGATTAGCTTTGCGGTCTTTGGGCCAATTCCACTGACCTGTTTGAAAGCATTGTCGTCCTCTGCTGAAACCGCGGCTCCCAATTGATCAACACCAAGTTGGTGAATTATCGAGAGTGCTGATTTGGGTCCTACTCCCGTTACCGACCTAAGTAGATCGAAAGTAACTAACTCTTCAGGCGTTTCAAAACCGAAAATCGTAAACGCATCTTCTCGCACGATGAATGCAGTGCGAAGGAGGAGCTCAGAACCAACCTTTACATTAAGCGCCAAAGATGGAATCACCTGAACCAAATAGCCGACTCCAGAGACGTCCAAAACCACCGAGTTTAACGATGTGCTTTGAACTATTCCGCGGAGAGAAGCAATCACCTATAAATGCTAACTAGGTCGTGGGTTTTCTAGAGGCAACTCGCTCGGCGGTAATCCAGGCTTCCTGCGCCGAGGTCCTCGCTGATTTAGCAGAATTCGGCAATCCCTTTCTCCAAGCGTTACAAATTGCAATAGCAATGGCATCAGCCGAGTCGGCTGGTTTAGGAATGCTGGACAGGCCCAGAATCTTGGCAACTGCCGAGCCAATCTGTGCTTTCTCGGCTCGACCAGAACCGGTGACCGCCGCCTTTACTTCACTTGGTGTGTGCATTTGAATCGTTACACCGTGCTTTTTAGCAAGATAAAGAACGACTCCAGAAATCTGCGCAACACCCATCACGGAACGAACGTTCGCCTGAGCAAATACCCTCTCAATTGCAATCTGGTCTGGCCTGTGCTCCACGATCAACTTCTCAATTCGTGCACCGATGTCTAAAAGTCGCTCGGAGAGTTCCATATCGGCTGACGTCTTTAGCGTGTCAACATGAACTAGTTCAACCATGCGTCTGTCGTTAGCGCGAACCACGGCAACGCCACAACGTGTGAGTCCTGGGTCTACACCCAGAATCACTCGGGACATTAGTCCTGCTCTATCTCGGCAAGCACCTCAGGCGACATGTCAAAATTCGAGTAAATGTTTTGAACATCGTCCAGGTCTTCAAGAGCATCGATAAGCGAAATTACCTTGCGCGCGGTTGGCGCGTCTACCTGTACGTTCATCGAAGGCACGAACTCAACATCTGCAGACTCGTAATCAACACCAGCGGCCTGAAGTGCAGTTCGCACGGCTACCATGTCTGATGGATCGGTAGTTAGAACCAGCACCTCGCCGCGGTCTTCAACATCCTCGATGCCGGCTTCTAGCGCTGCATCGAGAACGACGTCCTCAGTGACGGAATTGCTCTTAGTGACAGTGACCACGCCTTTTCGACTGAACATAAAGTTCACCGAGCCAATGTCGGCCATTGTTCCTCCGTTGCGAGTTACCCCTAGGCGCACTTCGGCTGCAGCACGGTTCTTATTGTCAGTTAGACACTCAATGAGAATCGCAATGCCGTTTGGTCCGTAAGCCTCGTACATGATGGTGGTGTACTCAACGGCGTCTGCTCCTACGCCCGAGCCTCGCTTAACAGCTCGTTCGATGTTGTCGTTAGGAAGCGACGACTTGCGACCCTTTTGGATTGCATCGTAAAGGGTAGGGTTTCCCTCTATGTCTGGGCCTCCCAGTCGAGCAGCTACCTCAATGTTCTTGATCAGCTTCGCGAAAAGTTTCGCGCGACGACCATCGATGACGGCTTTTTTATGCTTAGTTGTTGCCCATTTGGAATGGCCGGACATGTTTCTCCCGAAAGTTTCTAGGTCTGAGTAGAGTCTATTTGTTTAGGCGCGCACAAGTGCGTCATAGAAGTAACTGTGAATTCGATCTTCACCGGTAACCTCAGGGTGAAAACTAATCCCCAGCCGATTACCCTGCGTTACTCCGACCACTCGACCATCCTCCAAACTGGCGACAACAGTAGCCAGTTTCCCTACAGAACTTATTAGCGGTGCGCGAATAAAGGCCGCGTGAACATTTCCATTGATCCCAACAAAAGGCAAATCGACTTCGAAGGAGTCAAGTTGGTGCCCGAAAGCATTGCGTTGCACAACGACATCAAGACCGCCGAAGGTTTCCTGACCAGCGATGCCGTCGGTTATCTCATCGGCGAGCAGAATCAACCCAGCACAGGTTCCGAAAACCGGAAGACCCTCTGATACTGCGGTTTTGATCGGCTCGAAGATATCAAAAATTCTGGCCAACTTGCCGATAGTCGTCGATTCTCCGCCGGGTATAACCAACCCAGAAACATCTGAGAGCTCGGTCGTTCGCTTGACTAGAACCGCGGAAATTCCGAGACGGTCAAAAGCCTGCAGATGCTCGCGAAAGTCACCTTGCAGGCCTAAGACGCCAACCGGTTTGGTCACTACCAGCCGCGTTCAGCCAAACGGTGCGGGGCGGGTAGATCGGAAACGTTGATGCCAACCATTGCCTCACCCAAACCACGGCTTACTTCAGCAAGTACATGTGGGTCGTTGTAAAAAGTGGTTGCCTTGACGATTGCCTTCGCACGAGCCACTGGATCTCCAGACTTGAAGATTCCAGAACCAACAAAGACTCCGTCGGCGCCAAGTTGCATCATTAGGGCAGCGTCGGCAGGAGTAGCAATACCACCGGCAACAAACATGACCACTGGAAGCTTTCCGGTGCGGGCAACTTCGTGTACCAGCTGGTAAGGCGCCTGAAGCTCCTTAGCGGCTACATAAAGCTCGTCGTCTGATTTCGCGGCCAGTGCACGAACCTCACCAAAGATGGTTCGGATGTGTTTCATCGCCTCGGAAACATCTCCGGTGCCCGCTTCGCCCTTCGAGCGAATCATTGCAGCTCCCTCGGTGATGCGTCGAAGCGCCTCGCCTAGGTTGGTAGCTCCACAAACGAACGGAACGTTGAAGTTCCACTTGTCGATGTGGTTGACATAGTCAGCCGGGCTTAGCACCTCAGACTCGTCAATGTAGTCAACCTTTAGAGACTCAAGAATCTGCGCCTCAACAAAGTGACCAATTCTGGCTTTAGCCATTACGGGAATCGAAACAGCATTGATAATCTGGTCGATCATGTCTGGGTCACTCATGCGTGACACGCCACCCTCGGCGCGGATATCGGCAGGAACACGCTCTAGAGCCATAACGGCTACTGCCCCGGCGTCCTCGGCAATCTTGGCCTGCTCAACGTTGATGACGTCCATGATTACGCCACCTTTTAGCATTTCGGCAAGGCCGCGCTTGATTAGTGGGGTACCTACTTCTGGCTTAGAAAATTCGCTCATAATCAATAAGTCTAAACCGCCCTAGCAACTTAGCGTGAAATGTTACGAAAGACTTAGCCCCAAGCTTTGGAAATTTCGTCGCGAACCTCGCTGAGAAGCTTTGGAAGCGCCTTGGTTTCAGCAATTATTGGAAAGAAATTCGAGTCATTACGCCAGCGTGGCACCAGATGTTGATGCAGGTGTCCAGCAATTCCAGCGCCGGCAACTTCGCCCTGGTTCATTCCGATATTGAAGCCGTGTGCCTTCGAAACGGATGACAACACCTGCATGGCCCTTTGAGTCAGTTGGCCGATTTCTAAAACCTCTTCAGGCGTGGCCAGATCAAAGGTTGGAATGTGGCGGTACGGGCAAACAAGTAGGTGTCCGGAATTGTATGGAAAGAGATTTAGTAGAACATACGAAGTCTTACCTCGGAAAACGATTAGCGACTGCTCATCAGATAACGAAGGCGCAATACAGAATGGGCACTTATCAGCCGCTGGTTGTTGACCGTGCTGGATGTAAACGAGGCGATGCGGAGTCCATAGTCGCTGAAACGAGTCGGGCGCCCCGGCGAATTCGGTCGATTGCTCCACTCGCTGCTCGTTCACTAAACCTGTTCCTTGTTCCGAATAGCGTCGAGAATTCGGATAACTGCCCGTTCTAGAGGAACGCCGTTCTCCTGGCTACCGTCACGGAAGCGGAAAGAAACAGCTCGGTTTGAACGGTCTTCCTCCCCTGCAATCAGCATGAACGGAACTCGATCCTTGGTATGGTTGCGGATCTTCTTCTGCATTCGGTCATCGGAGTCGTCAACAATCACACGCACTCCGTCTTTGCGCAAAATTCCGGCAATCTCATGCAAGTACTCGCTGTATTCGTCGGCAATCGGAATACCGGCAACCTGAAGCGGCGCTAGCCATGGTGGGAAATGGCCCGCGTAGTGTTCGGTGAGCACACCGAAGAAACGCTCAATTGAGCCAAATAGCGCTCGGTGAATCATTACTGGACGCTTCAACGAGCCGTCGGCTGCTGCATATTCAAGGTCGAATCGCTCCGGCAGGTTGAAATCAAGCTGAATGGTAGACATCTGCCAGGTTCTGCCGATGGCATCCCGTGCCTGAACAGAAATCTTCGGACCGTAGAACGCGGCTCCCCCCGGGTCTGGAACCAATTCAAGCCCGGTAGCCTTAGCCACTCGAGACAGAGTGCTAGTGGCTCGATCCCAAACTTCATCGGAGCCAACGAACTTCGCGTTGCCCTCTTCGCGAGTAGAAAGCTCTAGATAGAAATCGGTGAGTCCGTAATCGCGAAGGAGACCCAAAACGAAGCCAATGACCGAAGTCAGCTCTTCTTCCATGTTCTCTTGGGTTACAAAGAGGTGAGCGTCGTCTTGAGTTAGACCACGAACTCGAGTGAGGCCGTGCACCACGCCACTCTTCTCGTAGCGGTAAACAGTTCCAAACTCAAACATTCGTAGCGGAAGATCTCGGTAAGAACGAGATTGACTCTTGTAAATCAGAATGTGGAACGGGCAATTCATTGGCTTCAGATAATAATCCTGTCCTTGCTTACGAACCACGCCGTTTTCATCAACCTCTTCATCAAGCTTCATCGGAGGGAACATGCCATCCGCGTACCAACCCAGATGTCCAGAAATTTCAAACAGGTTGGATTTGGTGATGTGAGGCGAGTAAACGAAGTCGTAGCCGTTTTCCTCATGACGTTTGCGGCTGTAATCCTCCATGACGCGTCGAATAACTCCGCCCTTCGGGTGGAAAACGGCGAGACCGGATCCGATTTCCTCGGGGAATGAGAACAAATCCAGCTCGGCACCGATTCGTCGGTGGTCACGCTTAGCTGCCTCTTCAAGGCGTTCAAGGTGAGCACGCAGCTCGTCCTTGCTTGGCCAAGCGGTTCCATAGATTCGCTGTAACTGTTTATTTGATTCGTTCCCACGCCAGTAGGCGGCGGCGGTTCGCATCAAAGAGTAGGCGTTGCCAATCATCCTGGTGTTAGGCAGGTGTGGGCCTCGGCACAGATCGCTCCAAATGATCTCGCCGGTCTGTCCATTGGTGTTGTCGTAGATGGTGAGTTCACCGGCGCCAACCTCAGCTGCACCATCGCCAACCGCATCGGCATTACCCTTGAGCCCGATAAGCTCCAACTTGTATGGCTCTCTCGAAAGTTCATGGCGCGCATCGTTATCGTTGGTTACTCGGCGCACGAAACGTTGACCGGCACGAATAATCCGGTCCATCTCTTTTTCAAGCTTGCGCAAGTCCTCAGGAGTGAATGGATCAACGACATCAAAGTCGTAGTAAAAACCGTCTTTGATCGGAGGACCAATACCAAGCTTTGCCTCTGGGTTTACGTTCTGAACCGCCTGAGCTAAGACGTGCGCGGCCGAGTGGCGGAGGATGTTCAGCCCATCTACAGATGAGATCTGAACGCCTTCGACAGAATCACCATTCGAAACCTGGTGTGCGAGATCTCTGAGTTCGCCGTTGACGCGAAGGGCAACTATGGTTTTCGACTCAAACAGTTTGAAGCCTGTTGTATCCGACGGAACATTACGCTCGACGCCGTCTACGGATATCTTCAAATCACTCATTGGACCATTCTAACTATTCGGTAATTAGGCGTGCCTTAGTGGCTGAAACGATTTTCTTGCGGTTAAGTTGTCGCATGGCCAAAAAGACAAAGACCTCCTTCGAGATTGAGGGCGAAATCCTCAGCGCTGAGGAGTTTCAAAAATCTGCAATGGCCCACAAACTTAATTGGCTACGTGCCGGTGTTCTCGGCGCCAATGATGGAATTGTTTCCACAGCGGGTCTCATCTTCGGTGTGGCTGGTGCCACCAACGATCCAAACGCAATTTTCATCGCGGGTGTAGCGGCTTTGGTTGCAGGCTCGATTTCTATGGCTGGCGGCGAGTACACCTCGGTAAGCGCCCAAAAAGATTCTGAAATGGCCGCAATCGCGAAAGAACGCCAAGAGTTGAAAGAAAGCCCTGAAGCCGAACTTCGAGAACTGGCCTGGTTCTACGAGCAAAAAGGTATGAGTCCGAAACTTGCGAAAGCCGTGGCCGCAGAACTCACTGAGAAGGACGCCCTAAAGGCTCACGCAGAAGCAGAGCTTGGAATTTCCCACGACGAACACGTGAGCCCGTCCGCTGCCGCGATCTCGTCATTCGTCGCCTTTGCGACCGGTTCACTCCTCCCCCTTCTTACAGCCACTGCAACTCCAATACCAGAACTAAGGATGCCGGCAACGGTGGTGGCCGTGATTTTGAGCCTTGGCCTAACCGGCTACATTGCAGCCAAAATTGGCGGAGCTAAGCCACTTCGTGCAATCATCCGCAACGTCACCATTTCTCTTCTAACCATGGGTATCACCTACGCAATCGGCTACCTCGTCGGTCAACCGATGGCATAGTGCCGCTTGCTAAACTGAAACAGTGAGTTCAATCAAAAACTACGACGTCGTTCTTATTGGCGGAGGCATCATGAGTGCCACCCTGGGAACTCTTCTCAAAGAACTTGAACCAACCCTGAAAATCGCCCTATTCGAACGCTTGCCAGAAGTTGCGCTCGAAAGCTCAAACCCCTGGAACAACGCCGGAACTGGGCACGCGGCGCTCTGTGAACTTAACTACATGCCAGACAGCAAAGACGGTTCGCTACCCGACCCAGCTAAGGCCATCCAAATCAACGAACAGTTCCAGCTTTCCAGACAACTCTGGGCCTACCTCGTTGAGAAAAACATCCTTGGAAATCCTTCAAGCTTCATTCACTCAACTCCACACATGACTTTTGTTCAAGGACTCAAAGACGTTGACTACCTAGAACGTCGCTATCGTTCACTGAAAGACCAGCCTCTTTTTGCGGGTATTGAATTCTCCAAAGACCATAGGGTAATCGAGAAGTGGGCTCCCCTACTAGTCAAAGGCCGTCCAAGCACCGACGTAGTCGCAGCAACCAAGATTGACTCTGGCACCGACGTCGACTTTGGTTCAATTACCAAACAACTCATCTCTCACCTGAAATCCGTTGGCGTCGAAATCCACACAGGTGCAGAGGTTCGCGGGCTCAAAAAAACCCAGAGCGGCTGGAACGTTCGCCTTAAGACTGAAACCGTAACTGCAAAGTTTGTTTTTGTTGGTGCTGGAGGCTACGCCCTAAAGCTTCTCCAGAAGTCGGGTATCAAAGAAGCCAAGGGTTACGGAACATTCCCAGTCTCAGGCGCATTCCTCAAAACCACCAGTCCAACAGTAGTCACGCAGCACCAAGCCAAGGTCTATAGCCAAGCTGCGGTTGGAGCTCCGCCAATGTCTGTTCCGCACCTAGACACCCGAGTAGTGGATGGCCAAACCAGCCTCCTGTTCGGACCCTACGCAGGCCTGAATTTTAAGTTCCTCAAGTTCGGTTCAATATTCGATCTGCCGCTCTCACTGCGTCTCGGGAACATCATTCCCTACCTTTCAGTCGCCTTCAGTAACTTAGGCCTAATCAAATACCTTGTCACCGAAGTAACTAAGACCGAGAAAAAGAAGTTCGCTTCGCTCCAAGACTTTGTACCGGAAGCCAACTCGGACGACTGGGAACTGATCGTCGCCGGCCAACGCGCTCAGGTGATCAAGAAGGACGCCAAAAAGGGTGGAGTTCTCCAGTTTGGCACCGAGGTAGTCTCGTCGGCCGATGGCAGCATCGCCGGGCTCCTAGGCGCCTCTCCAGGTGCCTCAACAGGTGCCCATATCATGATCGAAGTCTTGAAAAAGGGTTTCCCGACAGAGTTCAAAACCTGGGAGAAATCACTCAAGACAATGATTCCCTCATACGGAAACGAACTGAACAAGGACGCGAAGGCGGCAAAAGCGTCCCTAGCAGCCACGGCCAAGACATTGAAGCTAGAAGCTTAAAAA
>JBEGUF010000068.1:0-35243 GCA_041179025.1 Actinomycetota bacterium | reverse complement strand
ACCTCTCGGTTAGTAACCTCTCTGGAACCACTCTCACCTTGAACTGGGACCTCCCCGAATCAAACGGTGGCAACGGCATTACCGATTACCAGATTTTCGTTTCTGGAAATGGTGGAGCAGTTTGGACCAAAATCAACGACGGCACTTCAGCTCTGCGTTTCCTAAACGTTTTCAACCTCGTGAAAGGCAAGCGCTACGTCTTCAAAGTCGCGGCGGTAACTTCGCTGGGCGTTGGAACTTCGTCGGATGTGCTGCAGGCCAACACCCTGGTAACTGCTCCAGGTGCTCCAACCGGCATCACCTACTCGGGCCTAACTTCGTCGTCGGTCTCCTTCAAATGGACAGCGCCGGTCGACAAGGGCGGTTCGCCGATTTTCGACTACACCGTTGAAGTTTCAAACGATGAGGGAGAGAACTGGATTGAAGTCGACCAAACAGAATCCACAAACCGTGCATTCACCTTGCGTGGCATGGTTCCTGGCGGCACCTATCAGGTTCGTATCGCCGCGGTGAACGACGCTGGATTCAGCCAGTTCTTGGTTAGTGAATTTACCACCAGAACTTCTGCCCCGAGCGTTCCTCTGGATCTCGCCGTCGACGCCGGCTCAACCTCAGCATCGCTTGCCTGGTCTCTGCCAGAAAGCAACGGTGGTGCGCCAATAACGGATTACCGAGTTGAGGTTTCTAGCAACTGTCGCACCTTCACTGCAATCGCTCATCAGGCAACCAACAACCTTGGTTTCACGGCATCCAACCTTTTGCCCGGAACGAAGTATTGCTTCCGTGTTTCAGCCAAAAACTCGGTTGGGTTCTCGGAAAGCACCGAGGTAGTCTCGGTAGTTACCGCCGGTAACGCCCCAAGCGCACCTACCCGCCTCGGCATCAAACCAGCTAGAAACACGGTTACCCTCAGCTGGGCAGCGCCAACCATTGTGGATGGCAGCGCGGTTCGAAACTACATTGTTGAGTACTCGAAAGACGGTGGCCAGAATTGGCTTACGGTTCGAAAGGCCGAGTCAACCAGCCGCACCCTTACGATCAGCGGCTTGAAGACTCGTACTACCTACAAGTTCCGAGTAACGGCTACCAACGATGTTGGTGACTCACCGGTATCGGCTGAGCTAACTGCAGTAACTAAATAACCTATTAGCTAACTGGAGCGACGGTCTGCAACCACTGCAAGAACATCGCAGCGTTGCCGGTCTCGCCTCGGTACTGCTGGCCGTTTACAGCCACAAACGGGGTACCGCTGAAGTCTAGGTTGGTTCCTGGAACCTTCCCCGTCTGGATAACGCTTCCCTTGTTTTTAGCCCAGGAAGCCCAAGTGTTGTTCCCAATGCAGTCGAGCGCAGGTTGCTCGCTAACACCAATCTGCTGAGCCAGGGTTTGAAGTTGCTCGTTTGAAGGTCCGGCGGTTCCTTCGTTTGGCTGGTTCTTGTATAGCGCGTCGTTGTAGTCAAGGAACTTCTTCGGCGCCTCGTCGGCAACACAAAGTAGCGCACTTGCGGCACGGCTAGAATACTCGTTGACTGATGCGCCATCTAGGAATGAAATTGGGTGGATTTCCACGGTGTACTTGCCGGCAGCAACCAGTTCGCGAATCTGCGGCATGTTCGGCTCTTCAAAAACCTTGCAAGCAGGGCACTGGAGGTCTTGGTAGATCACGATGTTGGGAATGTTGTTGTTCACCTGAGACTTGCTGGTTAGCACCTGTAGGTCTTTACCAATTCGAACACCGCCATCGAAGATTGCGGTTGCTGGGCCGGCTCCTGGTTCGGTGTTTGGGGTTGGGTTGCTTATAGCAATCGCCACAACTCCGGCAATGATTCCTGCGCCACCAACGATTGAGCCGAGCAGGATGGCTAGCTTCTTGCGACCCTCATTTTTCTTCTGAGCCTCACGCATGGCCTTGGCCTTGGCTCTGGCTGCTTCACGCTGCTGGTCGCGGGTTAGTCGTTCGTTGCTCATAATTTCCGTCCTTGCTTCATCACAATCGGGTGACAGTCAGAACTTCTATCCTAAAACATGTGCCTGTGAATGCCATAATGGCAATAACTTGAAACAACCGTTTCAAGCTCTTACACAACGGATCGTTCGGCACGTACCTGCCGATTTAGGAGAAAAATCATGGCAACAGTTTCATTTAGAAAAGCCACCCGCCTGTATCCAGGCACCCCACGCCCAGCAGTTAACGAACTCGACCTTGAAATCAAGGACGGCGAGTTCCTCGTACTAGTTGGCCCATCGGGTTGTGGAAAGTCAACCAGCCTTCGTATGTTGGCAGGTCTGGAAGAGGTGAACGCTGGCGCGATTTTCATCGGTGATCGCGACGTAACCGACATCGAGCCAAAAGACCGCGACATCGCAATGGTGTTCCAGAACTACGCTCTATACCCACACATGACTGTTGCCGAGAACATGGGCTTCGCCCTGAAGATTGCCGGCGTTCCTAAAGAAGAGCGTGCCGCTCGCGTTCTAGAGGCCGCCAAGCTTCTAGACCTAGAAGAGTACCTAGGCCGCAAGCCGAAGGCGCTTTCCGGTGGTCAGCGTCAGCGTGTAGCCATGGGTCGTGCAATCGTTCGTAAGCCTCAGGTGTTCCTAATGGATGAGCCGCTTTCGAACCTAGACGCCAAGCTACGCGTTCAGACTCGTACCCAAATCGCTTCGCTACAGCGTCGCCTGGGTGTAACCACTGTCTACGTAACCCACGACCAGGTTGAAGCTATGACCATGGGTGACCGCGTTGCTGTTTTGAAGGACGGCGTTCTTCAGCAGGTTGCAACTCCTCGCGAGCTTTACGAGAACCCAGCCAACGTATTCGTGGCCGGTTTCATCGGCTCTCCTGCCATGAACTTGCTACAGCTTCCAGTTACCGCTGGTGGCGTTGGCTTCGGCGATGCTGAAATCAAGGTAGACAAGAACATTCTGGCTAAGACCAAGCAGAAGACCATCACCGTGGGTCTTCGTCCAGAAGACGTGACCATTGCCAAGACTGGCCTAGCACTTGAGGTCGACGTTGTCGAAGAACTGGGTGCCGATGCATTCATCTACGGTTCAGTTGTGCTCGGCGGCGTGAAGTCAGACGTAACCGTGCGCGTGGAGTCGAACGGATCGGTCAAGGCCGGCTCGAAGATTTTCATCGCACCAGCAGGAAACCCTCACTTGTTCGACGTTGAGTCGGGCGAGCGCCTCAACTAGTGGGTTCTTCTCTAGACATAACAACTGCCGCGGTAGATCCAGCACTCCTGGATTTACCGTGGCAGTTGCCTTTGGAGAGTTGGCCGGCCGATCGCATTGCGGCCTTGCCAAAAGGTCTTTCACGTCACACAGTGCGATTCGCACACCTGAGTAACCACGTAATCGCCATTAAAGAAACGTTGCCCGAGCTGGCCAAGGGCGAGTACGAAATGCTCAAGAAGTTGATGGCTCTGGCTGTTCCCTGCGTTGAGCCTTTTGCCATCATCAACAACCGAACCGATGTCGATGGCAATCCGCTGCCAGCGGTTCTGATTACCCGCCACCTCAAGTTCTCACTTCCTTATCGCGCGATGTGGTCTCAAGGATTACGCCCCGAAACCGCCACGCGTTTGGTTGACGCCCTGGCCCTGTTACTGGTTCGCCTTCACATTGCCGGTTTCTTCTGGGGAGACGTTTCCCTCTCCAACACCCTGTTTCGCCGAGACGCCGGCTCGTTTGCCGCCTACCTGGTAGACGCCGAAACCGGACAGCTCTACGACGGTGGGCTATCCAACGGTCAACGCGAAAACGACCTCGAGATTGCAAGAGTAAACATCGCCGGTGAACTACTCGACCTGATTGCCAGCGGCAACGCGGCTCCCGGGGTGGACGCGAACGCGATTTCTGATCGAATCATTTTGAAGTACCGAGACCTTTGGAGCGAACTGACTGCCGCCGAGGTCATTGGCGACTCTGAGCGCTGGAAGATTAGCCGCCGAGTGGAGCGCCTGAACGAACTCGGTTTCGACATTGAAGAGATGACTATAAAAGCCGATGGCACCGGAAGCACCATCAAGATTCAACCAAAGGTTGTTGACGCCGGTCACCACGGTCGTCGCCTGATTAGGCTCACCGGTCTAGACGTTGAGGAGAACCAGGCTCGTCGTTTGCTAAATGACCTAGACGAATATCGCTTAGGGCATTCGAATTCTTCAGGCGATGAAGAGGTGCTTGCTCACGAGTGGCTTAGCCACGCTTTCGAACCGGTGATCACAGCAATACCTAAGCACCTCACCGGCCGCTTAGAGCCAGCCGAGCTCTACCACCAGGTATTAGAACACCGCTGGTATCTGGCTCAAAACGAGAAACGTGAAGTGAGCACCGAGGAGGCTGTGAACTCGTACATCAACACCGTCTTGGTTCATCGCCGAGACGAAGAGGCGCTAATCGCACCGGAGACGGGAAACATCACTCTGCCGAACGCAATTCCATCGGGAACAATCACGGTCGCCGATGAAGATGGCGAAGTTGACTGGCGAGACCTGGTCTAGTTCTTTAGGCGAAGTTTTGAAACTTCGTACAGCGTCACGCTGGCGGCAATTCCGGCGTTGAGAGATTCGGTTGCCGAACCAATTGGAATGCTTACGATCGCGTCGCAGTTCTCGGTAACCAAACGGCTGAGACCCTTGCCCTCTGAACCAACCACGATCAGAAGTGGTTCGCGGCCGAGGCTGAACTTGTGCAGGTTCATGTCGCCATCGCCGTCTAGGCCGACCACGAATACGCCCTTCTTTTTGTATTCCTTGATGGTTGCAGTGAGGTTTGCAGCCAGGGCCACTGGAATACGAGCCGCGGCACCCGCCGAGGTCTTCCAAGCACTGGCGGTAACACCGGTTGAACGACGCTGAGGCAGAATCACTCCGTGGCCACCAAAGGCCGCTACCGAGCGAATGATGGCTCCTAGGTTACGAGGGTCGGTAATGCCGTCTAGAGCCACGAACAGCGGCTTCTGACCTCTGGAAAGCACCTTGTCGAGTAGGTCTACCGGGTGCTGGTAAGCGTAGGCAGGAACCGATAGTGCGATACCCTGGTGAACCGCGTCAAAACCGGTTAGTCGGTCGATTTCCGGCTTGGTGATGTCGTTGATTGGAATCTGACGAGAGTTAGCAAGCGTGATGGTTTCCTTCACGCGTTCGTCCATTTCGATACGGTTTGAGATGTACAAAGCCGTGGCTGGAACTTTGGCTCGAAGTGCCTCTAGCACCGAGTTGCGACCGGACAGAACCTCGCCAGAATCAGCAGCCTTAGAAACGCCCTTGGTATTGGTGCGGCGAGCACCGGCAACGCCAGCGGTTCGCGCGGTAGGAGCTAGGAACTCACCCTTGCGAGCAACCGGCTTCTCCGGCTTGTTTCCGCGAAACGCCTTGTGACCCTTGCGGTCTTCCGCCTTCGGAGTTGGACCCTTGCCTTCAAGTGCCTTACGTCGCTGGCCACCAGAGCCCACGGTTGGGCCCTTCTTGCCTTTTGCTGTGCCTGGGCGTTTTCCCTTGCTAGCCATTAGTTGCTCCACATCCATACGGTCTTGCCGGCCTGATCTTCAATGGTGACACCCATGGCCGTTAGTTCCGCGCGCACCAGATCGGCGAGCGCATAGTCTTTGTTTGCTCTGGCTTGATCACGTTTTGCAATCAGGCTTTCAATTTCCGCGACGATTTCTCGGCTTACCGCCCTATCGCTACCCCTCAAATCTATTCCAAGAACGTCTGCCATCGAACGCACTTGCGAAAGTGAGTGCAGAACCAAAGCGTCATCGCCTTCGTCGAGCGCGGAATTCCCCGCGCGAACGGTGTCGTGTAAAACCGCGAGCGCTAGTGGCACATTGAAATCAGCGTCCATCGATTCCACGAAACCCGCAGGCAGCTCAGCCTCCGAAGCGTCTCCAAGTTCAGCCGCTCGTCTGGCAAAGTTTGCAACGCGAGCAACCGCGGTTACGGCCTCCGCCAAAGAGGTTGGTGAGTAGTCCAGGGTTGAGCGGTAATGTGCTGAAGCCAACCAGTAGCGCACAGCGGCAGGGTTTCCGTGCGCAAAGAGTTCCTCAACGCTCACGCCGTTTCCGAGCGATTTACTCATCTTGGTTCCCGACACGGTTACCAGCCCGTTGTGCATCCAGTGCTTCGCAAACTCGTAGCCGGCCGCTTTCGATTGCGCCAACTCGTTCTCGTGGTGAGGAAAGCGCAGGTCTAATCCCCCGCCGTGAATGTCGAATGCCTCACCTAACTCACTAAGAGTCATCGTCGAACATTCAATGTGCCATCCGGGACGACCTTTACCCCACGGGGAATCCCAGGCTGCCGATTCCGGTTCGCCGGGCTTGGCACTCTTCCAAAGCGCAAAGTCGTGTGGAGCACGTCGACCACCGCCGATTGCTTCGCCCTCGAGGTTTTCAAGTTTCTGGTTGGTGAGTTCGCCGTAGGCCAGGTGTGATGCGGTGTCGAAAAAAACGTTGGCCGTGCCGTTCTCCGCCTGGTAGGCGTGGCCGCGTTCAATCAAGCGCTCGATGAAGGCAATCATTCCGGAGATGTGGTCGGTGGCATGTGGGCGAACGTCCACGTCGGCGCCAAGCGATTGGTACACCTCGTTGAAACCTTCTTCAACCGTGGCCGCAAGCTCGCGCCAATCGCGGTTTTGCTCGGCGGCGTGAACCAGAATCTTGTCGTCGATGTCGGTGACGTTTCGAACCAACGTGACCTTGAGACCGTGGCCAATTCGCAGCCAGCGAGCCACAACGTCAAAGGCAATGGCGCTGCGGAGGTGACCCACGTGAGGAGCCGATTGCACGGTTGGCCCGCAAACGTAGATTCCCACTTCTCCAAGCCTGCGAGGTACGAAGTCGACCAGACCCTGCTCTTTGCTATCAAAAATCTTCACAGGTTCAGCCTACTTTTTGGCTCTTTGAATGAGCGCACTTGCCACAACGGCCACACCTTCGGTGTTTCCCAAAAATCCAAGGCCATCTGTGGTGGTGGCACTTATCGTAACGGGAGCGTGAATGATTGCGGTCAGTGCCTGTTCCACTTGTTCTCGCATCGGAGCAACCTTGGGGCGGTTGCCGATAATCTGAGCCGAAACGTTGATAACGCTAAATCCGTGTTCGTGCAATTTGGCTAGCGTTCCTTCAAGGAACACCTGACCATTGGCTCCGGTGAACTCCGGTCGGTCCACCCCGAAGTTACTCCCAATGTCGCCAAGCCCGGCAGCGGAGAGAAGCGCATCAACGATGGCGTGGCTAAGTGCGTCGCCGTCGCTGTGGCCATCGAGGCCGCGTTCGCCTTCCCAGACAATCGTGCCCAAATACAGTGGCTTTGACGCATCTTCGCTGAAGCGATGGGTGTCGGTTCCGATTCCCGTGCGCTGCTCGCCACCAACGAGGTGGCTCGCCAGAATTAGGTCGTCTTTGGTGGTTACCTTCATCGCCATGCGATCGCCGGCAACGGAGAGAACTCGGTGTCCGACCGACTGCACCAGCGAGGCGTCGTCGGTGTGCTCTTCAACTGCGTCGCGGTAGGCGGCCACAAGAAGCTTGGTTGGGAACCCCTGTGGAGTTTGGGCCGCTCGCAAATCGCTTCGGTCCACGGTTTCTAGAACCTCTTCCCCGTTGGCTCGCTTTACCGTGTCGTGAACCGCGACGACGGGAACAACACCGAAACCGGCTGCCATAACTTCGGCAGCCACACGATCGAAAACTTCGGTTGGCGTGAAAGCTCTGGCGGCGTCGTGAACCAACACCACCTCGGCACTTTCTTGTACCTTTGCCAGCGCTAGCGAAATCGACTGCTGCCGAGTTTCGCCACCCTCGAGCACTACCAAGTCGATTGACGAAGGAACGTGCGGCGTTGCCAGTGAGAGAAATTGCTCGAGGTAGCCCGGAGTTGCAGTGATCACCAGTTGAACCAAGTCTTTGGTGCCGATGGCGCGGGCAATCGCGTGTTCGAGCAAAGTGGTTCCAGCGACTCTAACGAGCGCTTTGGGAGTTCCGGCACCGAGCCGTTCGCCCTTGCCGGCGGCCACCAAAATAACCGCTACGGACATGATTACCTTTTAGGTTAGGAAGCTAAAACTTCGTCGAGTTTGACGCCTGCTTTTTCTTCGTCAACTTTGAGCGCCAAAGCCAACTCGGAAATGAGGATTTGACGTGCTTTCGCGAGCATGCGCTTTTCTCCGGCAGAAAGAACTTTGTCCTGGTCGCGGCGCCACAGGTCGCGCACAACTTCAGATACCTTCAAAACATCGCCCGAGGCTAGTTTTTCTAGGTTCGCCTTGTATCGACGAGACCAGTTGGTTGGCTCTTCGATGAACTCGGCGCGTAGAACGCCGTAAACCTCTTGAACACCCTTTTTGTCGATTACGTCTCGAACGCCAACCGATTCAACGTTTTCAGCCGGAACCTGAATGGTCAGCTTGTTTTTCTCGGTCATCAGGTTTTCGGTTGCGTCTTCTGAGGCCTTCTGGATGATTTCCAGGGTTAGGTAAAGTCTCTTTTCACCGCGAATCAATTTGTCGGCTACTTCAATGATCTTCGCTGCTCCGTGATGCGGATAAACAACGGTTTCGCCTACAACAAACTTCATGCGCGCAAATCCCTTCAGAAACGTCTAATTTACCACGCTTTCGGGCATTAATAAAGGGTTAGACTAATACCGCTCAAAGCAAATATCCGGAGGAAAAACGTGGTTGTTCGTAAGTTTGTAACCGCCCTTGCTGTCTCAACAGCGCTAGTTCTTGGCACCACAGGTTGCAGCCTTAGCAACAACATCGCTTCGATGCAGCCATACGCGCCTAGCGACGGCACCCAAATCACCGTTGACGGTGTTAAGGGCCTGAACATGATTTACCTCACCAAGCGTGTCTCTGGGGTCGACGCGGTTGAGGTTGGAGCACTTATCGGTTCGTTCGTGAACAACAGCGGTGAGCCGGTTCAACTTCGCATTCAGTACGAGGTAGACGCCTCTGAAGCCACCGACGTGATCTCGATTCAGAAAAAAGAGTGGGTTAGCGAAATTATTGCTCCCGGCGAAAAGTACGACATCGGCTACAACGAGAGCCCAGCCATTTCAGGCATCGCCCTAGGTTCAAAGAAAACTCCGGCCATGCCAGGTGAATTGATCAGTATCTTCATCGCGGTAAACGACGGTCCTGGCTCGGAACTCAAGGTTCCGGCACTAGACGGTTCGCTTGAGCAGTACCTGCCATTGGTTGATAACCTGGCCGCCCTAGACGAGTACACGGGCGAATAAACTCAGGCTTCGAATTTGTAGCCGAGACCACGCACGGTAATCAGGTGCTGAGGCCTGGCCGGGTCGGCCTCAATCTTCGAGCGCAAACGCTTCACGTGAACATCCAGTGTCTTGGTGTCTCCAAAGTAATCGTGACCCCAAACGCTATCGATAATCTGACCTCGGGTTAGCACGCGGTTCACGTTCTCCAGCAGTAGTTCAAGCAGTTCAAATTCTTTGAGCGGCAAAGCCACTTTGACTCCGTTCACGAAAACCTGGTGGCGCTCCACGTCCATGGTGACATCGCCTCCGATTAGAACGCCGTCGGGCTGCTCCTGGGAAATGGGCTGAGACTTGCGACTGAGCACCTTGTTGATGCGGGCCAGCAGTTTGGTGGATGACGCCAGCTTGGTGACGTAGTCGTCTGCACCAATTTCCAAGCCCACAACCTCGTCGGTCTCAGAGTCTTTCGCGGTCAGCATGATGATCGGGACGTCTGAAGTTTGGCGAATAATTTTGCACACTTCATTGCCACTGATACCCGGAAGCATGAGATCCAGCAGGATTAAATCAGGGTTGGAATCTGCAAAGCGGGCAAGTGCCTCATTGCCGTCTACTGCGAAAACAACCGTGTGTCCTTCGCGCGGCAGCAGACTGCCAAGGCTTAGTCGGTAAGACTCTTCGTCTTCGACCACCAGGATTTTAGCCATCTGTTGCCTCACTTGCTGTTTGCTTAGTTACTTTTATAGCGACTGTAGGTAGCCGTAAGGTGAACGTTGAACCAACACCGGGTTTAGAAAATAGCTGAACATCACCCATGTGGCTCAGTGCCGCATGCTTGACAATACTTAGGCCAAGACCAGTTCCTCCGGTTTCACGCGACCGAGATTGGTCGACTCGATAAAACCGTTCGAAGACTCTAGCTTGTTCAGACTGAGGTATCCCAACGCCCTCATCTTTGACAACAACCTTGGCAATATCTGCTTCGAGTTCAATTGCCACAGCAACCGACGATCCGGGGTTCGAGTAAATAATTGCATTTTCAATTAGATTTTTTACCGCCGCCGTGAGCATTTCCCCGTCGCCGTAGATTTCTACAGCCTTCTCGGGCATCAAAAAATTTATTGTGATATTCGACTTCTCGGATCTCCAACTGTTTCGGTCAATCGCATCTCTCACGATATCGACCAAATTTATGACCTCGGTGATGCTAACTGTTGCCGCGCTCTGGATCCTCGAAAGCTGAATCACGTCCATCACGAGAGCTGAAAGCCGCTTAGCCTCTTTGCTAATGTTCCGGATCAACTTATCCATTACCTCCGGGTCATCTTTACTGGTTTCCAAAGCTTCTGCCAAGAGTCCAATAGCACCAATCGGGGTCTTGAGTTCATGCGATATGTTCGCCATGAAATCCTTGCGCATTGAGTCGAGCCGATGGCTTTCGGTTCGGTCATCAACGATTAGCAGCACCATTCCACCCCCAATAGCTTTAGCTCGGGCGGTGACCTGCAGTGGATTACCTCGCAGCTGCGTTGCCAGCTCTAACTCAACTTCAATCACATCGCTGGTTCCTCGAACATGATTTACCAAGTCGATCAGTTCCTTGTGTGCCAGTTTTCGACCTTCTACCAATCCGGTTGCTAGGGCGCTGCCCGTTACACTGACCGTTGAGTTAGAGGCGTTCAAAATCATGCCCGTGGGGGCTAGAACTTCCAAAAGTTCGGCAGCCCTCTGAGGTAGGGAGTTTTCATCGAGCAGACGCTCGGAAGCGCGTCGGTTGAGAATTCTTGAAAAAATGCCAACTACTAGTGCACCAACCGTGATGCCGATTGCTAGCACAATGAGGATGTCAGCCATAGCCATAACACTAGGTTAGCGAAGGACCGGCGCTGCGAGTTTTCTTAGGCGGTTTACTTTAAATTTCCGCGCTGTTAACCAATTGAAGAGTAAGTTTTAGGTATGCGCGAAGTATTTCAAAGTGAACTCAAAGAGGTTCAGAACCGTTTGGTGGAAATTGCCACCGATGCCACCCGAATCATGGAGCAAGCCTCCGCTGCTTTTGTGACGTCTGATGTGACCCTAGCCGATCAAGCGCTGGCCAACGCTGACGTAATCCATGAGAAGGCGCTATCGCTCGACGAACTCGTGATTCGGATCTTGGCTCGTCAGTCGCCAGTTTCCAGAGACTTGCGAATCCTGGTGTCTGCTCTTCGCATCAGCGCGTCCCTCGAGCGCATGGGAGCCCTAGCCGGGCACATCGCACAGATTGCTCGCTTTCGTTACCCTGGCTCAGCCATCCCGGCAGCCCTGCTTCCGACCTTTGAGGAAATGGGGAAGCTCGATCTCGAACTTGGCAAAAAAGTTGTGAAGCTGCTGCAGAACACCGACGTAGATCTTGCTAAAGAAATTCAGGCCGAAGACGAGCGGGTGGACGAACTCCACCGCAAGGTATTCGACATTGTGCTTGGCGACGACTGGAAAGAGAACGCGGTTTTCACCGTGGACGTGACCCTAGCCAGCCGTTATCACGAACGCTTCGCCGACCACGTGGTCGACATTTCGTCGAAGGTTAGCTACCTAACCACCGGCGCCTGGAACGACGCCGAGTAACTTACTTCTTATTCCCCTGAGCAGCCACCGCTGCAGCGCCGGCTGACGCAGCCTCCGGGTCTAGGTATTCTCCTCCAGCAACTAACGGCTTGAAGTTTTCATCAAGTTTGTAAACAAGTGGGATTCCGGTTGGAATGTTCAGTTCCGCAATTTCGTCGTCCGACAAACCGTCGAGGTGCTTCACCAGTGCACGAAGGCTATTGCCGTGAGCGGTGATGAGCACGGTCTTACCGCTTTCTAAATCAGCCAAAATCTCGTTGTTCCAAAGTGGCATCATTCGAACCAAAACGTCTTTGAGACACTCGGTTTTCGGGATGTTGTTGCCCAGTTCGGAGTAACGCTCGTCGTGGGCCTGGGAGTACCGGTCATTGTCGTCGATTGGCGGTGGTGGCACGTCGAAGGAGCGACGCCAGGTTTGGAATTTCTCCGGGCCATACTCAGCTAGCGTCTGAGCCTTGTCTTTGCCCTGCAGTGCGCCGTAGTGACGCTCATTCAAACGCCAATCGCGCTTAACATCAATCCACACACGCTCGGCTGCGTTGAGGGCGATGTGTGCGGTGTTGATGGCTCGCTTTAGCTTGCTGGTGTAAAGCAAATCTGGCTTCAACCCAGACTCGGCTAGTAGCTCCCCGGCACGTTTGGCCTCGGCGCGGCCCTGCTCGCTCAACTCAACATCAACCCAGCCGGTAAACAGGTTCTCCTGGTTCCAAACGCTGTTTCCGTGACGCAACAAAATGAGTGTGTAAGTCTTTGACATGCCTTCAAGTTTAGTCTTGATGGGTGGTTACTTCGAAAAGGGTCGGCAGCGTTACCCGCGGCACAACGAACCCGAACCGGTTACGTCGAGTGGATCGATTCATCGCCAGCCTGCCGGTCTTGAAAAGCCAGAAACCGGTTGTGGTAGACCTCGGCTATGGTGCCTCACCAATCACCGCAATTGAGTTGAGAGAGCGCCTAGTCAAAGTGAATCCACAAGTTCGCGTGGTCGGTGTTGAAATTGAAAAAGAGCGAGTTGCCAAAGGTCTTGAAATTGCTGAGCCGGGGCTAGATTTTTTACTCGGTGGATTTGAGACTCCGCTGCCACCCGACATTGAAAAGGCCGATGTGATCAGGGCTTTCAATGTGCTCCGACAGTACGATGAGCGAGATGTAAAACCAGCATGGAATCTAATGCTGTCTCGGCTTAGCGACTCCGGCGTTCTAGTCGAGGGAACTTGCAACGAAATCGGACGCATTAGCAGTTGGATTACCCTCACCAAAGCTGGGCCTCAGCTGTTCACCATCTCGCTGCACCTGCAAAGTCTGGAAAACCCGAGCAAGGTCGCCGAGCGGCTCCCCAAAGCACTAATTCACCACAACCTGCCCGGTGAGCGGATTCACGACTATCTCAAGGCTCTCGACCAAGCCTGGGCAACTCACTCTCCGCTGAGCACTTTCGGCGCGGTACAAAGGTGGCTTGCCGTTTGTGAATCAATGGCTGCGGCCGGTTGGCCAGTGGTCGTCAATCGCAAACGTTGGCGTCTTGGTGAAATCACGGTCGACTGGTCTGCGGTTAGCCCAAGCGCTTGAGAATTGCCTTCAAGGACGTAATTTGGCTGGTTTGGGAATCAACAATCGCCTCTCCCAGCGCCTTAGCCTCGGCGTTTTCGGAGTTCAAAACCATTTTCGCCATTTCAACTGCGCCTTCGTGGTGAGCGATCATTCCAGCAACAAATAGTCTGTCGAATTCGGTACCGGTAGCACTCTCCAAAGCCGCAAAGTCGTCGGCTGACAGCATGCCATCCATGCCCATGTCGTGCCCCATGTGCTCGCCCGCATTTGATGACGCAAGCCATTTCTTCATCTGTTCGATTTCAGGTGCTTGCTCTGATTTGATCATTGCGGCGAGCGCCTGAACTTCCGGGTCGGAGGCCCTAGTCTCGGCAAGGGTCCCCATGTCCACTGCCTGTTGATGGTGAGGGATCATCATCTGTGCAAACATCACGTCTGAGTTGGAAAACTTGGATGACTGATTTTCTTGATTTGGTTCGCCGTGATGACTCTGACTTGGCCCAGCGATGTTTACAGCGCAACCGCCGAGGGCTAAACCGCCAAGCAAGATCATGCTCAAAACTAATGCTTTTCTCGTGTTCATAATTTCTCCAACCTTTGGTGCAATTTCAACAAAACTCTCTGAGAAAACGCTGAGTTTAGACCTCGGGTAATTCGTCCCTGGCGTCGTCCTCGGTCATGCCTGTGGCACAGAGTAAATCAACCAACATCGGGCGAAGCAAAAGTAGCACTGAGGCTTCTCGCAACTGGTCGGCGATGCCAAACTTCTTGGGGTCGAGCTGATGGATAACTTCCAGGTAGCCGGCTCTGGCCTCAAATAGATACTCTTCGTTTTCGGTGGCTTGGGAAAGATTCTTGGTGGCCTCAAAGATTTGGTCAATCAGGTCGGCCAGATACGGGCGGCTAACCCCGTCGCGAATCAAGAAATCAACTCGACGCACGATCACGCGAAGGTTTCGAGTAGCCAAATCCATTCCGCGCATCAACCGAAGCTGGGCGCCTAGATCGTAGCGCTGCTTTTTCAGAAACGGCGACAGCCTAGAAATCGCAACTGCGCTATCTAACGACATTCTCCAGTTATCAACCAGCGGCTGAGTGCGTCGCACCTTCACCAAAGTCTCGTCGGCCTTTTTCACATCGACGTCGCGAAGCGCACCTCGAAGTGCAGCCAGGGAATCGAGAAATACCTCGAATAGCGCAGCTGCATCTTTCCGTGCCAAGCCTTTGGGGTTTCGAGGAATTAGCACGGTGACCAAAAGTGACGTGACCGCCGCGGTGATGCCGTCGAGCGGTCGAACCCAAATGCCGCCTTCCGGAAGGGGAAGTAGCTGGATGAACATGGCTTGGATACCTACGGTGAGAGCAAAACTGGCGCTCTGAGTAACAAATCGCGCTCCGATGAGGCAAACCAGAAGGGTGACTGCCAACTGCCAGATACCCTGTCCAAACCAATTGACCAATAACTCGCTGGCAAACAGGCCCAGCACGATACCGAGTGAGGTTTCAATTACTCTTCGAGGCCTTGCGTCGCGTGTGAAACCTAGAGCGGTGATGGTTACAGTAACTGCAAGCAGTGGGCTTTGGTGGCCGAGAACGTAGTACGAGAAAGAATAGGAAGCGAGAGCGGCGACCACGATCTGGATTACCGGCGGTAGCGATTCAATTACGCGGGCTAGTGCGCTCTTGACACTCCAGTGCAGGTTCATCGAGAAGGTCTCATCAGACTTGTTCGAGGAACCGTGACCATCTTGCCGGCACTTTGCGGAACAATCACTTCTTGTGCGGCGGTAATCGAACCGGTCACTTCTAGTTCGGCATCTTCCGGGACCGTTCGCTTGATTACCGCGAGCGCAACGGCTCCAGCTTCGTAGTGGGAACCAGCGGTAGTAACCCGACCAACCTCGGTCTCGCCCAGATAGACCTTGGCCCCGATTTCTGGGAGCAGGTGCCCAGAGCCGTCTAGGTGAAGTAGCACCAGTCGTCTTGGTGGGTGGCCGAGATTGTGAACCTTGGCAACCGCCTCCTGCCCTCGATAACAACCCTTGCTGAGGTGTACCCCTGTGGCAAGCCAATCGAGTTCGTGAGGCAATGTTTTGTCGTCGACTTCTTCCATACTCGGACGACGCGCCATCACCCGTAACGCTTCCAGAGCGGAGGTTCCAGCTAGCCCAAGGTTACTTTTTTCGGCAATCGACTCGACGTAGTTCCAGGCTTCGCCGGCAGTTGAAGCGTAGCGGTGGCCACCTGGGGTCACGTCGGGCCAAGGATCTACCCAGACCACATTGGCATTTGCCAACGGTTCGCCGAAGGTGGCGAAAACTTGTAATTCTCGATCTAACTCGATGGTTACTTTGGTGCGGAGCTTCATCTTGGTGAAGTGTTCGAACACCAGATCCGCTGTCGAATCGTCAACAATCATCCAGGTAATTCGTCCGTCGTCGACTACGTGGAGGTTCGCTTCGACGTGCCCTTGGGGATCCAGCAGCAGGGCTTCTGCGGATTGACCGGGTAGCAGGTTCACAATATTTTGACTCAGCAGCGCGTGAAGCCATTTGAGACGGTCGTCACCGATCACGCGAATCACCTTGGAGTCGAGGGCGACCGCACTTTTACCGCTGAGTAAATCTCGCTGTTCTACCAGCGGATTCGAGTATGAGGCGATGGCCAACTAGCCGACCTTCTCTAACCTCGCCGATGCGTGTGACTTGAGCTCTCCCCCGGGAAGAGCGATGTCCCACGCCCAGAGCAGAGCGCCTTCAACAAGGCCATACATGCGCGTTGAGTGTCGGTAAGTCTTGGCTCCTTCGAAAGCCACCCCGTGCGACGAAGCAATCTCAATTCGGGCCGAACGAACCCAACCGCGATACAGCTCAGCCATTCCGCCTGGGTGCAGAGTGGAAACCTCAATGTTGTAGCCACCGTGTTCGGCTCTGTGAGTTTCCATCGACTCATAGTCCTTCAGCGGGTTTTCACCCTTTCCAGGGATCAGTCCCGGACCGTAGTCGAAATCGTTGCGAGGGCGTTCAACTCGCCAGTAACCCAGTTCACTGGGTAACGCGGTTGCCGACTCGTCATTCAATTTTGCTGAGGAAATGTAGGTGAGGGCGGAAGAACCATCGTGAGCGAACTCAATCTTCTGGGAAAACTCGTGCTCCTCGCCGTCGATGGCGATGATGCCAGTGCCTTCCCAGGTTCCAACCAAAAACGCCAATGGGGTCAGCTCAATTGGCAAACCCTCCGGGAGTTCAAACAACTACTTTTGCCCCTTGAAGAGCTTGTAGAGAACGAGGGCTGAGACTCCAGCGATTGCTAGAGAGGCGAGTACCAACAGGCCGGTGAAAAACACTTCAAATGAAAAAGTCATAATTTGATTTTACTCCGTGCGAATCAGGTGAGCAGTAGATAAAGCGAGGCTGAAGAGAGCATTAGGAAAGAACCGCCGGCAACATAAATGAGTTTTCTCACAAAACCGTCGGCTTCTTCTTTGAAAAGGTGGATGAGTGAAACCACGGCAATCGAACCTGCCAAAATCGCTCCAGCCCAAACTAATGCCGACTGTCGATCTAGAAATGTGATGCCAACGGTAGCGAAAGCGACTACCGCCCAAATCGGTATGATTTCGCCCCAACCCTGTTTCATACCTTAAACTTACCTCTACGACCATTAGGAGAGAAATGGCTCAGCTTCTGATTCTTTCGGCAATGCCGGAGTCTGAAGTTCTGCCTGCCCTAAGTTTGCTTCCTCACCGTGTGCGTAACGTGCCCGCTGAGCCAGCCGGAATCGTAAATGCCCCTTCCGCCGACCTAATTTTCTTAGACGCGCGCCAAGATCTCAACAACATGAAATCTCTTGCGAAGATTTTGCAAACCACCGGACTCAGCGCACCGTTGATTTTGGTTCTCACCGAAGGCGGGCTGGCCGCGGTCAACGAAGAGTGGGGTGCCACCGACGTGATTCTGTTCAACGCTGGCCCGGCCGAGGTCGACGCCAGGATACGTTTGGCTCTGGCACGCAACAAGCCAAAGGCGCTTTCTGCGCTCGTGGAAACATCTGGAATCGTCATTGATGAAGTTACCTACTCGGCGAAGATTCACGGAGTGCCGATGGACTTGACCTACAAAGAGTTTGAGCTCTTGAAGTTTCTAACCCAGCACCCAGGCCGAGTCTTCTCTAGAGAACAACTGCTCAGCGAGGTTTGGGGCTACGACTACTTTGGTGGCACCCGAACCGTCGATGTTCACATTCGAAGACTGCGCTTCAAACTTGGCGAACTTGAGCCGCTAATTGGCACGGTTCGCAACCGCGGCTACTCCTTCAACCCCAATAAGGACGAAACCGAGTCGGAACCGGTTAGTTACTAACCGTTTACTTTTCCCCCACCCAGCAGTGGCAGAATTGAACATATGTCTGAAGAAACCATGGCCATCGCATTACCCGACCTGGGTGATTTGCCGATCGACCGTTTTCTCGATCGAGAACTCAGCTGGCTCGCATTCAACCAGCGAGTTTTGGAGTTGGCCGAAGACATCACGCTGCCACTTTTGGAGCGAGTTAATTTCTCGGCAATTTTCGGCTCGAACCTAGACGAATTCTTCATGGTTCGCGTGGCCGGCTTGAAACGTCGCATCGCAACCGGATTGGCGGTGCGATCTGCTTCAGGCATGGAACCGGCTGAGGTTCTGGCTGCCATCAGCAAAGAGGCTCACCGCCTCCAACTTCGTCATGCCTCCCTGTTTCAGGAGGTTTTGGAGCCAGAACTCAGAAGTAAAGGAATTGGGCTAACCACCTGGGCGGCCCTCACCGACGAACAGCGCATTGCGCTGAAGCAATACTTCGACAACCAGATTTTCCCGGTGCTAACTCCGCTGGCAGTAGACCCGGCCCATCCGTTCCCTTACATCTCCGGGCTCTCTCTGAACCTTGCGGTGGTGCTTCGAAACCCAGACACCGCAACCGAGCACTTCGCCCGCGTGAAGGTTCCGCCACTTCTTCCGCGTTTCGTGCGCGTACCTGGCAGCACCAACGCCGATGCCAAATTCTTGCCTCTGGAAATCATCATCGGCCAGTTTTTGGCCAAGCTCTTTGCCGGCATGGAAGTTTTGCAACACCACACCTTCCGCGTAACCAGAAACGAAGATCTCGATGTAGACGAGGATGAGGGTGAGAACCTGCTCGTAGCACTCGAGAAGGAATTGCTAAGACGCAAATTCGGCCCTCCGGTTCGCCTCGAAGTCGCCAACGACATAAACCCTCAGGTTCTAGAACTACTGGTTCGAGAACTCGACATTGAAGATGAAGACGTTTACAAGCTGCCCGCTCCTCTAGACCTAACCGGCCTGTTTGAGATATCCGGAATCAAACGCCCAGAACTTCACTTTCCACCGCACAACGTGGTCACCAACCGCTATCTACGAAACACCGACGAGGAGAAGGTCAATTTCTTCCGAGCGATTCGCGAGCGCGAGATCTTGCTGCATCACCCATACGAATCGTTCTCAACCAGCGTCCAGGAGTTTTTGGCACAGGCTGCAGCCGACCCTAAGGTTTTGGCTATCAAGCAAACTCTCTATCGCACGTCTGGTGATTCGCCAATCGTCGATGCTCTAATTGATGCGGCCGAAGCTGGCAAGCAGGTTCTGGCCCTGGTAGAGATCAAGGCCCGCTTTGATGAGCAAAACAACATCACCTGGGCCAGAAAACTTGAGCAGGCTGGCGTTCATGTGGTCTACGGAATTGTGGGTCTCAAGACCCACTGCAAGCTCTCTTTGGTAATTCGTCAGGAAGGCGACAATCTGCGTCGCTACTGCCACATTGGCACCGGAAACTACAACCCGAAGACCGCCCGATTCTACGAAGACTACGGGCTGCTCACCTCCCGCGAACAGGTTGGCGAAGACCTCACTCGATTGTTCAACCAACTTTCCGGCTTTGCCCCAGATGCCAGCTTCAAAGCGCTCTTGGTTTCACCTAACGGTGTTCGCGAAGGTCTCACCGAACGTATCGCAAGAGAAATCGCTCTGCATCGGGAAGGTAAACCAGCTGGAATTCAGATCAAGGTGAACTCTCTGGTAGACGAGCAAATCATCGACTCGCTCTACAAGGCAAGTCAGGCTGGCGTTTCTGTGAACATCCTGGTTCGAGGCATGTGTGCGGTGAAACCTGGAGTTCCTGGACTCTCCGAGAACATCCGAGTTCGCTCGGTACTTGGTAGGTACCTCGAGCATTCTCGAATCTTCACCTTCGTAAACGATGGCGATCCAGAAATTTACATCGGCTCTGCCGACATGATGCACCGAAACCTAGACCGTCGTGTTGAAGCGCTAGTCCGAATTGTGCAACCAGACCACATCAAAGAATTACAGGATATGTTCACCCTAGCCATGAGCGATACCGCGGCGAGCTGGCACCTGGAATCAGATGGGTCATGGACTCGACACCAATTCGATTCAACCGGCAAGAAACTGGTCGACGTTCAAGACGAGCTAATGCGTTTCACCAGTTCTCGTAAGGTCAAGTAATGCGCGTATATGCCGCTGGCGCCCTTCTTTGGCGTATGGAAGAAGACGTGCTCCAAGTAGCACTGGTTCACCGCGGTCGATACGACGACTGGAGTTGGCCGAAAGGGAAGGTGGATCCCGGCGAGACTCTGCCTCAAACCGCAGTGCGTGAGATTCGCGAAGAGACCGGGCTCAAGATCCGTCTCGGTGTTCCGTTGGGCGTACAACGTTACAAGCTTGCGAACAACAACCAGAAGGTGGTCTATTACTGGGCTGCAGAAGTTACCCGCGAGGCTCTCGAGAAATCCACTTTCGAACCAAACGAAGAGGTTAGCGGAGTCCACTGGTTCAACGTTGCGGAGGCTAAAGCCAAGCTCACCTACGACCACGATCACGACCAACTAGAGATTCTGGTTAACCTGGCAAGCCAGAAACTGCTCAGAACCAAACCAGTGGTGATTCTCCGGCACGGCAAAGCACGCTCTCGTGCAACGTGGAAAGATGGCGAGGCCAGCCGCCCACTTCTATCAGACGGCAACGCCCAAGCCGAAGCGCTTCCAAAACTGTTGAAGGCCTTTGGCGCCAAGACCGTGTTTTCAAGCCCGTGGACTCGTTGCCTGAGCACAATCGCTCCCTACGCCCAAAGCACCAAGGTAAAGGTGAAAACCAGCCCCGAGTTCACCGAGACCGCCAACGACAAAAAGCCAGCTGAAACAAAATTCTTGTTCAACAATCTAATCAACCTCAATAAGTCAATCGTGATTTGCACCCACCGCCCAGTACTTCCAACAATGGTCGAGGTCTTAGTGCAACGCTCTGAGAAACGCTTCCAAGCAAAACTTGACCTGATTGCTCTTCTAAAACCAGGCGCTATGGCAGTGGTTCACCTGAGTGTCGATTCCGACCCGATTTTACGAAGGATTGTGGACATCGAATTTCATTCACCTAATGTGAGCAAGAAGTAATGACTCGCTCTAGGCTGGCGGCTCTCGCTCTAATAACTGTTGCAATTTCCTGGGGAGCCGGGTTCGTGCTTATGGAACCGGCCATTGAGAAGCACCCCACCTTCAACTTCCTCGCCTTTAGATTCACCATCGCCGTCCTCGTGATGGTTGCCATTAGACCGCAACTTTTCAAGTCGATGAATAAAACACTTTTGATTCAGGGTTCGTTTCTGGGGCTAGCGCTCGGTGGCGGTTATGTTACCCAGACCATTGGACTGCTTTACTCAACCGCCGCGCTAACCGGATTTTTCACCGGCCTCTACGTTGCTCTAACGCCACTGCTCGCCTGGGTATTTCTTCGACAGAGAATCAGCAAAAAGGCTCTAGTCGGAGTAATTGTTGCCACCATCGGCCTGGGAATCCTATCCGCGGGTTCGGTTGCATTTGGCTGGGGTGAAATCTCGCTGGTCGCCTGCGCTGTGCTGTTCGCCCTTCACATTATCGGGCTCGGCCTATGGAGTTCAAAACACGACAGCTACGCGCTAACTGTGGTTCAACTCGCGGTTTGTGCAATCATCAGCTGGATCGGGGCGTTTGTCTGGGATGGTGGAGTGCAAACCCCTCCAGACGGTGAAGTTTGGTTTGCCATCATCTTCACCGCGGTTCTCGCTACCGCTGTTGCGTTCCTAGTTCAAACCTGGGCTCAAGGTTTCTTGGAACCTTCACGCGTTGCCATCATCCTCACCAGCGAAGTGGTTTTCGCCGCGGTTATCTCTTATTCGGTGGGCCAAGAAACCCCTACGTTCCTCCCCGTTTTGGGTGGTAGCGTGATGATCATGGCGATGCTAATCGTGGAATGGCCCAGCAAAAACAAGGAACTGGTTCCGCTGGAACCCATGGCGCACTAATGAGCATCCTGGCCATCGACGCTGGCACCACGGGAGTAACCGTGCTGGTGGTTAGTGCCGCCGGGGAGATAACTTCGCGTGGCTACAGCGAGTTCGAGCAACACTTTCCAAAGCCGGGTTGGGTTGAGCACGACCCCGAACAGATTTGGCAGGCAACACTTCGTGCCGGCCGTCAAGCGCTAAACACGAGCCTAAACATTGAAGCCATCGGCGTCAGTAACCAGAGAGAAACTTTGGTGCTCTGGGATCGCGAGACTCTGAAGGCACCCCGCAACGCCATCGTTTGGCAAGACCGTCGAACAGCCGACATCGTCCAGGAACTCAAAGATAAAAACCTCGAACAAGTGGTCCGAGACAAAACCGGCACGAACCTAGATCCATACTTCACCTCAACCAAACTCGTTTGGATTCAGCGAAATGAACCCGAGGTTTGGCAAAACGTGCTGGATGGCAGAACCGCCATCGGCACGGTCGATAGCTACCTTGTGGCACGGCTAACCAGCGGCGAAAGCCACATCACCGACGCCAGTAACGCTTCCAGAACACAACTGTGCAACATCGAATCTGCCACCTGGGACGACGAACTGCTCACTATCTTCAACGTGCCGAGAGCTGCTCTCGCCACAATCGTTCGCAATTACGGAAATCTCGCAGAAACCGATCCGCAAGTATTCCTCGGCATCAAAGCTCCGATAACCGGAATGGCCGGCGACCAGCAGGCAGCCTTGTTCGGGCAGTCAGCGTTCGACGCTGGCGACTCCAAGTGCACGTATGGAACTGGCGCCTTTCTCCTTACTAATACCGGCACGAAGCGGGTTTCAAGCAGCCACGGGCTTATCACCACCATCGCCTGGCAATCCCCCGACGGCGAGATTACTTACGCACTAGAAGGTTCGGTGTTCGTAGCCGGTTCAGCTGTTCAGTGGCTTCGCGACGGGCTAAAAATAATCAAAGAATCTAAAGATGTCGAAGAGCTGGCAAACGAGGTGAGCGATGCTGGCGGCGTCACATTCATCCCGGCACTCACGGGTCTCGGAGCTCCTTATTGGAAACCAGATGTTCGAGGCACGATAGTCGGAATTACTCGAGGAACCACCGACGGCCACATTGCCAGAGCCACTTTGGAGGCCGTTGCCTTTCAGGTGACCGATCTGGTTCGGGCGATGGAACAGGACCTTGGACAAAAAACGAAAACACTTCGCGTTGACGGCGGAATGTGCAAAAACAATCTGCTACTGCAAATTCAGGCAGACGACCTCTCGCAGCCGGTTGAACGAGGCGGGGTTCTGGAATCTACAGGGTTGGGCGCCGCCTACCTGGCGGGATTAGGTGCAGGGATTTTTGAGAGCAAGCAGAAGCTGAAAAACCTGTGGACTCTAGAACAGATTTTCACTCCAAAAACGGTGTCCAGTGATGTGCATGAGCGGTGGCGAAAAGCCGTCGACTCGCTAACCGACTAGATTCGGCAGAAGTCCTCGATCCGATCCTTCGGACCAGCAACGATTAGCAGGTCGCCTTCGCCTAGAACGGTCGATGGGGTTGCGGGTACATAATCGGCCCCAGGAGTTGAGGTGGCCACCACGATGATGCCGTATTCGCGGCGAAGGCCAAGCTGTTCAAGGGTGCGACCAACAAACGCTCCAGCGGTTTTGGTTTTAGCCATTACAAAGCCTTCGTCGATCTCCACGTAATCAAGCTGATCTCCACCAACCATGTGAGCTACTCGCTTACCCATGTCTTTATCCGGGTAGATGACGTGCTGCACACCGATCTGCTCGAGAATGCGTCCGTGTGATTCTGAAGAAGCCTTGGCCCAAACCTGCTTTACGCCAGCCTGAATCAGCAGCGAGGCCGAAAGGATGCTCGCTTCAAGGCTCGATCCAATTGCAACGACCGCTGCGTCGAAGTCCGCGACGCCCAGCTCTCGCAAGGTTTCCTCGTTGGTTGGGTCTCCTTGAACAACGTGCGTTAGATCGTGGGCAAATTCGTTCACTCGAGCTTCGTCGGCATCGATGCCGAGAACCTCGCGACCAAGAGAAACTAGTTCTCGCGCAAGGGCACCACCGAATCTTCCAAGTCCAATCACAACAACTGTCGCAGCCGCGTCCTGGCCGTTTTTGATTTTCAGTTTCTTAGCCAATTAGTGGCCTTTCTTTAGGTAAACGATACGACAGGTTTGATGCGCGCTGGGCTAGGGCGGTGGCTACCAAGACCAAGCCGATTCGACCAACAAACATGAGGATCATCAGAATAATCTTGCCAAGGGCTGGAAGTTCAGCGGTAATACCTGTCGATAGCCCCACAGTTCCAAAGGCTGAAATAACTTCAAAGACAATCTTGTCGGTTGGTAGGTCGGTAATTAGTTCGATGCTAACGACACCAACTAGAACCACCGTCGTGGCTAAGACCGCAAGAGAGACGGCGGTGCGCTGCACGGAGAAACCAATTCGACGAGAGCCAACGTTCACTTCTCGATCACCTCGAATTTCAGCAAGGACCAAGTAGATAAGAACGGCAAAAGTAGTAATACGTAGCCCACCCGAGGTTCCGGCACTTCCACCACCGATGAACATCAAGATGTCGGTAGCAATCCAACTTTCGTTATTCATGAGTGCGTAGTCGACCGCATTGAAGCCAGCTGTTCTAGCCATAACCGAAGCCACAAAAGCGTTTACGATTCGATCCATCGTCGTTAGGTCACCGAGTGTTCCCTGATTCGACCACTCGATAGCTCCGATAGACAGCATTCCCAGCCCCAGCAGGATAATCGTGAAGGTAATAGTAAGCCTGGCGGTTAGAGACCAGTGATAATCGAGTTTCTTACCGCCAGCGCGAGCCGAAATAATTCTCTGACGAAATCTGCGAGTAAGTTCAATCAGCACGGGAAAACCCAGACCTCCAAGAATGACCGCGAAGGAGAGTGACAGAAGAACAAGTGGGTCTCGAACAAAGCTCATTAGGTTATCTGGATACGTAGACATCCCCGCGTTGTTGAACGCGGCCACCGACTGGAATAGGCCGTTCCATAGAGCGGTTGGCCATGGCTCACCATAACTGAAGTGAAGGTGCAGAGTGAGAATGGCTGTTATTGCAAGTTCAATCGAAATCGAAATTACAAAGACCCTGACCAGCAGCCCTTTGAAATCAGACAGTCCCAGAGACTTAGATTCCTCGGTGCTCGTGATTTTGGTCTTAAACGAAATGCGCTGAGTGAGCATAAGCGCCAGCAGAGAACCGAGGGCCATGATTCCAAAACCACCAACCTTGATGAGAAGAAGAATGATTGATTGCCCGAAAAACGTCCAGTGAGTTGCGGTATTCACAACACTTAGGCCAGTGACCGCAAGTGATGAAACGGAGGTGAAAGCAGCGGTGAGTAAATCCGTTGATCCTGGTTTGGATGAGGCCGCGGGCAGCATGAGCAGCAGGGTTCCAATGATGTTTACGCCTAGGAAGCCAAAAACCACGATTTGGCTGGGCGTGAACCCAGTTCGTTTCGGTGAAAGCTGCGAAGACTGCATTCTTCAATTATCACCGTTCCGCCGAGCAACAACACTTTGATGTTTACTGGCAAATGAACACCCGGGCACAAAGTGAAAACGAGCAATAATACAAAGTTTGCTATTCTTGGAAGGTTGCCGAAAGGCAATGGGCCTCTAGCTCAGTTGGTTAGAGCAACGGACTTTTAATCCGTGGGTCGTCGGTTCGATCCCGACGGGGCCTACCAAATTGAAACCCTCGCAACTTCTTAGTCGCGGGGGTTTCGTCTTGCCCGCTATAGATAAAGATCGAGCCTCGACGAAATCAGCTTCTTGAGGGAACTCACGCTTCCGGATAGTGCCTTGAGATCTGTTGAATCGATGAACATAGAAATCGACTCGTCTGGGTATTGCAGGAGCATGCAAGGCTCACGCCCTTCTGAAGCCTTTTGCTCAAGTTCGTTGCGCTCGTTTAGGTGAATCATTCGCACCTGAATTCCGTGCTCTGCGAGTAGGTGCTGTTCGAGCGCTTTGAAGGAAGATTTCTTCATAATCGGCGAGTGAGAGATGTCGCAGAGACTGCAGCTTCTCATGCCAACTAGATGGCCGAAGAAATAGGTCAGTTCGCCAACAATTCCGCCGTCGGCTTTATAGATACCGATTAGGGTTCCGCGGATAGTCGTCATGTGTGGATAAACCGCGCGAATTTCACTTTGATTCCACTTGAAACATCAATAAACAGCAAAACCGACATGCGGTCGAACCTAAGGTTTTGATGGGCGAAGATCAATCGGTTGTCCGAATAGCCACCCCTGGGCAAACTGAGCTCCAACTTTGCGCGCAAGATCAAGGTCTGCTTGAGTTTCAACCTTTTCCACGATAACCTCGGCGCCAACCAGGCTGGCGAACTTCATACCGAGCTCAAGAAGTCCAAGACTCAAATCCGGTCTTTCCACCTGGAGCAGGGAGCCGTCTAATTTAACAAAGTCGGTTGGGAGGCTGCTAATCACACTCAGGCTAGTCTTTCCGGTGCCAAAGTCATCGATGGCTATCTTGGCTCCTCTTTTGCGCATCGCCAAGAGCCCCAGGCTCAGATCTATCTGATTCTCAATAACGGAAGTTTCAGTCAACTCAAAGATTAGGGAGAAATGCGCTTCCTTGATTTTAGGAAGGAGTAGATCCACGGCGGAAAAGAATTCGTGGTCATTACCTAAGGTTTGGGCGCTGATATTGATTGAAATTGCTTGACCACCGCGAAGTAAGAGCTCTGGATAAGCTGCTTCAACCGCTTTCAAGGTCCAAAAGTCGATGATTTGCACTAGGTTCAGATCCTCGGCTACCTGAATGAATAACTCGGGGCTAACTGAACCGAGTTTCGGGCTATCCCAGCGACAGAGGGCTTCGAAACCGTAAATTTCCCCGGTACTCACGTAGTTAATTGGTTGAAAAACCCAGTACATCCCTTCAGGAGGAGGCGAACCCGGGCCAAGCCTAGAGAGCTCGTGGCGAACCTGTTCTGAAGTTGCAACGTGGCTATCAGCCAGCTCTGGTTGGCCGGTTCTGGTCGACTTCATGAGAGCGAGATTTAGTCTCGCGTCCCAGTCTTGGGGGCTCAGATTGGCAGAGTGCTCGGTAATTACTGCGCCGATGCTTACTTCGAGAAGAAAACGATAACGCCCAGAGGTGTTTACCTCGGCGACTAGGGTCTTCACCTGTCGGATGAAATTGTGAGGGTTTGACGCATCCAAAGCACGGATCGCAAAAAGCACGTTAGAAACCCGTTCAACCTGGGAAATTGCGCTGATTCGAGAGAAACTCTCGATTAGATCCTCCACGGCGTGGTTTGCCAATTTTTCCCCGTACTCCACTTCGATTACGGGGAAGTTTGTGACCAAAAGTTTTACCAGTAGGAGGTCTTGATTTTGGAAAAGTTTTTCAACATCGGCAAGAACTTTGCGCTGGTTTTCCGAAAGGTCCCCCTCGTGCTTTTCGGTCAAGTGACTGCCTTTCGCTAGATTTCTGAGTCTATCCCTCACCGCCTAGGGAAATGCTTTAATGGAGATGTGCCACTTTGGCACCGTGGGCAGGTGGGGATTATCAGCGGTTGGCGAAAACCCAAAAACGGACAGTATGAATCGCTGATCGGTTTACTGGTTCTTGGTATCGCGGTACTCGCTTTCTTAGTAATCGCTTTCACTCTGGAGACCACGGACGTTACCGTCACACAGCCAGCGTCAAAATTGGTAGTTCTCGAGGCCGTTTCTGTTTGGTACAGCTGGCAGGCTCCGCCTCTGTTTGCCGTCATAGCTGCCATCGCAGTAGGCATGACGGTTGTGGTGGCGTTCGTTGGCCTGGAACTCAGAGATGCCAATCTCTCGAGACGGTCACACGATAGTAGACACAAAAAACTTTCACCCTGGGTCTTGATGCAATCAACCGAAGGAGTTTTTCACGGTGAAGTAACCGTGACGGTGTTGATCCCTGCGCACAATGAAGAGAAACTTATCGCCGCCACGATCAAGTCGCTAATGGAACAAGATCGAAAGCCAGAGCGAGTGATTGTGGTGGCCGACAACTGCACCGATCAAACCGTGGCTGTGGCGCGAGGGCTAGGAGTTGAAATCTTCGAGTCCGTGAACAACGTCGATAAAAAGGCTGGCGCATTGAACCAAGCCCTAAATGGAATTCTTCCGAGCCTTGGCGAAAACGACACCGTGATGATCATGGATGCCGACACCGTTCTGCGTCAAGGTTTTATAAAGACAGCGGTACAGCATTTCACCGATGACCGAGGATTGAGCGCAATCGGCGGGCTTTTTTATGGTGAAGACAGACGCGGGCTTTTGGCGCAGATTCAGAAGAACGAGTACACCCGTTACGCACGAGAGATAAAAAGACGTAAAGGCCTAGTTTTCGTGCTAACCGGCACGGCTTCTATTTTCAGAGGTCGCTCGCTTCGAACAGTGGCCGAAGAACGCGGCAAACTTCTGCCTGGAACACCGGGGCAGGTTTATGACACGCATGCGCTAACCGAAGACAACGAACTCACAATTGCGCTCAAGTCATTAGGTGCTCTCATGTCCTCGCACCCGGAATGCATGGTTGAAACCGAACTAATGCCGAACCTGAGGGCTCTTTGGCGCCAACGCCTGCGCTGGGAGCGCGGTGCTATGGAAAACATTGCGACTTATGGGATTACCTCAACGACGGCCAGATATTGGTCGCAGCAACTGGGGCTGGCGTATTCGGTTTTTGCACTATGGACGTACTTTTTCCTGATCGTTCTGCAAATCGTGAGTTCTGATGTTTGGGTCTGGTACCCATTCTGGATCATCATGGCCGGGGTGTTCATCGTAGAAAAGGTTTGGACTGTTCGCGATTCGAACTGGAAAGCGAAGTTGCTGGCCGCGACCCTAGTGATCGAACTCGCGTACGACACATTCTTGGGAATCATTTTTGTAAAAGGTGTAATCGACATGGCTTTCAAGAGAAAAGCTCACTGGGGCGACGGCCCTATAGACGTAAAACAGCGAACGGATACCAGTGAACCTGCCTAGCCCGCTTACCGGCATTCTGCTCCCTGAAAGCTTTCTGCATTCGAGCTTCTTTGTGATCTTGGCCACTCTTGTTGCACTGAACACGGTGATCTACGCCGCTCTTTCCGTGGTGCACATATTGCCCAAATGGTTCAGGATGAGCTGGTTACGCCACCAACGTAAGCGCGGGGTTACCCGGAGTATCTACCCAGACGGGCCGAAGTAGCCTCTAAACCGTTTGAACGATGTAGCGGGCCCTACCCTTGTGTTTCGCCTCATACATCGCCTTGTCGGAGATGCGCATGATTTCGTCTGGGTGCTCAGAGCCGTTATTGAGTACACATCCGGCAGAGCAGGTTACTGATATTTCAATCTCGTCATGTACGAATGGTCTCTTCATCGCCGAAAACACTTCTTCCATAAGTTCGCTGAATTGATCCTCTCCCCTGACGGGGTTTAGCAAAATTGCAAACTCATCGCCGGCAATACGCGCGACCATAGCGGTCTCTGGAAGTGAGTTACGTATGCGCTTTACAAAGTTCACGAGAAGAGCGTCGCCCACACTGTGGCCGTAGGTATCATTGACGTTTTTGAAGTAGTCGATGTCGATAAACACGAACCCGAAGTACGACCCATTTTCTTTGCATGACGAGACACACTCGTCTAAGGAAGCTTGCAACTTTGCCCGGTTGGGCATTCCAGTTAGGTAGTCGTGCTCGGCAAGCCAGAGCAGTCTCTCGTGCTCCTCAACGGATTCACTAACATCGCGATAGGTTGCAAAGACTAGGTCTTGACCGAACGGGACCACGTTGTTTTCATAGAAACCTGGAACCCCAGCGCCGTCGACCCCTGGGACGATATCTTTAACTCCGTGGCCCTGCAAAAGAGCCTTGGTGAAAACTGCTCGCAGCCCCCTAGAGGTGTCAGACCCAACCACATCCGTGATGGGCTTACCAATTAGATCCTGTTGCGGTTGACCAGCAGCTGCCGCACCGGCGGTGTTTATCAAAACCAAACTGAAGTCCTGAATCGTTTGATTGACTCCTCGGTTTACTTTCCAAATGGCAATGCCATCTTGACTTGCATCTAAGGCTTCGAGAATTACGTCTAATTGAAGCTGCAAGGAACCAGAACTTGTCTGATTCAGTTGAGTTGCCGTGCGCTCCGCCATTACTATTTCATCCCCCACCCAGTAAACCGCCTACTCGCAGTCTAGAGTCTTGTGCGGGATTTACCTAAGACGAAAAATAGGGCTCCCCCAACTGGGAAGAGCCCTACCAAATAAAGTTTGTTTACTTCTTGTCGGCCTTTGCCTGCTTTTCGATGCGCTTCTCTTTTAGAGTCTTCGCAGGTGCCTTCTTTGCGTTCTTCTGCGCCTTCTGTTCCTTCTGAGCCATTACTTCCCTCTCAAGAACCAATCTGGCTCTTTATAAAACTCTAACGCCGAACCTAGAGATCTAGGCCTTCTGGGAAGCGTGATGCGCCTCTAAAGTTTCCGTAAATTGGGCGATCGCCGTCGGTAACGGCGTCTACTAGTAGGTCTCCACCTACGAAGGCGCCCTTCCAAGACGCTCCAAGGCCACCGAATACTTCGTCACGGTCGCCGCGAGAGCGTGGTTTGTTTACGCCGAACTTGAACGCTGAAACTTCGTCGCGCACGCGTTTGGCAAATTCTGCGTCGTCGGTGGCTACGGAAGACACTAGGTTTCCGTTGGAAACGTTCATGGCAGCAATGAACTCGGCTTCGGTGTCGACTAGAACGATTGAGTCGATCGGCCCGAACGGCTCGGAGTGGTGCAGAGACCAAGCGCGCGGCGGTTCCAAAACGGTTGCCGGAGCCACATAGGCAGATAGATCCTGATTGGTCAGGAATCGACCGTGAGCCAAATCGCCAACATAAATCGGTATTCCGCCGGTGTCGATGGCCTCATTGAACTGAGCCTTAAGTTCGCGAGCCTTGGCCTTGTGAATTACTGGCCCGAACTCGAGATCCGGCAGTTCGTCGTCGTCGTTTTCAACTGCCAGCGGGTGGCCGAATCGCAGGCCTTTCACGATTGGCAGGTACATGTCTAGAAACTGTGGAAGGAGGCGTCGCTGAACCACGTAGCGAGGATAGGCTGTGCAACGTTGCTTGGCATACTCAAAGCCTTTGCGGAGATGCGGGGCAAGGTCGTCCCACTGGGTGAAGTCCCAAATACCCCAAGCGTTTAGACCTTCCTGCTCCAGAATGTGACGTTTGTCGAAGTTCGCCAGACGCTCCAAAGTTGCTCGCCCGTTTGATCGGCCGCCAACGAAAGCAAAAGCGCCAAGTTCTGGTGACGAAACGAGAGCATCGCTCAATTCAGCTCCCACACCGCTCAGCAATGTGACTGGAAGCCCGGCCTTTGCCATAACGGAGTGCGCCAAGGTGAGTGCATGGAATCCGCCCTGAGACGGAGTCTTGGCAATAACGGCGTTACCGGCCAGCATTTGAACGAGTTCAGCGTGAACCAAAACGCTTAGGGGATAGTTCCAAGATGCAATGTTTGAAATCGGGCCGCTCAGCTGCTCACGACCATCCATCTGACGTTCGATTTCGCCGATGTACCATTCCACGCCGTCGATGCAGCGATCAATGTCGGCGCAGGCGAGCTTCCATGGCTTACCAATTTCCCAAGACAGCAGAAGTGCGATGGTATCGCGAACTTCTCGCAGCCCAAATAGAGCGGTGACCACGCGAGCCTTGCGCTCATCGAGGTCGACTTTGCCCCAGATTTTGTGTTGCCGTGACGCATCAGAAACAGCGTCGAGGGCGGTTTGATGATCAATCTTTGGCGGGCCGACAATTGAGCCTTGGTCGACCGGATTTTCGTGCGGCGCGGTTACTCCCACCGAGAGCCATTTTCCCATAAGAAGATTGTTTATTCGGTCGTGTTCAAACGCTTCGGGCGCGAGCTCCTTAGCTTTAGCGTAAACAGTTTCCCATTCGGTGCCTGGTTTCACGTGAAGTGTCATGTCGCAACTCTAGGACGGTTGTTTGAAACCGCATATAAGGAGTTCGGCGAGTTGATTACCGCGATAATGAGACTATGACGACATTGCAGGGTAAACGCATCTTGGTGGTTGGCGCTTCGGGAGCTTTCGGGCAAGAGTTTTGCAACCAACTGATGAACCAGGGGGTAACAGTTCTTGGCACGGCTCGAACAAACGAGTCGTCGGTTCGGCTTCGTGCTGATTTGGCGCAAAGGTTGCTTCTTGATCTCGAATCTAGCGAGTCGATTTCGAACTTGGCTGCCTACCTGAACAGTGCCCCTGAACCACTAGACGGAATCATCTTGGCAGCTGGCCTGGTTGCATTTGGGCCGATAACCGACACCCCGCCAATAGTCGCCGAGAAACTTCTCAAAGTGAATGCTCTCGGACAGATGCAGTTGGTTTCGCTTCTGCTTCCTAAGTTGGCGCAATCGGCGCAGAGCTCGCGTGAACCGTTTGTGCTCTCAATCAGCGGCGTTATTGCTGAGGTACCAATGGCTGGGCTCGCCGCATACTCGGCAAGCAAGACCGCGCTACTTGGATTTGCTCAGGCGGCCGCCAAAGAACTACGCAAAGCAGGAGTTTCCTGGATTGACGCAAGACCCGGCCACACCGAGTCGGGTCTAGCTGAGCGTGCCATACACGGCACAGCACCGAACTTTGGCGTCGGGAAGGCTGTGTCCAGTGTGGTTGAGCGCATGGTTTCTGGAATCTTGAATTCTGAAAAGGATCTTCCAAGCACTTCGTTCTAAAGAACCTACTGCTACTGTTGGCACAACGCGTGTGCGCGCGGTCGTTCGACCGAAAGAAAAATCATGCGCAAATTCGTTTCACGTCTACTCGCCCTCGTCCTCATATTTGGCGCCAGCCCTGCCCTGGCAATCGATAACTCCTGGATAACCTCGCCAACTCGCTATGCGGTTGCAATCCAAGGTGGGGGTGCGGAGGTGAGCGGATCCGGCTACTCGGTTTCCACGCAAGCTCAATCGGTCACTTTGAAATTCACCGGAACGCCAGCTCAAGCAGGCAAGTTTGCGCAGATAAACTTTTTCGGATTCGTGGGAGGGGTAAATCTCGACCTTGTGGCGGGAGATAACGGAGTCTCGTCCACTGCATGCGACCGACAAACTCTCGGCGGCAACAGCCACACCTGCTTCTTCAAACTCGACGCGAATTCAACCGCCACATTTCCACTGCTCTTGAGCAACATGTCGCCGGATAGCCAGTTCAAATACAAAGTGCTGGCTGGGCCGAATATCACCGAATCCACGGACGGAATCATTAGTTTCGTAACGCCCAAAAACAAGATCAAACCAGTGGTGTTGAACGTCAGGGGCATCGCCGGTGGGCCGGGAGCCACCCAGTTTCTAGTAACTAACAAGGGGAAGCCTTCGGCTGGCGTGAGAGTTAAGTTCTCCTTTACCGGAGTTGGGGAAAACCTTTCTGCATTGAATGCAACGTCCGATAAGAACGGAATCGTCACGGTCTATCTCACGAACCTAAAGTTCTACAAGGGTTCCGCAAAAATCACAGCGAGAGTAATCGGCGGGCGCGAAAAAGCTGTGGCATACATCTGGTGGTTTAAAGTGAAGTACCTTTAGACCGCTGGCCAAGGTAAATCACAATAATCACAACCGAAACATAGACAGATTGGCTCACGGCAACCACCCTCTCCCAGACCCCAACATCAGTGGCGTCAGGGGCGGTCCAGGTGCTTAGAAACCAAAGTGCCAGCGTTGCCTGAAGCATGGTTCCGATAATTGCAGCCGGTGGCTTCAAAATCCAGGGAGCGTCCTTGCGTTTTCTCATGGCGAATAGGTGCCACCCGGCCGAGAGAACAAATGAAGAGATGGCGAAGATGCGGTGCCAGAGCGAATAGCCAACTAATGGGGTTGGAAAAATGGTGAGACCAAAGGTGCAAATGGCGGCGATGAAGAGTGCCACTCGGCCAGGCAATGCGAAAGTCTTGGCGTAAACGGCTGTAATGAGCGTTAGAACTCCACCGAGCACGAAGAACGCCGACATAATCCCCTGAACCGGCGACTCGTTGGCAGCTAGGTCGCTGATGGTCTGCCTAACCGGGTCGTAGCCCACCCAAAGAGCTCCCGCGATAACCCACCCGAGAACGCTTTGAATCGGGCCAATGATTGCCGCAACGAAGGCTGGCTTTTCGATACGTTCCATGAGCCGAGCCTAGCGGTTGTTGGCCTGTGGGATAGTAGACATCTAGGCAAAAACGGGAGATTGAAATGAACTTCAAAGGCAAAACGGCGGTAGTAACCGGAGCTAGTTCTGGAATTGGTTTGGCTTATGCTCACGAGCTGGCAAAGCGAGGCTCCAACCTGGTTTTAGTGGCACGACGGATCGATGCGCTGAATAAGATTGCCGCAGAACTTAGAGCCTCAAACGAGGTTTCTGTTATCACCATTGCTCTCGATCTTTCAACGCTTGATGCGGGCCAGAAACTCATGGACGAGCTTGGTCGCCAAAAGCTTCAAGCCGACATTCTCATCAACAACGCTGGCTTCGGAACCAACGAACGTGTTGCCAAAGAGGACCGAAAAAAGATTCAGCAGGAAATCATTTTGAATGTTGCCACGTTGGTTGACCTTTCGGCGGCAGTTTTACCGGGAATGCTGAACCGAGACTACGGAGTGATTGTGAACATTGGTAGCACGGCCTCATTCCAGCCGGTTCCTGGCATGGCCGTATATGCGGCTACCAAGGCGTTTGTTCGCTCGTTCACCGAAGCGCTCTGGGGAGAAACAGTTGGAACCAACGTGCGCGTGCTAACTGTGAACCCTGGAGCCACAGCCACCGAGTTCTTCGATGAGGGATTCAAAGTGAGCCCGGCTAGCGGATTGGCTCCGGTGAGTGACGTGGTGAAGGCGACATTCAAGGCGCTAGATTCAAAATCTTCTAAGCCGTCGGTAATTGTTGGGGCTCAAAATAGTTTCATGGCTAAAGCAACGCGCTTTTTGCCCCAGGCGGCCGTAATCAAAGTTGCCGGGAAGATGTTCCTTCACGACTAATGGTTCAAGACTTCAAACTCATTCAAACCGAACGGTTAGACCTGTACTGCCTAACCGCGGAAGAGCTATTTGAACTCGGGACCGAAGTCACAGTTTTCAGAAACCGTGCGTTCCAAAACCCCTACGGTATGCTTTCCGACGAAGACCTTCCCCGAGCAAACCGTGTTGAAGATGTTCGCCGGTCTCCCGAGAACATCCGATGGTATTTCAGAATGATTGTCGACCGTGCCCGAAACGTCGGAGTGGGCAGCGTTTCCTTCCACGGCGCTCCCGATCAACGAGGCATGGTTGAAATTGGCTTAGGGGTTGCCGAAACCGAGCAGGGTAATGGCTTCGCCACGGAAGCGTTACGGGGAATTTGGAACTGGGCTGCAAAACTACCCGAGGTGAAGTTCCTTCGCTACACAGTCGACCCCAATAATGCTCCATCCATGGCAATAATCA
>JBEGUF010000067.1:0-4246 GCA_041179025.1 Actinomycetota bacterium | reverse complement strand
TCTGGTTGCCCAGATCACCGCCGGATTCTTGCTAGGTCTCTACCTGGCCGAGGTTCGCGGCGGCACCGATTCTGCAGAATTACACAAACTAGGACGAGAACTGCTCAAGGTTCCGGCACTTGTGAGCACCGTGGTCAAGGAACTGGTTCAAGCCAGGGAACTCGGTGCCGAAATGGCAAACGCCAAGTCGGTTCTGTTCCTCGGCCGCAACGTTGGTTTCCCGGTTGCCATGGAAGGCGCTCTCAAGCTCAAGGAACTCGCCTACATCCACGCTGAGGGTTTTGCCGCCGGTGAATTGAAGCACGGCCCAATCGCACTAATTGAAGAGGGTCAGCCGGTAATCGTCATCGTGCCTTCGCTACGCGACGAAGACAGCCTTCACCCGAAAGTAATCTCCAACATTCAGGAAATCCGCGCTCGCGGCGCTAAGGTGATTGCCATTGCCGAAGAGGGCGACAGCGAGGTTGGCCAGTGGTCGGAGCACGTGATTTTCGTTCCGCAAACCGAGCAGCTCTTTGCCGCGATTCTTACCGTGATCCCACTTCAGGCTTTCGCAATGGCCTTGGCAGAAGCTAAAGGCCTAGACGTAGACCAGCCGCGTAACCTCGCAAAATCGGTGACGGTAGAGTAACCAAATATCATGGTGCTCGGTGTTGGTGTGGATCTGGTGAACATCACCAGGTTCGAAGAACACGTTTCGAAGCAGCCAAAGCTTTTGGAGCGCCTATTTGTTGCCAGCGAGTTGGATGCTCCGATGAAAACCATCGCGGGTCGATTCGCCGCCAAGGAAGCTCTAATCAAGGCGCTCGGTGGCTCGGATGGCATCTCTTGGCAAGAGGTGGAAATTACAAAAAATTCGTCGGGCAAGCCCGAGATTAAAACTTCCGGCCAGACCGCAGCAACCGTTCGTGATGCTGGCATCTCCAAGTTTCATCTATCCATCAGTCACGACGCTGGGATGGCGGTTGCGATGGTGGTGGCCGAGTGAGAACCCTTCGAATCAACCTAGACGCAATCGTTCACAACCTAGACGTGATGCGCGCTCGCGCATCAGGCGCCAAGGTGATGGGTGTGGTGAAGGCCAACGCCTACGGGCACGGTGCAATCCAGGTTGCCAAAACGCTCGAGCGAGCCGGCGTTGATTATCTCGGCGTTGCCGATGTGAAAGAGGCTCTTGATCTTCGTGCAGCCGGAGTTCAGGCACCCGTCCTGGCTTGGTTACACGATCCAGGCGATAACTTTGAGGCAGCTCTCACTCACAAGGTTGATCTCGGTGTAGCCAACCTCGAACAACTCGAGCGAATCGCCAAAGCTACTGCAATTACCGGCCAGGTTGCCGCACTTCACCTCAAGATCGATACCGGGTTGGGAAGAAACGGTTCTACCGAAGCCAACTGGCCTCTGCTATTAGAAGCGGTAAAGGAACTTGGAAGTGCCGTTCGTGTGGTTGGAATCTTTAGCCACCTCTCTTCAACCAACCGTGAAGAAGATTCGGCTCAGATTGCCAGATTTGATTCTGCCGTGGCCGAGGCCAAGCGCTTGGGAGTGCAGTTTCAGCTTCGCCACCTAACCGCGTCGGATGGTTCGTTAGCCTATCCAGAAGCCCACTACGAGATGGTTCGAATTGGTGTGGCTCTCTACGGTCTGGATCCGTTCTCAACCAACCGGTCGGCTGAATACGGGCTAATTCCCGCCATGACCGCGGTTTCGCGTGTGGCTCAGGTAAAAACCGTTCCGGCCGGTCACGGTGTTAGCTACAACTTCCTTCACCGCACCAAGAGCGAAACTAACCTGGCCCTAGTTCCGGTGGGCTATGCCGAAGGTTTGCCCAGAGCTGCCAGCGGAAAAGCCGAGGTCTCGATTGGCGGTAAGCGCTACCCGATCCTGTCTCAGGTGGCCATGGATCAGTTCGTTCTCGATGTCGGAAACGACCCAATTCAGGTTGGCGACGAAGTAACTATTTTCGGAGATGGCTCGCACGGCGTTCCTAGCGCCGACGACTTGGCTGCTGCCTGCGGAACCATCAACTACGAGATCGTGACCCGAATGGGCGGCCGCTTTACCCTCGAATACGTGGGGGAAGGGCTTTGAGCTCTGAGCTAGCCAAATTCCAAATTTCCACCGCCGAAGAGATGAACGAATTTGGGATTCGAGTGGCGGGTCTTTTGAAGGCTGGGGACTTGGTGATTCTCACCGGCCCGCTGGGAGCCGGAAAAACCACTTTCACCCGAGGCGTTGGCGAAGGCCTAAAAGCTATTGGTAACGTTTCCAGCCCAACCTTCGTGATTGCCAGAACTCACAAGCGAGAGAACAGCAGTGTGTCGCTGGTTCACGTTGACGCCTATCGCCTCTCCAGTGTTCACGAATTTGACGATCTTGATATCGACATTGAAAACTCAATCGTTTTGGTTGAGTGGGGTCGCGGTTTCGCCGAGGCACTGGCCGATAGCTGGCTCGATATTGAAATCGAGCGCGACACCACCGGTGAGAGTGATGTTCGCACGGTCACTGTAATTGCTCATGGCGAGCGACTCGAGAACGAGGGGTTCTCCGCGTGAGCGTGATTTTGGCAATTGATACGTCTTCCGGCACCAGCGTGGCGCTGGTTGAAAACGGAAAACTTCTAGCCGAACACAATGTTGCCGACACCATGAAGCACGCCGAGCTAATCGGTGCCGCTATCGCTGATGTGTTCGCTCGCTCGAATGTGAAACCCAAGCAGTTGATGGCGGTGGTGGCCGGCCGTGGCCCAGCCCCATTCACCGGTCTTAGGGTAGGCATCGCCGCAGCAACCATGTTTGCCGCCGGCGCGGGTCTGAAACTTTATGGTGCGGTGAGCCTAGACGCAATCGCGCTCGATGCTCTTCAGGGTAGCTCGGCATCCAAAAACGAACCACTGCTGGTTACCGCGGACGCCAGACGCAAAGAGGTTTATTGGGCGCTCTACTCAGGGCTAAACGAGCACGGTGTTCCAGTGCGAATCGACGGCCCAGGGGTAATGAAGCCGGATGAGTTGGAAGAGTATCTGGTAAACCGCAACGTACACCCGCTTCGAACCGAGGCGTCGATATCGGCCGCCAACCTGGCGCTATTGGTTGAGGCCGAACTTCGCTCCGGCACGGCATCTGAGGATGTGACTGCGCTCTACCTTCGCCCGGCCGACGCGGTAGAACCGAAGGCCAGGATCGGCAAGGCGGTTAGCGGATGACCGAAGTGAAACTTCTACCTGCCGAAGAGTCGCACATCGAGCAGATGATGGTGCTCGAGCGCGAGTGCTTTGGCCGCGACGCCTGGACCGAAGAATCGATGCGGTTCGAAATTCTCTCCAACCACACCCGCTACTTTGTGCTTCTTCAAGATTCGCTGGTGGTTGGCTATGCCGGCCTGAGCAAACTGATCGGAAGTAGCCAGGCCGATGTGCAGACAATTGCCGTGGCTCCCTCGCTTCGCGGCGGTGGCTTCGGTCGGAAACTTATGCAACGTCTGCTATCGGAAGCCGAATCCCAGGGCGCAACTGAAATCTTCCTCGAGGTTCGCGCCGACAACTCGGTGGCTCAGGCACTTTACGCTTCGCTCGGGTTCGAGCACATCGACACCCGAAAGCGTTACTACCAACCGGATGACGTGGATGCCTGGATCATGAGAGCCAAGATTGCTGCCGCGAACAAACTTGAGCCGGTTGTTCTCGGTATCGAATCTTCCTGCGATGAGACCGGAATAGGAATTGTGCGCGGAAACACTTTGCTAGCAAATGTGATCTCTTCGTCGATGGATCAGCACGCCAGATTCGGGGGAGTCGTTCCTGAGATTGCCGCCCGCGCCCATCTCGAGGCACTGCAACCAACTTTGATGCAGGCACTCCACGACGCAAAACTTTCCATGGACGACATCGATGCCATCGCGGTTACCAATGGTCCTGGTTTGGCCGGAGCGCTCATGGTTGGGGTTGGAGCCGCCAAAGCACTTGCCGTGGCCAGCGGAAAACCGATCTACGCCGTAAACCACCTGGTTGGTCACGTTGGTGTCGACGTGCTCGAGGGCGAACTCGAGTTGCCAACAATTGCTCTGCTGGTTTCTGGCGGGCACACGTCGCTGCTTCTGGTGAAAGACCTGCTCGACGATGTGACCCTGCTCGGTGAGACCATCGACGACGCAGCCGGGGAAGCGTTCGACAAAGTGGCCAGGCTACTCGGGCTTGGCTACCCGGGCGGCCCTTCAATCGACCTAGCAGCCCAAGATGGCGACC
>JBEGUF010000066.1:0-20156 GCA_041179025.1 Actinomycetota bacterium | reverse complement strand
ATGAACTTGTTGGAGATGCCAGCAGATGGATGCAAACATTCCAGGACGCCTTCCCCTCTGCTACCTGGGTATCAATTGGGCTGCCGGAATATCCTGCTCACCCTGAAGCCTGGGAGCCCTTAGGTCTTGAGCTTGAACGAATGGAAGTGCTCAGGGCCGACAAGAAACCGGCCTCTGCCGAGATAGACCCGAACTACACCTCGAGGAATTTAAGTGGCAAAGACTGGGATGCCTTATTGCAACGGGAAATCTCAGAAAACCTGAAGTCGGGCGAACACGACCCAGAGTCTTATGAACGATTTATACGCCGCACGATCGAAGGTTACAAAGAACTTAGTAATCGAGGCGTGGCGTCGTGGTTCGGAGCATTCTACGGAACCGAATTAGTAGCTGATCTAGGAATCGTGGTCTGCGGGGAAACCGCTCGATACCAGTCGGTGCAAACCGATGAAAGGCACAGGAAAAAGGGTCTGGCATCTCACCTATTAGGCATGGCCGCCGATTGGGCCGGAGAAAGAGGTTGCAGTTCCTGGGTAATCGTGACCGAGTCAACCAATGATGCAGGTCGCGTCTACCGGAAAGCGGGCTTTAGCCCAGACGTTGAAACCGTGACCGCTTACCGATCGGAAAAGTGAAAACCGGAAAACCAGACACGGAACTCCTAACCTTGTGGAATGAAGCCCTTATCTAACTCCCAAAGTCGAATCGGTGAATTTTCAAGCACCCAGTACTGGAGTTCTTTGTCTAAGCCAAAAATTACAGAGATGCCGACCACGATGAAAATTATGCCCAAGACTTTTTTGAATTTGCCATCGGGATTAGCGAGCCAGCGAGCGCCACTCATCACTCTTTGACCAAGTAAAGAAATCACCAGAAGCGTTCCGCAAAGTCCTAGTACGTAAGCCAGTAATAGAACCATTCCCTCCGCGAAGGATGCTGGTAGCACTGTCACAATCACGTAAACATACAGGGGTGAGCAAGAGCTGAACACAGGCCCGAGTGCACTGCCGGTCAGGATTGCTCCAACGGTGCCGCCTCGCTCTCGAGCTGAGACCAGCCGCTTGTTGCTATTCGCTTGAAGCGACAGCTTGGCCGATAGCTGATCCCAGGCGTTAGGAAACAGATAAACAGTTCCTAGCCCAACAAGGATCAAACCACTTACCCACTGCCAAGTGGTTGGTGGGATATCAATTAGGGCAGTAGTTGCCCGAAGCAACAGCGTGAACAAGATCACCGAGGCACCGAGTGATGCCGCGATTAGGTAAGCGCGTTTTCTTGCTTCGGCTGATGGCTTGCCTAGAGAGCCTCCCACGATAACCGGTAACAGCGGTAAAACGCAGGGTGCAAGAGTTGTCAGCACACCCGCAATTAGAGCGCCAAGAATAAGCATTAGGCCAGATTCTTCACTATTTCAGCGTATGTGGTGCTCCCCGACCACTTCCCTAATGCTTCACCCGCCCTGTCTATTTCAACGAAGGTGTGCTGCACCGTCACGCCATACTTTTTTCTAAGTTCGAACGCGTTAGCAAAATACACGACGACAACCGTCAGGTTGTCCGGAATGTCCGCGAGGCTAGATTCAAAGTTATCTCTCGCCACCTTGCAGGTGGAGCACCAGGGCGCGTTGAAAAACAACACAACTTTGGAATCTGAGTACTTGTCCCCGGAAGTGACGAAACTTTCGTAAGAAATGTAATCCCCGGCCACACGAGTAACGACCTCTGAAGAGGGAGGGCTCTGCGTAATCTCACTATCGGGCTTTGACGTCTCTGCAACTTCCACGGGCGATGCGCAAGAGGACAGCAGCAGGGTCGCGATTGCAAGGCTCACGAAGGTAAATGCACTAGGTCTAGTTTTTCTCATGTTCCCTCTTTCGTTGAGCGGGCTTTAAATAAAAACTTACTCTGGATGATTAGCAAAAAGTAAAAACCCCGCGAGACGTGAGATCCTGCGGGGTTTTCGTGCGCTTGGAGGGACTCGAACCCCCAACCTTCTGATCCGTAGTCAGATGCTCTATCCATTGAGCTACAAACGCTTGGGTGTTGCCTGAAGCAACTTCATTAGTTTAGTGGATTGAGTTCTCCACCGCTAGTGGGGGTTAGGCTCGGGATATGGCTATTGAGAAACCCGAATACCGAGTTCTTAGCACTTCCAACGGAATTGAAGTGCGCGACTACGACGAATACTGGGTTGCCGAGTGTCATGTGAAAACCGAGGCTGATCTTTCGATGGCTTCCAGCGTGGCCTTCAGAAGATTGTTCAACTACATCAGCGGGGATAACTCGGCTAACCAGAAAATTGAGATGACGTCCCCGGTTCAACAGACCGCCGGCGAGACCGGTTGGTTGATTTCTTTCGTGGTTCCCAAGGACGTTTCTTTGGGAACCATTCCCGTTCCAACGAATTCGACAATCGCTATTCGTAAAGTTCCAGCTGGGAAATACGCAGCCTTGGTTTATTCGGGTGCCTGGACCGACGACAAATTGGAGTCAAAGGGGAAAGATCTTCTCAATGCGGTTGAGAAGTTAGGTCTAGTGACCGATGGGCCTCTAACCAGCGCTCGCTATAACCCACCATTTATGCCAGCGTTTTTGAGAAGGAACGAAGTTCTGGTTCGCCTAAAGCCCTAGTACTTCTTCTAGTTCTTTCGCGTTGCTAACCAAGTAGTCGGCTTCGGCCCACTCTTCTTCGTCTCCGAATCCCCACTTCACCAAACACACTTCGATGCCGTGTGCGCGAGCACCCTCAATATCGTGAATTCGATCCCCAATCAAAATAACTTTTGATAGGTCGGCGTTGATTTTCTGCAATTCACCCATCGCGTAGGTAATTACATCGGCCTTAGTATTGCGCTTCTCGTCGTTGGATGCCGTTCCTAGAACGTCGAAGTATTTCAAGAAGTCAAAGTGTTCGCCAACGATCTTGGTTCCGCGCTCTGCTTTCGAAGTGGCCAGCGAGTTAGTGACTCCGGCCGCCTTCGACTTCTGAATCGTTTCAATCACGCCAGGGTAGAGGTGGCAGTTCAGAGCTCCTCCCCGCTTCAGATAAAAGTCTCGGTAAATAGCGAGCGCCTCTTCGGTTTGCTCATGGTTCATGCCGAGTATTTGCCCAAACGTGGTTCGAAGCGGAGGACCCATGAACGGCTTCATCTCGGCCGGAGTTAGCTCTGGCAGGCCAAGGGTTTTGAAAGTGTGGTTGAAAGACTCATAAACGCCGGGAGACGAATTGATTATGGTTCCGTCGAGGTCCCAGAGGATGGTTGTGTAGTTAGTCATTTCGTCCTGTGTTTAGTTTCGATTGCCTGACCCCAGTATGTTGCCCCAATCACCATAACCGCTCCTAGCGCTCCAATGGCGCCTATCAGTTCACCCCCGATGGTGACCGCGAGAATTGTTGCCCAAACCGGTTCCGTTCCCAGAAGCAGGCTGGCTCTTGAAGCCGAGGTGTGCTTCACAGCCCAGTTCATGCCGATGAATGCAAACGATGTGCAGAGAAGAGCCAGGAACAGCATCGACGTCCAGTTGCCGGCGTCGTAGCTGGCCGCGGTGTTGAACGCCTCAACTGGGTTCACTAGAAACATGATGATGCCCGAAGTTGAAACCATCACCGTGGTTAGGTTCACCGGCGAAAAAGACTTGCCCTGCGTGAGTCGACCGAGAATCACAAAGTGGAAGGTTCGAAGAATCATGGCAATAAACATCAAAAGATCGCCGATGTTTGGCTCAACAAAACCGTTGCCCATGATCAAAAGGAAGAGACCGATTAGAGCAACGCTAGTTGCGATAAAGAATTTGTAAGGAAGCCAGTTCTTGCGCCAGGCGCTTTCCAGAATAGGAACCGTGATTATGGCTAGAGCAATAATGAGCCCGCCATTGGTTGCAGAAGTGAAGTGAACGCTGTAAGCCTCGAGATTCAAAACAACCGTTTGGCTAATCCCAAAAGCGATGCCCATGATCCACTCTTGCTTCTGGAATCGATCTCGCTTGTAAAGCCAGTAAAGCCAAAGAGCTGCCGCAGCAATCACAAATCGAATCGCCATCATGCCGCCAATGGAACCTGCGTTGCCCAGGTCTTTCACAACTAGGTAAGTGGCACCCCAAAAACCTGCAACCACCAAAAGCATGAAATCGCCCGCACTGAAACGCGCAGGGGACTTGGTTGACATTGGTTCATCCTAATTGTGAGAGAAAGCCCCGATTTCTCGGGGCTTTCTCTTGGAGCGGAGACGAGAGGATTTGAACCTCCGAACCCCTTTCAGGGTTACCTCATTAGCAGTGAGGCGCACTCGACCGGGCTATGCGACGTCTCCAAGTACTCGGTCAGTTTAGCCGATTTTTGGGGTTGAGTTAACCCGAGCAGGTCTTGGTGGCCGAGTTGGTTCCGACTAGCCAGTCCATAGTGTCTTTGTCGTCGGTGTTGGTGGTGGTTCCGTCGGGGTTGGAAGTTCCGTAACCGGAGTTTTTGCCGCTAACCAGAATCGGTTGGTCGGCTTTCAGTTTGTCGAAAACGATTTTGGCTTTGTCTTCAACCAAACCGACTCGGCCGGAGTATGGGGCTGGAAGACCGGTGCGGCTCGGAACCTGAATGAATGTGATTTTGTCGAGGTCAACAGTTCTAAGACTCGATGCAATAGAAACCATCGTGCCTACGTCGCTGAGGCTAGAAGACAGGGTCATGTTTCTGGCTGCTGCGTTGGCAAGCGAGTAGAGCTGAATTGGGTTCGTGAGAACCCCACCATTTTTGATCTTACGCATTAGCGAGGTTAGGAAAACCTGCTGATTCGAAATTCGTCCTAGGTCTGAACCGTCGCCAACTCCGTGACGGGTTCTGAGGAACTGAAGTGCCTTCATGCCCTGAAGCACGTTCTTGCCCTTAGGCAGGTTTAGGTAGGTGTAAGGGTCCTTTAGTGGCTTTGAGAGACAAACCTCAACGCCACCGATTGCGTCGGACATGTCGATTACACCCTGGAAGTCGATCATGGCGAGATATGGGATTTTCAAACCGGTTAGTTTTTCAACGGTTAGCACGGTGCAGCCAGGGCCGCCGTTGGCAATAGTGGCATTGATCTGCCCAAGTGACTGGGCGAGGTAAGGGGAGCCGCCTTCTGGATCTGGGCAACTTGGCCAAGGAACCAGGAGGTCTCGAGGGAAGCTCATAGCCACAACGTTTTTACGGTCTTGTGAAATGTGGACGAGGATGATCACGTCGGCGAGCACTGAGCGGTCGGTACCGAAGACGCCAGCTTGACCGGCTCGAGTATCTGAACCAACAACGAGGATGTTGATTGCGCCTTTTAGGTCTTCGAGAGTTGGAGGCTTGATTGCTTTGCCGTTAGAGTCGACCAGTTGCACACCGTGAGACTGAATTTGATTGTTTAGCGAGAATGCCGCAACACCAACGATTGCCATGGTGGCACCTAGAACAGATGCGGTTAGGCGAAGCAGGATTCGGCGGAAGCCTTCACCCTTAGTTTTGGTTGGGTCGGCGTGACGTGGATCAGCAATTTTGGTTTTAGCCAATTTTTGCTCCAGTCTTCTAGTTGGCGGAGAGCTTGGTGTTCAAGGCCAGAGCCTCAAGTTTATCCGATTGCTCTGGTAAACAGAATGCCTTCAAAACCTGAAAGAACGCTGGCAACGCCGTCGTCTTCCACGGCGTCGGTAACAAAGCTAGCTGCAGCGTGAACTTCTTCTGGACCCTGGCCCATGGCAAAGGCTAGACCACCACCGGCTCTGGCCCACTCGAACATGCTGATGTCGTTGCGGCCGTCACCGATGGTGATGATCTGGTGAGGGGCAATGTTGTTGTGGGCGCGAACTACCTCGAGGGCGCTGGCTTTAGTTACTCCAAGCGGTGCGATGTCGAGCCAGGCTGAATAGCCGATGGCATAACTAACCGATTGCAAGCCAAGAGTGGAAACGGTGTCGACGAACTCTTCGGTTTCCTGTTCGGGGCTGAGCACCACGATTCGGCTAACCGGGCGATGCATCAGTTCTTCAAGAGGAGTTTCGTGGTTCACATCGCCAAGGGCATCGGCAGGGAACTCTTTGTGGAAGTGATATACCCCGTCGGCGTCTTCCACGGCGAAGTGAGCGTGAGGAAGTCGGCTGATGAGTTGAGTGAGCACCTCGGTTGGGTCGAAAGTGATTACCTCTTCCGGTTCGAACCCGCGAGGATGTTCGTGATTGATTCGCACGGTTACAGCACCGTTTGAGGAAATCAGTTTGCCGCTACCTAGGCCGAGTTCCTTGGTTACCCCGATGGCGTTTACGGCGCTGCGACCGGTGGCAACAACAACTAGGTGGCCGAGCTCTTGCACTCGCTGCACTTCGGCGGCAACTCTAGGTGAGAGGTAGCCGTCGTCGTGAACTAAAGTGCCGTCGATGTCTAGGCAAATGAGCCAGCGGTGTTCTTCGGGAAGAGCCATTCTTACGCGCGAACCTTGCCGGTAATGTACTCGGCTCCGCCAAGGTAGGGGCGAAGTGCGGCCGGAATCTTTACCGAGCCATCTGGCTGCTGGTGGTTTTCAAGGATTGCTACCAACCAGCGAGTGGTGGCAAGGGTTCCGTTTAGAGTTGCGAGCGTTGCGGTTCGGCCGTCGTCTTTTCGGTAGCGAACGTTGAGGCGGCGAGCCTGGAACGTGGTGCAGTTCGAAGTTGAAGTGAGTTCGCGGTAGGTCTCTTGGCTAGGAACCCAGGCTTCGATGTCGTATTTTCTGGCTGCGCTGGAGCCAAGGTCGCCGGCGGCGGTGTGAATCACGCGGTAAGGAAGCTCGCACTTCTGCAGCATCTGCTCCTGCCAAGCGAGAAGTTTCTCGTGCTCGGCATCGGCTTGCTCTGGCTCAACGTAAGAGAACATTTCAAGTTTGTTGAACTGGTGCACTCGCAAGATGCCCTTGGTGTCGCGACCGGCACTTCCGGCTTCACGGCGGTAGCAGGTGCTCCAACCGGCGTAGCGAAGTGGGCCTTCGGAAAGGTCGACGATTTCATCGCGATGGTAGCCGGCTAGGGCTACTTCACTGGTGCCGGTGAGGTAAAGATCGTCGGCTGGTAGGTAGTAGATTTCGTCGGCGTGTGAACCCAGGAAACCGGTGCCGGCCATAACCTCTGGGCGAACCAGGGTTGGGGTGATTAGTGCGGTGAATCCGGCTTCGGCCGCCTGGTCGAGGGCTAGGTTCATCATCGCAATTTCGAGACGAGCTCCCCAGCCTTTTAGGAAGTAGAAACGTGAACCGGAAACCTTTACGCCGCGTTCCAGATCAAGGATGTCGAGTTCTTTCCCCAGCTCGGAGTGATCTTTGAAAGGGAAGTTGAAGGAAGGCTTGGTGCCAACCTCACGTAGAACTTCGAAATCGTCTTCGCCGCCAGCAGGAACGCCTTCGCAAACCACGTTCTCGATCTGCCAAAGAATTTCGTCGCGTTTCGCTGCCGCCTCGTTGGCCGAACTTTCCGCGGCTTTTACCTTGGTGGAGAGTTCTTGGCCCACTGCTACCAGAGCGGCCTTTTCTTCCTTGGGCGCGGTGGCAACGGTCTTCGAGTGAGCATTCTGTTCTGCGCGAAGTGATTCAAAAGTGGCAAGGTCGGCACGCCAATCGGCGTCGGCCTTCACAGCCTGGTCGACCAGTTCTTCGCTGGCACCGCGAGCGCGCTGAGATGCCTTGATGGTGCTAGGGTTTTCGCGGAGAAGGTTTAGGTCAATCACAGGGTCAATCCTATTTGCCGATGGCTTTTAGCCACCAACGCTTAGCGGTTACGTAGTTCTCAGAGGTGTTGTTGCCTTCGTGAACGGATGCCTTCTTATCGGCTCGCGGGTAGGAACCTAGGAAAATCACCTTCGGGCTGAATCGGTAGAGACCCTGCACGGCTTCGGCCACGGCTTCGTCGGTGGCATGCCCGTTGGCATCTACGTTGAAGCGATAGCGCCCTAGTTTGTCGCCTAGTGGGCGAGATTCGATGCGGCTGAGGTTTACTCCTCGAGCGGCGAACTGCTCGAGCATTTCAAGAAGTGCACCAGGGCGATCGTTAGGTAGTTCAACGATCAGCGAGGTCTTGTCGTGGCCGGTGCGCTTTGGTAGACCGCCCTTCTTACCAACTTCAATGAAGCGAGTTTCCGCGTGCTTGGTGTCGGCAATGTTTCTCGCGATCACCTTCACCATGTAGTGGTCGGTGATGTTTGGGGTGGAAACAGCCGCGTCAATCTTGTCGTTTTCCCAAAGATCTGAAGCGGCGGCGGCGTTCGAGGTTGCCTGAAGGTGCTTGTGACCCTTTAGGTTGGCACTCAACCATTTGCGTACCTGAGCGTAGGCAACCGGGTGGGCGGCAATGGTTTTTACGTCGGCAAGTTTTACGCCTGGCTTAGCGACCAGATTGAAGTTCACCGGCACCAGGTATTCGCCGTAAATCTGCAAACCCTCGGTGGTGGCTAGGGCATCTAGTGTTGCGCTAACTCCACCTTCAACCGACGATTCCACCGGAACAATTGCGCGCTGAGCTTTTCCGGTTAGCACCGAACTTAGAGCGTCGGCGACAGATAGCACCGGCTTCCACTCCTGCCCAATCGCAGCTTTTACCTGTCGAAGGGCGAGCTCGGTAAACGTGCCAGCGGGGCCAAGGTAGGCGTAGGTGGTCTTACTGTTACGGGCTTGAGATGACATACATCAAGGTTAAGCGACACAATGGTTTTATGAGTGAGCGAGCAGGCAAAAAGGCTGAACCACGAGACCTAGCCAATATTGAAAAATTGGTGGACGATTATTTCGCGATTCACCCCGACGCTAATGATCCAATTCAGAAGGTTGTGTTCGGTACTTCTGGCCATCGCGGTACGTCTTTGAACGGTTCGTTCAACCACGACCACATTGCCGCAATTACCCAGGCGATTGTGGAGTACCGCAGGGCCGAAAATATTCAGGGCCCGATTTACGTTGGCAAAGATACCCACGCACTTTCCGAACCAGCGGAGATAACCGCTCTGGAAGTTCTAGCTGGCAACGATGTTTTGGCGTTCGTTGATGCGCAGAACCGTTTCGTTCCAACTCCAGCAGTTTCGGTTGCGATCATCAACCACAACCAAGGAAAGTCGGTCGGTGATTCGTCGCGCGCCGACGGACTGGTAATTACCCCTAGCCACAACCCACCGACCGACGGGGGCTTCAAGTACAACCCGCCTCACGGAGGGCCGGCCGACTCAGACGCAACCAACTGGATTGCGAACCGCGCCAACGACATCATCTTCGGTGGGCTTCGAGAGGTGAAGAAGGCGACTCCGACCGGTATTGCCTACGACTTCAAGGACAACTACATTTCGCAACTCGGCACCGTAATCAACATGGACGCCATCGCCAACTCGAGCGTCACCATCGGCGCTGACCCGATGGGCGGTGCATCGGTTGATTACTGGGGAGAAATTGGTTCTCGATACAACCTGAAACTAACGGTGGTGAACCCAGACGTTGATTTCCAGTTTGGGTTTATGTCGCTCGACTGGGACGAAAAGATTCGTATGGACTGCTCTAGCCCTTACGCCATGGCTTCGCTGATAAAAGACCGCGAGCGCTTCGACATTTCTACCGGCAACGACGCCGACGCCGATCGCCACGGCATTGTGACCCGTGATCACGGACTGATGAATCCGAACCACTTCTTAGCGGCGTCGATCGACTACCTGTTCCGTCACCGCCCAGATTGGTCGCATGCGGCAGCTGTTGGTAAAACCATGGTTTCGTCTTCGATCATCAATCGAGTTGTAGCCGATCTCGGACGAAAGCTCATCGAAGTGCCGGTTGGCTTCAAATGGTTTGTGCCAGGTCTAATCGACGGTTCGGTAGGTTTCGGCGGCGAAGAATCAGCCGGGGCTAGCTTCCTGCGCAGAAACGGTGAAGCCTGGTCTACCGACAAAGACGGCTTGATTCTTGCGCTGCTGGCCGCCGAAATTACCGGCGTCACGGGCAAAACTCCGTCGCAGCAGTATTCGCTGCTGACCGATAAGTTCGGCTCGTCGGTCTACGAGCGAATCGACGCTCCAGCCACCTTGGAGCAGAAAGCAAAACTTGGCAAACTATCGGCCGATTCGGTTACCGCAAGCTCGCTCGGTGGCGAGGCGATTACGGCAATCCTCACCCACGCTCCAGGTAATGGGGCAGCGCTCGGCGGGCTCAAGGTTGAAACCGAGAACGCCTGGTTTGCTGCGAGACCTTCTGGCACCGAAAACGTTTACAAGATTTACGCCGAAAGCTTTAGGGGACTTGAGCACCTAGCTCAGGTTCAGGCTGAAGCGAAAACCTTGGTGGATTCGGTACTTTCCTAGTGCAAATAATTAGGAGCTGCCGGAAGTGAGTAGAACTCTTCGAGAGTGCTGATTTTCCGATCGTGCATCGCTGTGGCAACGTCAACGCCAACGTAGCGGAAGTGCCACGGTTCGTAACTGTAACCGGTGATCTTTGTTTTGCCGTAGGGGTAGCGAAGAATGAAGCCGTATTTGTAGGAGTTGGCCGCCAGCCAAATCCCGGCTTTGGTCTTGGCGAAACTGATGGTTCCGGTGGAAACTCCCTGAGCCGCAAAATCAACCGCTAAACCAGTTTGGTGTTCCGAGTGCCCCGGTCTCGCAGCCAACCTCTCGCCCCTAGCCTTGCCGATTGCCGAAACCTTGGCGGAGTGGATTTTCGCCTGAGACGAGTAGCTTCTGAAGCCGCTCTGTACCAGCAAAGTACCCTTGCCCTCAGCCTTCATCCGATTGCCGAGTTTCACAATCGCGGCCGAGACTTCCTTTTTCACGATTCGTCCGAGTGGGTTGTATTTCGGGATGCGAACCAGATTGCTCGGATAGTAGTTTTTTGGGATCAGAGGACGGATCTTATTCACGACCACACTCGTGGAATTTGCCTTACCTGTTATGCAGGCAACACTCTTCGGGTCGACATCGCACACGGTTAGAGCACTGGCGGGAACGGCACCGAGGCTAACTAGACTAAGTGTTAGAGCGAGAGTTACTACTCTCACGGAAATAGAGCGCGCAACCGTAAGGTTCCCCAGTGGTTTGCGGCTTTTCACGGGTTCAAGATTACCCGCACGATGAAAGAAGTTTTAGTGTCAAAAAACGTAGAAACGGCCGTTGCCGGCCAAATGTCGCATCGTCAGATTCTTCTGGTCTTAGTTGGGCTCATGGCAGGCATGTTCCTGTCGGCTCTAGACCAAAGCGTGGTGGGCACCGCGATGCGCACCATCGCCGACGACCTTCAAGGGCTTGAGCTCCAAGCTTGGGTAACCACCGCTTATCTAATTACGTCGACGATTTCTACGCCGATCTATGGCAAGTTGGGTGACATCTTCGGGCGTCGTCGTCTGTTCCTGATCGCAATCATTATTTTCGTCCTCGGTTCGGCGCTTTCGGCTCTTTCTGGCTCGATGCTGGAACTAGCCGGCTGGCGAGCACTTCAGGGAATCGGTGCCGGAGGTTTGTTCTCGCTGGCGATTACCGTTTTGAGTGACATCGTGGCACCCCGCGAGCGCGCTCGTTACCAAGGCTACTTCCTGGCTGTATTCGCTACCTCGAGCGTGCTCGGTCCGGTGGTTGGCGGAGTATTTGCCGATGCCGGAATGCTGCTCGGTGTAACCGGCTGGAAGTGGATCTTCCTGATCAACGTTCCAATCGGTGGGCTGGCTCTGTTCCTCGTTTGGAAATTCCTTCACGTTCCACACAACCCGGTGAAGCACCGCATCGACTGGCTCGGCGCTTTCACCATCATCATGGCAGTGGTTCCAATGTTGCTGGTTGCCGAGAACGGTCGCGGTTGGGGCTGGGGTAGCGCAACTTCAATTACCTACTATGTGGTTTCCGCAGTGGGAATAGTGGCCTTCATCTATGCCGAACGAAAAGCTGGAGACGAAGCAATTTTGCCTCTGAAGCTATTCAAATCACGCACTTTCTCGATGGTCACCATCCTGGGCGTGATTGTGGGTGTTGGAATGTTCGGTGGCATGATGACGTTGCCGCTGGTAATTCAAATCGTGAACGGCGCGAGCCCAACCGAATCCGGTTTCCTAATGTTGCCGATGGTGGCGGGAATGATGTCGGCTTCAATCGTTTCCGGCCAGGTCACCAGCAAAACCGGTAAGTACCGAATCTTCATGATTACCGGAACCGGAATGCTAACCCTGGGTTACCTTTCGTTGTTCAGCTACCAGTACAACACCCCGATATGGTCACTTTCAATCTCGATGGTGATCATCGGTATGGGTCTGGGCCAGCTAATGCAAACCCTCACGCTCGCAGCACAAAACGCGGTGTCTCCCCAAGACATCGGTGTTGCCACGTCTTCGTCGATGTTCTTTAGACAGATGGGTGGAACGCTAGGTGTCGCCGTGTTCATCTCCATTCTGTTCAACCGTTTACCAGAGGCCATCAAGTCGGCTTTTGAGAACAAAGAGGTCGCGGCCGACATGACCGAGGCCGCTAGGGAAATCACCCAGAAGGCGATGGCTGGTGAGCTTCCGGCAAACGACCCTAACGTGGAGTTTTTGAAGAACATGGCTGCTAATCCCGAAGGTCTGGGAGAAAGCCTAAACACAGACTCTTCATTCCTCACCGGTCTAGACCCGAGGCTAGCGCGTCCATTCCTAATGGGATTCGCTGATTCGGCAGTTACCGTGTTCGCCAGTGCCGCCGTGGTTGTGGCAATTGCCTTCGCTATGTCTTGGTTTGTGAAGGCAGCTCCGCTCCGCGACAAATCGGCTGCGGCCGAAGCAGCAGAAGCCGCCGCACCGCACTAATCTAGAACTACACGGGAGTTCGGTGTTACCGGGCTGAGAGGACAACTAACAAGTTGTCGACCGTCAAACCTGATCTGGGTAATGCCAGCGCAGGGAGGACCTCTAACCCGTGCCCTACGAAACAAGGAGGGCACGAAAGTGCAGAAAATATTAAAGGCTGCCGTAGTTGCAGTAATTAGCAGTTTGGCTCTGGCCGGCTGCGCGCCTACAACGGATCCAAAATCAGTGGTTTTGGTAACCCACGACTCATTTGTAATCAGCGATGAACTCAAACAGGAGTTTGAGGCAGAATCTGGCTACGAGTTGAAGTTGGTCAAGGCCGGCGATACCGGCTCGATGACCAACAAGCTCATTCTCACCAAAGACCAGCCCATCGGCGATGCGGTTTTCGGTATCGACAATACGCTGGTTGACCTGGCTGCTGAAAACGGCCTGATCGATGGCGAACTCTCTCCAATCGACTTTGGCGATGTCTGTTTCAACTACGACATCGACTGGTTTGCAGCCAAAAAGCTGCCGGCTCCGAAGAACATCAGCGAACTCACCGCGAGCAAGTACAAGAACCTAACAGTTGTTTCAAACCCGTCCACGTCTTCAAGCGGAATGGCTTTTTTGGCAACAACCATTGCCGTGTTTGGTGAAGAAGGTTACCTGAACTATTGGACCAAGCTAAAAAACAATGGACTAAAGGTGGTTGCCGGTTGGGAAGATGCTTACTTCACCGAATTCTCAGGCTCGAGCGGTAAGGGCAACTACCCGATTGTGCTCAGCTACTCGAGTTCACCTTCGGCCGAGATCAGAGACAACGGAAAGAGCCAAACCGCTAGCATACGAACCGACTGTTACCGTCAAACCGAGTTTGCCGGAGTTCTAGCTGGTGCGAAAAACACTGCCGGCGCCAAAGCCTTGGTTGAGTTCCTGAAATCCGCCAGCTTCCAAGCGTCCTTGCCAACGAATATGTATGTCTATCCGATTGATCCGAGCATTTCTCTTCCTGAAACCTGGACGAAGTTTGCTCCCGCAGCACTCACTCTGGTTGGTGAAGAGTTAGATGTTGCTGGCAACCGAAAGGTTTGGCTGGCTGCCTGGAGTTCACTGTTTGAGTAGAAGACTGCTTGGCTGGTCGATACCCCTCATCTTTTTAGGGGTGCTGTTCTTCTGGCCGCTAACCAACATACTCAGCCGCGGTTTCGCTGGTGACTGGGCGTTGCATCTAGTTGATGCTCGCGACTGGCAAATCACCTGGTTCACGATTTGGCAGGCTTTGGTTTCTACGGCACTGACTCTGGTGCTGGCAGTGCCGGGCGCCTACATCCTGTACCGAAAGAGTTTTCCGGGGCAACGGTTCTTACGGTCGCTAATCACAATTCCGTTTATGTTGCCAACCATCGTGGTGGCTACCGGTTTCACCATTTTCCGCGACGCAGCGAACGTCTGGACCGACCCAATTCTGTGGATTATTGCGGCGCACGTTTTCCTCAATTACGCTCTGGCCGTTCGAACAATCGGAAGCTACTGGATGTCGTTGGATCTCCAAACCGAAGAGGCGGCGGCGATGGCCGGCGCTGGTCGACTGCGCACGGTGTGGAGTATTTCTATTCCTCAGCTTCGCCCCGCGCTGATTTCGGCCACCGCCTCAACTTTTCTTTACTGCACTGCCAGCTACGGTGTAATTCTGGTTTTAGGTGGCGGGCAGGTGGATTCACTCGAAACCGAAATCGCGGCTGCGGCCAACACGCTGCTGGATCTGCCAAAGGCGTCGGCACTAGCTCTGGTTCAAACCCTGCTGAGCGTGGTGGCGTTTGGAATTTCACAAACCGGCGGCAGAGCAAACATCGGCATCGAGCTTGGCGATCACGATGGGCAGGTGAAACGTGTCGATCGAAAAGATTGGCCGGCGTTAGCGATTACTGGCGCAGTAGTGGTCCTTTTGGTGGCTGCACCAATGATTCAGATTTTCTGGAAAGCGGCCACCGAGGGCGCCGGACTGGTTCAGAATTTCGCGAATCTGACTTCACTTGGAACTAGAAATATTTTGAATATTTCTGTAATCGACGCCGGTTTCAACAGCCTCAGAAATATGTTTATCTCGGCAACCATTGCGCTAATTATCGGAGTCACCGTTTCTTATCTACTGGCCCAGCCGACTAAACGGCGTAGTCAGGTGGTGTTGAATCGCATTCTCGACGTGATGTTCTTACTGCCACTGGGAATCTCAACCGTGGTGTTGGGCTTTGGCTATCTGGTTACCTTCGGCGGATACCCTCTGCCGCTTCGCGAAACCTGGTTGGTGGTGCCACTCATCCAATCGGTGATGGCCGTGCCGCTGGTGGTGCGCCTGATCTATCCAGCACTCGCGTCGCTTGACCGAAACCACATCGAGGCTGCGGCAACAGCCGGGGCCAACCGGTGGCAGTCATTTTGGCTGATCGAGCTTCCAATGGTTCGCTTCAGCCTCTACACGGCGGCTGCATTTGCAGCGCTGGTTTCGCTAGGTGAATTTGGCGCAGCCAGCCTTTTGGCCTACGGCGATCAGGCAACACTGCCAACCGTGCTGTACTCGCTTATTTCAAAGCCGGGGGGCGATAACTACGGCATGGCGATGGCGGCTAGCACGTTCATCATTGTGCTCACCTTTGCGGTGGTGTTTGCGATCAGTCGCGAAAATCGACCGGAACCGAAGCCGAAGCGAAACGGCCTCGCATAACCTCTATAGCCTCGGGGTTCTGATCCATCAAAACGAATCGGCGACCTAGTTCGGCCGCTACGAAACCGGTAGTTCCAGATCCCCCAAAGAAGTCGACCACCAGATCACCCGGCTTCGACGACGCCTGAATAATCCGTCGAAGAATGCCGATTGGCTTCTGGGTTGGGTAGCCGGTCTTCTCGGTGCCGGTTGGTGAAACGATAGTGTGCCACCAAACATCGGTTGGCAGTTTTCCCTTAGCCACTTTCTCCGGGGTAACCAGCCCGGGTGCCATGTATGGCTCACGGTCTACCGACGTTGAATCGAAGTAGTACTTCTCCGGGTCTTTCACGTAAACCAGAATGGTGTCGTGTTTCGCCGGCCAGCGGCTTTTCGACTTCGCCCCATAGTCGTAGGCCCAGATGATTTCGTTGAGGAAGTTTTCTCTACCAAACAGTGCATCGAGCAGGACCTTCGCGTAATGGGCTTCGCGGAAATCTAGGTGAAGGTAAAGAGTTCCAGTTTCGCCAAGTAGTCGCCAAGCCTCTTCTAGCCGCGGTTCCAAAAAGCTCCAGTAGTCGGCGAATTCGTCGTCGTAGCCGAGCACCGTGTCTCGCACAATGCTGTAGCGCTGACCCTTAAACCCAACTCGGTTGCCAGTTTCACTTCTGGTGGTAGTTGATTTTCCACGCGTCTGACGGCGACCGGTGTTGAAGGGTGGATCAATGTAGATGAGTTGCACCGACTCGCTCGGCATAGTTTTTAAGTGCGTTAGGTTATCGCCAAAGAGCACTAGATTTTTAGAGTCGGACACATAGAAGAGATTAACCCACATGAACCCTGAAGTACTTCACCAGCCAGACAGAAACCGATACGCAATTTTCCTAGATGGAGAAGAAGTGGGTGAGGCTAGCTACACCAAGAAGCCCGACCGTTGGGTTTTCGACCACACTTTTGTGAACCCGTCTCACCAGGGCAAGAACTTAGCGGCAATTCTCGTTCGAGAAGCCTTCGTAGACGTTCGAGAGAACCAGCACGTTCTGATTGAGCCAACCTGCTCTTACGTGGTTCGGTACATGGAGAAACATCCGGAAACCCACGACCTGCTATCACTTCCTATTGAGGAAGCCGTAGCGGCCTGCAAACTTCCGCCTAGAAACTAAAGGTGCGCTTCTAACCAGTTGGCTAGATCGTTCAGCACTTCGTCCTGGTTGGTTTCGTTGTAAACCTCATGACGTGCGCCCTCGTAAACGAACAGCACAATGTCGTCTACTCCGCGCTTGCGATAAGCCTTGGCCAGCAACACGTTTCCGCGCTCGCCCGCTAGGGCATCGTCGCTTCCAACCTGAAGCAAGATTGGGACGTTTGGGTCGATGGTCTTTTTAGGCCCGCCCATAAGTTTTATGGTGTCTTTCAGGCCAACCACTTCTGCGAAAGACTCTTTGAAAGTGAGCGGGTCGTCACGGAACTTTTTGCCAACTTCTAGGTTGCGGCTCAGCCATTCCCCGCCCGTTGAATTTGGTAGGTTGGCCCACTTTTTGTTGAGCTTTCCGCCGTTTAGAATCCCCGGAATAAGCAGCGACGAACCGCTGAGAACTAGTGCGCTCAGATCGCTCGAATACTTGTCGTGCAGGCGCTGGGCGAGCATCGAACCCCAGCTGTGGCCGAGCATCGTGATTTTGGTGTTTGGGTGTTCGTCCTTGATGATTTCAGTGAGCTGCCTTACCTGAGCCAACACGGCGTCCATACCGCCAGGTCCCAGAAGCCCAGGACGCTTGGTGATTCCGGCCTCTACCATTCCCTTACCCGTGTGGCCATGGCCGCGGTGATCGTCTGAGTAAACCGCGTAACCGAGCGAATTGAGCTTTTTGGCTATGTGGTCGTAGCGACGGGAGTGTTCGGCAATTCCGTGCACCAGCTGAACCACAGCTTTTGGCTGGGCCACCGGCCATTCCCAAAAGATGATTTCAACGTCGTGCTTGTCTTTAAAACTTCTGCGAAGCGGTAGGTCGGTCATAGTGCGAGAATACTCTGCAAATCCCTGAAATGATTAAGGGAAACCACTCAGGTTGCTCCCAGCAAACTCCCAAGTTACTAACACAGGCTTAACGCATGAATCAGGAACCCCCGAAGCTCACGCTGACCCCGCCAAACCAGCGGGTTCGGTTAGGTGCCAAAAAGCACCTCGAGCTCAAGCGTTCCCAAGACATCATTGAGGCCGCGGCCTGGTTTTCCGTGGTGATTGTTGCAGCGATGTTCTTTCTCGACGGCGGCTTGGCTCAGTTCTCAACTCTCACCGACATTCTTGGCTCAATATCTCGCCTAACCGCTCTAGTGGGCACCAACCTCCTGCTGATTCACACCCTGCTTGTGGCCCGTGTTCCTTGGTTAGACGCTCTCTACGGTCATGACAAAGTGACCATCGCTCACAAGAAACTCGGCAAGCCGATTCTCTACATAATTAGTGCCCACTTTTTGGCCTCGCTTCTTCAATTTGCAATTCTCGACGGCAAATCGCTTTGGGACGAACTGGTTTACCTATTTATCGAGATCCCAGACATGTGGAGTGCCACCATCGGCTTCGCACTCATGATCGTGGTGGTTGCCACCTCAATCAACGCCGCTCGCAGAAAGCTAAGCTACGAAGCCTGGTACATCATTCACCTTCTGGGCTATGCCTCGATTCTGGCCGCCGTGCCACACCAGTTCACCTCGGGTTCAGACATCGCCGGTAAGCCCGTGCAAACGCTCTACTGGGTGAGCCTCTACCTGTTCGTAGCGCTAAACGTAATCTGGTACCGTGTTCTCGCGCCGCTGGTAGCAAATCTCGGAGTTGGCCTAAAAGTTAGCCAGGTGGTTCGTGAATCAAGCGACACAGTTTCGATTTACCTGGCAGGGCGAGGCTTGGAAAGACTAGCGGGTCAGGCCGGTCAGTTTTACATGCTGCGAATCATGAATAAAGCCAACTGGGCAAAGCCTCACCCGTTCTCAATGTCGGCCGCTCCAAACAATCGCTACGTGCGATTCACCATCGGTGCCCGAGGAGATTTCACCAAAGACCTAGTGAACCTAAAGGTTGGCACTCGCGTGTTCCTTGAAGGCCCATACGGTGTGTTCACCGAAGATCGTCGCACTCGAGAGAAGGTGACCCTGATCGCCGCCGGTGTTGGAGCTCCTCCGATTCGTGCACTTGCCGAATCGATGGCAGCCAAGCCCGGTGACATCACAATTCTTTACCGCGTGCGCGACTACGAGGACGCCACACTATTGAATGAATTCAGAGAACTAGCAAAAGAGCGCGGGTTCCAACTTCACGTTCTCGCTGGCCCACGAGGCAGCGCGCAGTCTTGGCTGCCGGCCAGCGAATCGAACCTGCCCGACCAAACCAGACTTATCCAAATGGCGCCGTTCGTTTCCGAATCAGATGTTTACGTCTGTGGCCCGGCGGCTTGGACTAAGTCGGTAGAAAAGACATTGCACCGAGTTGGTACGCCCGCCAGCCAAATACACGCAGAGGAGTTTGCCTGGTGAGAAGTTCAAGTAAAACATTCGTAGGCCTAGCCGGTCTTGGTATCTTGGTGGCTGCCGCACGCGCGGGCGTGCCAATCCCAGAGGCAGCGGCAAACGTAACCGACCCGGTGACAAACGTCGACGGCGGTCCAACCGCGTCCGCCACACCTACCCCAACGGCCGCGGCTACTGCAGCTCCGAAGCCGGGAACCCAGCCGAAGCCAACTACCAAGCCTTCGTCAACGAAGCCTGGCGCTAACGCTACGCCCACCCCGACACCAGCCCCAACTCCTCCTCCGGCTACTTCCGCGGCCGTTTCAAAGACCAGCGCCTCGATTAACTACGAGTTCGGCACGATTCAGATTCAGGTAACTAAAGAGGCTGGAAACATCACCGCTGTTTCATACCTGAAGCAGAGCTACACACGTGTGCCAAACGGAACAATGGCTTATCTGGTGAACGCTTCGATTCAGGCTAATGGTTCGAACTTCACCAAGGTTAGCCGTGCCACTGTAACCACCAATGCTTACAAGAAGGCGCTGGAGGATGCACTTGCAAAGTTCTAACCTCTACACCTTCCAGAAGCCGGTTTCCGGAAAGCGCAAGTACAAGACTTCAACGATTGTGATCACCGTGGTTTCGCTGCTTGGAGCCGTGGGTATCGACCTGTGGCTAAACCCGAACGCTCTGGCGATGTTCGCATCAACCGCCACATCCACCACCGGCGGCATCACCACGGCTACCGGCGATTCAATCGAATCCGGTTACGGCCCGGTTCAGGTTCAGGTCACTAGCGACAACGGGAAACTTACCAAAATCGATTTGGTTCAATCCGTTTCCACCGGCGGGCGCGATCAAGCCTTTCCGCTTTTGGTGGAAGCCGCTCTCAAAGCAAACGGTTCGAATGTTGGCAATGTTAGCCAGGCAACCTATACCACCGATGCCTTCAAGCAATCTCTGGATTCGGCAATGGCGAAACTAAAGTAATGGCAGCCTTCGACCAGGTTGAAGAATGCATGGGCACGGTCTTCATTTTCCAAGGACGTAGCGAGCTGCCAGAGGAAGTTCTTTCCGACATTCTCCAATCGGCCTGCGCCAAGCTTCACGAAGCCGACCAAATCTTTTCGCTCTACAAACCCGAATCCCCACTCAGTCAATTAGCCAGAGGAGAAACCTCGGTTGCCAATTGCCCGCCG
>JBEGUF010000065.1:0-7282 GCA_041179025.1 Actinomycetota bacterium | reverse complement strand
GCTGTTCTAAATGAGTTCGGTTTCGCGGCCCGTGATGAAAAGGTGCGAAAGCAGTTAGAGTCTGATCTTCTGGAGGTAGGCGAATCAGAACTTTACCGAAGGCTTTTGGCGTTTGCGCCAGATACAGCAAGCCGGATCGATCCGAAGAACGGTCGCCGAATTGTTCGGGCGCTTGAGGTAGTAACTATCACCGGCGAAGATTTCGCAGCGAAACTTCCTGATTTGAATGAGAGTTGGCAACCGGTTTTAGAGATTGGCTTGAACTCTGATCGCGCCCATCTCGTGGAGCGTCTCGAGCGCCGTGCTGCCAGGATGTGGGAACAAGGTTTGGTCGCAGAGGTGGAGAACCTAATTCCTATGGGTATCCGAGAAGGTAAAACTTCCTCTCAAGCAATTGGCTATGCCCAAGCCCTAGCGCAGCTGGACGGTTCGCTGAGTGAAGCCGAGGCAATTGCCGATACAGCGCGCCTCACTGCGCGTTACGCCAGACGCCAGATGTCTTGGTTCAAACGTGACCCGCGAATCCAATGGCTCGACTACCAAGACCCCGCGGCAACTCAGAGCGCGCTCGACCTCGTGACCCAGCATTTGAACGCCTAGGCTAGTTGTTATGGCGCGAATGATTTCCTTCACCAAAGGACACGGAACCGGCAACGATTTCGTGCTGATTCACGACGCCGACAATTCGATGGATTTGAAGGCGAGTCAGGTTGCCAAACTTTGCAACCGTCATTTCGGTATTGGTGCCGATGGATTTATTCGTGTAATTGAAAGCCGTTTTCTGCCAGAGGGCGTTGAGCTTCTCAAGGAAAACCCTGAAGCCAAGTGGTTTATGGATTACCGAAACGCTGACGGATCGAAAGCCGAGATGTGTGGCAACGGAGTTCGAGTGTTTGCCCGTTACCTAATCGAAAAGGGTTTGGTTTCCATCAGCAACGGTGAAACCTTAACCGTGGGTACGCGTGCCGGTGTGCGCGATGTTCAACCAAACCGCGCTGGTTTCGCGGTCGACATGGGTCGTTGGAAACTCACCGATGAAGTAACCGTTCATGCGTCCAAGCTGCCCGTTGGAAGACCTGGTCAAGGAATCAGTGTGGGCAACCCGCATGTGGTCGTTGCGCTCGCATCCAAGGACGAATTATCAGCACTGGATCTTTCGACTGCTCCAAAGATTGAACCCGCTCCAGAAAATGGCGCCAACGTTGAGTTCGTAGTGCCGGAAGATCCCATGATTGTTGACGGCGTTGGTTCAATCAACATGCGAGTTTTTGAGCGCGGTGTTGGAGAAACACTCAGTTGCGGCACTGGAATTGTGGCTGCCGCTCTGGCAACTCGCCACTGGGCCGGCCAGGGAGCTCCAAACATCTGGACTGTCACCGTGCCCGGTGGAACTTTGGGCGTTCGCATGTTCCCAACCGAAGAGGGCGAACATGTGGGCTTATCGGGAGCGGCCGAACTTACCTATGACGGCGAACTCGACGCCGAAACGTTCTTCTAGTTTTTGTTGGTTACCCGAATAATTCGGAAAGACTTAGACGTTTCCAGTCTCAGGCTCACAAACTTCTTTGGAAGTGCGTCTTGGAGCCAGCGCAACAGGGAATCTGCTCCCAGATTCTTTTGCACAACCAGGTAGCCTTCGGCGCCGTCGGCAAGGCGAGGCAGCCAGGTGGTGAGAATCTCGTGCAAAACTTCTTTGCCCACTCGAATCGGGGGGTTTGACCAAATCCCAGCAAACTTTAGCTCCTTAGGAACCTGATCCGGCTGGCACACCTTTACGTTGGTTAGCCCAAGCTTTTCAGCGTTGCGACGTGTTAGTTCGAGTGCTCGCTCGTTCACGTCGACCGCCCAAACCGTTACGTGCGGTCTACTCATCGCCAGCGACAGTGCAATCGGCCCCCAACCGCATCCGATGTCGAGAACATCGCCGATGTTTGGAGCCTCGTCTAGAAATTCTAGAAGCACCGCTGTGCCGGTATCGACGTGGTCTGGAGAGAAGATGCTTCCCGCGGTTTCCACTGAAACTCGGTTGCCGGCAAGCGTAACTTCAATCGTCTTGGCGCGAAATTCGCCTAACGGTTCGCTGGAAAAGTAATGCTCTTGGGGCATAGGCAAACATTAGCCGATTGCGGGCGGTTAGTGTTAGTTAGGTGAGTGAAAAAGAAAGCACAGACTCGGTTATTGACCGAATCCTGAAGCGCGGCGAACGTGCATCGGCGCTTGGCGCAGACGACACTCATTTTCAAAACGAATTCGACGGCGATCAGCAAGAGGTCGCCGACCGCGCGGCTCTTAGGCGTGTAAAGGGACTTTCCACCGAGTTAGAAGACATCACCGAGGTTGAGTATCGTCAGCTCCGCATGGAGCGCGTGTTGCTAATTGGCCTATGGGGCCAGAACACTTTGCTCGACGCTGAAAACTCTCTGCGTGAACTGGCTGCGCTAGCAGAAACCGCTGGTTCCGAAGTTCTAGACGGCCTGCTTCAGCGAAGAGTCAAAGCCGACCCTGCGACCTATCTGGGAAAGGGTAAGGCCGAAGAACTTCGCCAACTAGTAGTTGAATCAGGCGCCGACACTGTGATTGCCGACACCGAATTGGCTCCATCTCAGCGACGAAACCTAGAAGATGTGGTGAAGGTAAAGGTCATCGACCGAACCGCTGTGATTCTCGACATTTTTGCCCAGCACGCCAAGAGTCGTGAGGGTAAAGCGCAGGTTGAGTTAGCCCAGCTTCAGTACCTTCTGCCACGTCTTCGCGGTTGGGGTGAATCCATGAGCCGACAGGCCGGAGGTCAGGCTGCCGGTGGTGTTGGTATGGGCTCTCGCGGTCCGGGTGAAACCAAGATTGAACTTGACCGCCGACGCATCAACACCAGAATCTCGAAACTTCGCAAGCAGATTGTTGAGATGAAGCCGGCTCGAGATGCTAAGCGCGCTCAACGGGTAAAGAACCAAATCCCGGCAGTGGCTATCGCCGGTTACACCAACGCTGGTAAGTCATCACTTCTGAATCGAATAACCAGCGCGGGTGCTTTGGTTGAGAACGCACTATTCGCAACTTTGGATCCCACCGTTCGTCAGGCTCAAACCGGAGACGGTCGTGATTTCACCCTTGCCGATACCGTTGGTTTCGTTCGAAACCTTCCGCACCAACTCGTGGAGGCGTTCCGTTCCACATTTGAGGAAATTGCCGCATCCGATCTAATCGTTCACGTGGTGGATGCCTCTCACCCGGATCCGGAAGGCCAATTGGCTACCGTGCGTGAGGTAATCGCCGAGGTTGAGGCTTCAAACATCGACGAACTTGTGGTTTTCAACAAGTCTGATCTGGCCGACGATTTCACCAGGATGAAACTGCGCGATCTTGCTCCTGATGCTTTGTTTGTTTCGGCTCGTTCGGGCGAGGGAATTGAGGAGCTGTTAGCAGAGATCGCTCGTAGAATTCCATCACCAGACGTTCGAGTGAGGGCCTTGGTTCCTTACGACAAGGGTGCTTTGATTTCCAAGATTCATCTCAACGGGAAACTGCTCAGTTCCGAGCACCTGGAAACGGGAACGCTAATCGAAGCGATGGTGAAGCCTGATTTAGCCGCTGAGCTAAAGCCTTACCTAGAGAGCGCGTAGCACCGAAACAACGCGACCCATGATCACGGCGTGTGAACCGTCTATGGGATCGAAAGTGGAGTTTCTCGGAAGCAGCCAAGTTTGACCATTGGTCTGCTTGAACACCTTCACAGTGGCCTCCGAGTCTGGAAGAAGGGCAGCCACGATGTCGCCGTTTTCAGCGGTCTGCTGCATGCGGATAACCACCCAGTCTCCATCGCAGATAGCGGCGTCGATCATCGAGTCACCCTTTACCTTCAGCATGAATAGATCGTCGCTCTTTCCAACCAACTGGTTTGGAAGAGTGAAGTGGTCGTCGATGTTCTGCTCGGCAAGTAGCCCGGTTCCGGCAGCAATCTGACCAACCAGGGGAATCGATTTGGAGTTAGCGTCGATGGCAATGGCTCCAGTTTTTGAAACGATAGGGGAGATTGCGCGCTGCAGGCCTTCGTTTTTCTCCAGAAAACCCAGAGCGCGAAGTTCGCCGAGCTGGTAGCTGACAGAGGCCACGCTCTTGAGACCAACGAGCTCGCCAATTTCACGCATGCTCGGGGAGAAGCCCTTGGTCTGCTGGAACTTGCCAATAACGGCCAGGATGAGTTGCTGCTTAGCGCTTAGTTTCTCGGTGGCGCCAGCTGGCAGGTAATCCGCTAGGTCTTCGTGTTCGTCGAACATAGTCTTCCTTTACTTCGTCTTATCGAAAGATTATTCGATTATTTAGAAAAAACCAAACATTTATTCGAAAAACTATTGACAACGTGTCGGGGGGTAGCCGTATTCTTTATCTATACGAACAAATGTTCGGAACAAATGTTCGAATGAGAGAGTAAGGAATCCCATGAAGACTCAAAGACTAACCGGCCTAAGCAAGGCCATCATTCTGTTTCTAGCGCTAGGTGGAGCTGTTGCTTTTGCCTCGGGAAGCGCCGTTGCTTCAGGCTCTTCGCCAGAAGTAAAGCTCAGCTACATAACCGTTTCGTCTGGAGAAACACTCTGGGGTTTGGCTGCGGAACACGCTGAAGGTGTTTCCCACCGCGAGTGGATTGCAAACCTGGTTGATCTGAACAACCTCACCACAAACGACATCCAGCCCGGCCAGCGTCTAGCCCTGCCAAACTAGACAACTAATATTGGTCAGGTGACCGAACTTTCAGACCTACCAATCCGCGACTCGTTGAAGGGGCGCACTCCTTACGGTGCCCCACAACTGCATGTGCCGATTGCTCTGAACGTAAACGAGAACTCTCACCGAATCCCAGAGGTTGTCGCCGTCGACGTGGTATCCCGTCTGGCGGCTGCGGTTATCAACATCAACCGTTACCCGGATCGCGAATTTCTAGAGCTGCGGGAAAAACTGGCCAAGTACCTTGGGTTCAACCTAACCCCCGAGCAAATCTGGGCAGCTAATGGCTCGAATGAAGTCATTCAGCAAATCTTTCAGGCCTTCGGAGGCCCAGGTCGCAAGGCTCTCGGTTTCAAGCCCACCTATTCGATGTATTCCCTGATCGCGCTCGGTGCCGACACCGACTACGTTGAGGCGGAACGTGCCGATCGTTACGAGCTCACGCCAGAACTCATTCAGGCCGCTATTGCCGAAGCGAAGCCAGATATCGTGATGCTTTGCTCCCCGAACAATCCAACCGGCACTCCGCTTTCACTCTCATGCATTGAGGCAGCTTACGAAGCCACCGAAGGCATCGTCGTGGTTGATGAAGCGTATGCCGAGTTTTCCCACGGACAGGAGCAAAGCGCTATTTCGCTCCTGCCCGGTCGTCCGCGTTTATTGGTGAGCCGAACCATGTCGAAAGCATTCGCCTTTGCTGGAGCCCGCCTCGGATACCTGGCCGCCGACCCGGCCGTGATCGACGCCATGCGCTTAGTTCGCCTGCCGTATCACTTGAGCGCATTCACCCAGGCTGCCGCAGAAGCAGCCCTAGACCACAGTTCCGAGTTATTGGCAACCGTCGCCGACATCCAGGTGCAACGCGACCGTTTGCTAATCGAATTGGAAGCACTCGGATACGACCCGTATCGCTCCGACGCAAACTTCGTGCTATTTGGAGGGGTGGAGAACCCTGATCAAATGTTTGAGGCTCTATTGGCCCGAGGCATTTTGATTAGAAATGTTGGGATTCCAAACACTTTGCGCGTAACCGCGGGAACCGCATCGGAAACCACCGCGTTCCTAACGGCTCTAGCCGAACTAACCCATCGGGGCTAAACTGATTTCAATCCCAACGACGTTTTCTCCCAGGTTAGGCATTTAATGAGCAGGTCAGCCAGCATCAAGCGCAGCACCAGCGAGTCGAGCATTGAGCTCACCTTGAACCTCGACGGCACCGGTCAGTCGAGCGTCGACACCGGTGTTGGATTTTTCGATCACCTGCTCACCGCTTTTTCTAAGCACTCGCTAATCGACCTTCAGATCAAAGCAACCGGCGATCTGCACATCGATGTTCACCACACGGTTGAAGACACCGCCATCGTTCTTGGCCAGGCCATCCGTGAAGCGCTTGGCGACAAGGCCGGTATCTCACGCTACGGCGATGCCACCGTGCCACTTGATGAAGCTTTGGTTCGAGCAGTGGTCGACCTATCTGGCCGCCCTTACCTAGTGCACACCGGAGAACCTGCCGGATTTGAGTATCACCTAATCGGCGGTCACTTCACCGGTTCGCTAGTGCGTCACGTCTTCGAGGCAATCGCGCTGAACGCCGGAATCACCCTCCACATCAACGTTTTGAATGGACGCGACCCTCACCACATTGCCGAAACCGAGTTCAAGGCTTTCGCTAGAGCAATGCGCAAAGCCGTTGAAGCCGACGCAAGAGTGAAGGGCATTCCTTCAACCAAAGGCGCTCTGTGAGCAAACCGTCGGTGGTTGTTCTCGACTACGGCATAGGCAACGTGCATTCCGCGGTTCGCGCATTGGAGGCGGCCGGAGCAGAGGTTGAACTCACCCGTGAGCGAAACCGAGTTTTGGAAGCCGACGGTCTATTTGTGCCGGGCGTTGGAGCATTTGCTGCCGTTATGGAAGCCCTAAATTCCTTCAACGTGAATGAACTAATCGATAAGCGTTTGGTTGCTGGCAAAGCCGTCATGGGTATTTGCGTTGGTCAACAGGTTCTCTTTGAAACCGGGCTTGAGCACGGTGTGGAAACCCAGGGATTGGGTCAACTGCCTGGAACCGTTGAGTTACTAGACGCCCCGCGTCTTCCGCACATTGGTTGGAACACGGTTGAGGCGGCTAAGGGCTCCAAACTCTTCAAAGGTGTGGAGCACGAGCGTTTCTACTTTGTGCACTCCTATGGTGTGCGCAACTGGGAGCTCGAGGCAATCGGTTCATTCATTCCGCCGAAAGTAACCTGGACGGATTACGGCACCAAGTTTGTGTCAGCTTTGGAAGTTGGCCCGCTTTCGGCAACCCAGTTCCACCCGGAGAAATCCGGAGAAGCTGGAATCAAACTTCTAAACAACTGGCTCAATACTTTTTAGGACAACATGACCAATTACCTTGAACTTCTTCCAGCAGTAGACGTAGCCGACGGCAAGGCGGTTCGCCTAACCCAGGGTGAGGCTGGCTCGGAGACCGACTACGGCGACCCGGTGGAAGCAGCTATGACCTGGATCCAAGCCGGTGCCGAATGGATTCACCTGGTAGACCTAGACGCAGCCTTTGGCCG
>JBEGUF010000064.1:0-40296 GCA_041179025.1 Actinomycetota bacterium | reverse complement strand
GCCGCCCGGCACCATCGAGTGGGAATAGTTTAGAAACTATTTTTTAGTTGGTGCGTCCAACCTTGATTACCACGGTGCGGTTGACCTTCTTCAGAATTCTCGTCTTAGCCTTTGAAGTTCCGCGGTAATCCAGACCGGTGTTGGCGTACTGGCGAATTCGCTTGTACTTCATCTTGATCTTCTGAATACCAACCGCGGTGAACGCGGCTTTACCGCTCTCGCTCAGCAAACAGCCCGCTCCAATAACTCGCGATACCTTCTTCTTGAGCTTCGGGTCCTTCTTCACAGTGAGCTTGGTGGTGCAAGAGGCGACGTCGACGTATGTTTGCTTCTTCTTAACGATCTTGCCTTTGATCTTGAACCACTTCTTGTCGGCAGAAGGCGACTTCAAAATCGCGGTCCAGGTACCAACCAAGACCGAACGGGTCTTTACGATGATCTTGCCCGACGCAGGGTCAAAGGCAAATCCATCTTCGGTACCGAACGAGTAGGACTTGGAAACGGTTGGGTCCAAGTTCAGAGCCACGGCCGGCTCGGTGTCAACGTCTCCAGGAGTGTTATCGAAATCTTCAGGTGCGGGGGTGGCGTCTCCGATAGGTGGATTAGGTTCTACTGAACCAGCTGGAAAAGCGGAACCAACCACGGTGATAACGATGGTTTCCTTGAGGACAACATTCCACGCTGCGTCTTCAGCAGGAGCAATGGTGACCTTACAGGTACCAATGTCGAGCATGGTGATGCTTCCCAGCAGAGCTCCTGCCTCACCAGGTTCAGCCGAACAGATTCCAGCCTTGTCGGCAGCCGCGTCAACGGTGAACAGCAGAGTTCCTTCGCGCTTATTTAGCGTTACCGGAATGTCCACTGGGTTTTCCCCAACAAAGACCGTCACCGGGGCAGCGGCTAGCGAGCTGGTTACGTCGAAGGTCTGACTGGTCCGCTCACCCGTGGCAGAAATGCTGTCTGCCGTTGCGGTAAGCCCGGCGCTGCGAGGCGATTTAGCGATGACAAAGGTTTGCGTTACTTTCGAAGCCGCTTCAACGGTGCTGCTTCCGGTTTGGCTGGCGGTGACAGTACAAGGACCGGCTGCAATCATCTTTAGTTCGCTGCCGATTACCGAGCAGGTCTTTGTGGTGGTTGTGCTGAAGGTAACGGGCAATAGAGCCGAGGATAGTGCGGTTAGGGCCAGCGGGCTTGCGCTGTAAGTCTTGGCTCCTGGGTTCGCGAAGGTAATGCTCTGGGTGTAACCCTTAACGGTGTAGCTGTAGGTCTTGGCCGCAGAGGCGGTGAAACCAGGAGTTGCCGGAGCAACGACCGAAATTGCACAAACGCCTCGACCAATTGGAGTCACGGTGACCGTTCTGTTTACAACGGCCGCGGTACAGACGCTGGCGGGGGTTGCCGTCACAGTTGGCGTCGCTCCAGCCTGAGTCGGCTTACCGACAACAGCAACAGTAGCGATACCAGAGACTAATGCGCCACCGATATTCAAGGTTGCTTTAGAAGCTGGCAGACCTGACAAAGCAAGCGTTTGGGCCAGCTTTTTAGGGATGTACTCCAGTGACACCGGTTGGGAACTAATTCCGTTTGCGGTGAGGATTCGCACTTCGGTGGCAAGCGAAGTTCGGCCTTTCGGAAGTGTAATCTTCGGCAGAGTGAATCGAATCTCGGTTGGAGACAAGACGGTAGCCGGAACCACAACGGTTTGAGCTAGAGCGGCTCTACCGAATCCAGCAGCGAACACTGGGCTGGCGGTTGAAAGCTGAACGCGAGTGGTGATCGTCGCGTCGAAACCGGTTCCGGTGAGGGTAACGGTTTCACCCGAAGTGGTGGCCGCTAGGTTAGTCGAAATAGTGGCAAGCGTTCCAGTTACGTCGAATGGAACCTGAATGTTAGTTCCACTCTGCGTGAGAGTGATCCAGTTGCGGTTCGCGCCATTTTCATCGTCGAGGCTCGAAATTGGTGCAACGCGGAAGAACACCTGCGACCAAGGAGGTACCGTCACGTTTAGCGACGTGGCAGCGGCGTCTAGCTCACCGTTTGGCACGGTTTCCCAATCATTAGCAGCAGTGGTCTTCGACTGAACCTCGTAGCCAGAGACCGCGGCACGCGTCGCAGCAGTTGCCGGCGCGCTCCAAGTAACGGCAATCGACATCGAGCCGTCTTGGTTGGCGCCGGTGTTGCTGACGTTGAAGTTCTGTGGTGCGGAAGGCAGATCAAGCACCGATACGTTAAAGGTGGTTTGGCGAAGCTCGTAGTTGGAGTCTGTGGCCTGGTTCATTGAAACCACACAGGTACCCTGAGCCAGACCGGTAACCTCAATGACCGAATCGGTAAGTGAAACCGAACAGATGTTAGCGGTGGTGGTACTTGCCGAAATGGTTCCGGAGCCCGAGCCACCTGCCACATTGAAATGCGTAACCGACTTACCTCTCCAGGCAATCGCGTTTGGTTCACCGCTCACTACGGTAGCGGTAAGGGCCGCTGGAGTGGCCTTGGCAACCGTGAAGGTGCGTTCAACGGTCTTTGCCAGGTAGCTGTCATCTTGACCAACCGACACCGAAACCACACAATCCCCGGCCTCAGTAGCGCTTAGCTCGGTTCCGGAAATCTCACAGGTGCCCGAGACCAGGTTGAAGCTAGGTGAGGTAGAAGACTTCGCGCCGGAAACACTCAAAGTGCCGCTCACAGCACTATCTGGTGAATAGGTGAGAGTGCGGTCGAGTTCAAGGTTTACAGTTCCCTGATCGGCCCTGGCAATTGTGAAAGTTAGGCCGTCCTGAGCGGCGATGAAGTTTTCGTCTCCGGCCTTGTGTCCGATTACCGAACAGACACCACCCTTTAGAACTGAGACTTCTCCAGCCTCGGTTACGGTACACACCTCAGGTGTGATGGATTCAAACCAGATTGCGCCGGTGCCATTTCCGCCGTCTAGGGCCAGAGCTAGTTCCAGACCAGGTTCATAAACCGGCTCGGCAACGGACACGCTGGTGCGCACCGGAGTCTGACCACCGGAGGCAACCAGTATTGCCAATTCAACGGTTTCTTCAAGGAAGTTGTCGTCTCCAGCTTTGGTGGCAACCAGGTCACAGTAGCCAACCGATAGACCGGTAACCACATCGCCAGAGAGCGAACAAATCGATGCACTCGCAGGCGAAATCGTCCAGGTTACGGCACCCGTTCCAGATCCACCGGTGACACCGATGACGGTGGTTGGAGGAGTCTCACCGAGGCTCAGGCTCTCAAAGCTGGTTTGGGCAATCAACGGCAACTGGGTTCCCTTGGCAACCGAAATCACCTGGGTAACAGCCGCCGCTGGGTTGTAGTTGGCATCGCCGTCTTGGTTGAGTTCAATCACGCAATCGCCTACGGCGTGGAAGTAAACGGTGCCGCTAACAATCTCACAAATGGCGCTCGACAGAGATGCAATGCTGAATATGGCCGGGCTTACGCTGGCACCGGTGTTAGCAGTTGGGCGGTAGGCCGTTCCTTCAACCTGAGCGGTTAGGAAAATAGAGCTGAATGCAACACTCTGGCTACCCTTGCCAACATTGATGCTCTGAACAACCGGGGTAGCGGCGTTGTAGTTTGCATCGCCAGCCTGGTTGGCCACAACCAAACAAACACCGGCCGCTAGGAAGTTCACGGAACCCGAGTTGGCCGAACAGATATCGGCTGAAAGCGCCGAAACACTGTAGGTAACAGCCTTGGTTCCCGAACCTCCGGTCGCGGTTGGCTGGTAGGCGGTGCCTCCAACCACTGCATCGGTAGGAGCCTCGGAAGTGATAGTTACAACCTGCTCACCCTTGGTGATGTCGAACACCTGGGAAACCTGCGGAGCGGCGTTCCAATTCGAGTTTCCAGCCTGGTACGCGTAAACCACGCAGTCGCCAACAGCTTGGAATGTGATCACACCGTTGCTGATTGAACACAGCGACGCGGCCTCGGCAGCGATGGTAAATACAACTGCAATTCCCGAGCCACCAGACGAAGCAGTTGGTGTGTAAGTGGTTCCCTGAACTGGGCGAAGCGACGGTGGAGTTGAGGTGAAGGTAACCACCTGTGTTCCCTTGGCCACAGAAACTGTTTGAGTTAGCTGGTTGGCTGAGTTGTAGTTGTTGTCGCCAGCTTGGTTTGCTTCGATCACACAGTCACCGACGCCGGTGAACGAGACAACGCCGTTGCTAACTGAACACACACTCGCTGCCGCGGCAGCAATGCTGAAAGCTACTGCAGAAGTTGATGGTCCGCCGGTAACAATCGGCTGGTAGGTGGTGCCGCCAACTCGAGCAGCGCTCGGCGCCGACGAAACGAAAGTTAGAACCTGGCTTCCCTTACCCACCGAAATGGTTTGAGTCTGCATCGGAGCGGCGTTGTAGTTGGTGTTTCCGTCTTGGTTCGCCTCAACCACGCAGTCGCCTGGGCTTTGGAACGAAATCTTTCCGGCCGTTAGCGCACAAATCGAGCCCGAAGCCGATGCAATTTGGAACACCACGTTGTTGGCCGTGGCTCCACCGGTGGCGACCGGTGAATACTGAGGGCCACCAACTACAGCCGTGGTTGGAGCAGTCGAGGTGAAGCTGATTGCCTGTGAACCCTTGGTCACTTCGAAACTAATCGAATCGCTTGCAGGCTCGTAGTTGCTGTCGCCAGACTGGGTGGCCCCAATCAAACAGGTGCCAACACCAACGAATCGAACTACGCCGGCCGAAATCGAACAAACGCTAACCGATGAATCCTCTACTCGGAATACCACCGGGTATCCGGTTGGGCCACCGGTAGCGGCAGGGGTGAAGTTTGCCCCACCAACCACGGCATCGCTAGGCGCGCTGGTGCTGATGCTGATTACCTGCGTACCCTTGTCGACCATGAAACCTGCGACAAATTCGGTGGCCGCTTCGTAGTTGTCGTCGCCGACCTGGTTCACGAGGTACCTACATAGACCAGCACCGGTAATTGTGATTACACCGTTATCCACAGAACAGACATCGGTGCTTCCGGAAGAGATCTCAAGAGTTACGGCGTTGCCGGATGGACCACCGGTGAAGGTTGGGGTGAACGTACCCATTCCAACAAATGCCGCAGCTGGAACCGAGTTGGTTTGAGTAATGGTTTGAAGACCCTTGGCAATGGCGATGGTCTGCGTAACGGTTTGCGCTGCCTCGTAGTTTGCGTCGCTTGCTTGAGTTACCTCAAGCACACAATCGCCGGCGGCTAGGAATGACACTTCGCCATCGCTGATAGAACACTTCGACGACGACTCGTCGGCCACCGAAATGGCTACAACTGAACTACCTGAACCGCCGGTGGCAGTAGGAACGTAACCCGAGTCTCCAACGCGAACGCCGTTCGGAACACCTGAGGTGAATGCAACAACCTGAGAGCCCTTGCCAACTGTGAAGGCTTGCGACACCTGAGGAGCAGCTTCGTAGTTTGCGTCGCCAGGTTGGTTGGCATTGACCCTACAGGTTCCAGCCGCAGTAAAGGAAACCTCAGTGCCGCTGATCGAACAGACTTCAGAGGACGTTCCATCGATGGTGAACACAACAGCTTCGTTGGTTGCCCCACCGGTTGCGGCCACAGTGTAGGTGGTTCCATCGACCACGGCATCGGTTGGCGCGCTGGTGGTGAATGCAACCACTTGAGCACCCTTGGCTACCTCGAACGATTGGAAGTTCTCTGTGGCGGCAGCCCAGTTAGTGTCACCGGCCTGGTTGCCCAGAACCTTACAGGTACCAACCGCCTGGAACGAAACAACGCCAGCTGTGATTGAACAAATAGCAGAAGACGCGTCGTCGATGGTGAACGCTACGGCCCCACCGCTCGTTGATGTTGCCGTTGGCGTGTAAGTTGCCCCAGCAACCACGGCAGACGTTGGTGCGTTAGTCGAGAACGCAATTGTCTGGTCACCCTGAACCACGGTGATGGTTTGTTGAACCTGAGTGACCGAGAGCCAGTTGGTATCGCTGATTTGGCTGGCGTTGACCTTACAACTACCAACTGCTGTGAACGAGACCACACCGGCTGCGATTGAACAGACAGATGCCGAGGTGTCGTCAATCACGTAGGTAACATTTCCGCTGCTTGAGGAGCTGGCAACCGGAGTGTAGGTGGAGTTAACTTTCGGGCTGGTTGCGTTGGAGGTGAACTCAAGCGTTGGTGTTCCCTTGCCAACGGTGAAAGTCTGGAAGTTTTGTGGCGCTGCATTCCAGTTGGCGTTACCTGCCTGGTTAGCCAAAACCTTACAGATACCGGCACTCTGGAAGGTCACCGAACCGGTGGTAATCGAACACACCGCCGCCGAAGCTCCGTCGATGGTGAAGGAAACAGAGCCGCCGCTAGTAGAGGTTGCGGTTGGGGTGTATCCGGTTCCTGAAACCACGGCTGCCAGAGGCGCAATTGAACTGAAGGTGATGGTTTGATCACCCTTGACCACAGTTATGGTCTGTGGGGTGGCAGTGGCCGCTAGATAGTTTGCGTCGGTTGCCTGGTTGGCGTTGACCTTACAAGTTCCAACCGCATTGAAGGTAACAACGCCGGCTGAGATTGAACAGATTGATGACGACGTGCCATCGATTGTGTAGGTAACAGTTCCAGTTCCCGAAGACGCAGCGACAGGCGTGTAAGTGGTGTTGACCTTCGGGTTCGAAGCCGTTGAGGTGAACGCAAGAGTCGTAGTTCCCTTGCCAACGGTGAAACTCTGGAAGTTTTGGGTGGCGGCGTTCCAGTTGACGTTTCCTGCCTGGTTGGCGTTTACTCGACAGGCTCCGGCGGTCTGGAATGAGACAACACCAGAGGCGATTGAACATACTGCGGACGATGCTAGATCAACCGTGAACGCCACCGCGCCACCGCTGGTTGAGGTTGCTGCTGGTGTGTAGGTGGTGCCTGCAACCACCGCAGATGTTGGTGCAGTGCTAGAGAAAGTAATCGTCTGGTCGCCCTTTGCCACGACGACTGTTTGCTGACTTTGAGAGGCAGGATTCCAGTTAGCGTTTCCAGCTTGGTTGATGTTCAGGACACAGTTACCGACAGATGCAAATGAAACAACTCCCGATGCGATAGAACAAATGGCCGACGAACCCGAGTCAACCGTGATCGCCGGGTTCAACCCGCTGGTGGAGTTTCCGGTTGGGGTGTAGGTACTTCCAGAAACCTTGGCGCTTGGAGCGGTAGAACTGAACGAAACGGTCTGGGCTCCCTTGGCGGTTGCTGTAGCGGTTTGCTGCACCTGAGTCGCCGCTAGGTAAGAAGTGTTTCCAACCTGGTTGGCGTTAATCACACAATCACCGATAGCAATAAACGTCACCACTCCGCTGGCAATAGTACAAACACTCGAACTGGCCGAGTCGATGGTGAACACTACAGACAGGGCACTGGTTGCAGTTGCGGTTGGCGTGTAAGTGGAGCCAACGGCAGCGGTGGTTGGTGCGGTAGTCCCGAGAGAAATGCTCTGAGCGTACTTGCTGATTGTTACCGAGGTGTTGGTAATCCAAGCATTTAGTGAGTAAACGCTAGCTGAGGTGCCACCAAGAGTCAGGCCCGATACATAGGCAACTGAATAGGCACCAATCGCACTCGCCGAGGTAATTGTATAGGTCGGGGTTCCAGAAACCGAGAGGTTTAGGGTGCTGAGCGTCTGGACGGTGCCGGTTGAGTCTACGATTTGATAACCAATGGTGCTGTATGCGCCGTTTGTTGGAGCAATAACCTGTACGTAAAGGCTCTTGGTTGGTGGAGTCAAGTTTACGAGCGAGGTTCCGTTTACCGACTGCCAAAGCCCGGTGGTAAAACCAGTTCCGCCGGTTACGGCCACGCCTGCAGTTTGGCTTGCAATGCAGTTAGTAGCAGTGCCGCCACAGGCGGCGTGAGTTGTGTACGCATTTGAAACTGTTGCAGCACCAACACCAGAGATACCAGCCGTGGAAGTTCCCGAGCCACCTCCGGTCGAGTTTATATTTCCCCAAGAAAAGACATTCGTGAGGGTCGTGCTAGTTCCATAAGAGACCCCGATGATTCCAGCGTTGCCATACCACAGCGGGCTAGCAGGCAAGTCGCGGAGAATGTTTCCTGTGCTGTAACTCTCAGTAATCGTGAGGGCAGCACCGCTGTAGGTTCCCCCGCTAAAGCTTCCAACGTTGGTACCGATGATTCCACCTGAACCTACCGAATATGCCTTGGTGCTTATTGCAACGCTCGACCATGATTTGGTGATGTTCAAAGTTCCGGTTTGGGCGCCACCAAACAATCCACCGGCTTCGGTTTTCGCCGTTCCGGCAAAGGTTTGGTTGATGAATCCGGTTGCCCAAACTTGGCTAACACTGTTGGTAACCGAGGCCGTTATCGAACCATTTCCAGCAACCGCACCGAGGCGTGTGTTGATTGCGTCGGTCGGGCTTGAAATATTGACGTTGGTGAAACCCACATTTCGAACAGTTGCGCCACCAAGCGCCGCGTAAAAACCAGCATCTTTTGTTGCTGTGATATTCATCGTCATGCTGTTGATGGTGTTTCCAAGACCATCCATGATGCCAGTGAATGTAAAGTCTTTTACGGCTGCCGTATAAGTCGCTGTGAGAGTGATCGGGGCGGTTAGTGCCCAGGTAGTTCCAGAGGCAACGTTTGCTAGCCCAGCCAGAGTGTTGACAACCGTGTAGGACGTTCCACCCACGTTGAAGCTCGGCGTCGCGCCAGTTAGTCGAATGTAGGAGCCATCCTTCACGGATAGCCCATACGTTGCTGGAAGAATCTTTACTCCGGCTGTGTTTCCGGAACCCGAGATCGTGCTGTTTACGTTTACGGTGGCTGACGACGTGTTTCCTAGAACCAGAGTAGAGTTCGCGCTCCAGGCGATCGCTGAGTTCACGTTCACATTGGTTGCGGCCAACTGAACTGTGCCTTCAGTTGCCAGTAATGACGCAATTACCGACGCGTTGATGTTCGCGGTGCCAGTGGTCGAAATCACACCGCCGTTAATTTTGTAGTCAGTGCCCGCAACGCCACCGCCGGATGCTACAACGTTGATGGTAGTTGCAGTGCTGTTCGGGGTGGCCGATGCAGTAGTGCTTAGAGGTCCGGTCCAGGTGGAGCCACTAACTGCTCGAACTTGGAAATAGTAAACAGTGCCCGGAGTCAGGCCAGTAAGTAGGTAACCCCTCGTGTTTCCAACGTTGACTGTGGTTGGGGAGGTCATTCCCGAGTTGGTTGAGTAGGTAAGCGTGTAGCCGGTGATGGCAGCCGATGAGCTAACCGTTGGAGCGGCCCAGCCGATGTTTAGTACTCCGCTGCCAGCGGTGGTTGCGGCGAGGCCGGTTGGGGCAGTTGCTGGTTCGGCGATAACAAACGTTTCGGTGTCACTAGCAATTAGCCAGTCTCCAGCGCTCGCGGCTGTGGCAGTAATAGCGCAGCTTCCGCCCCTGGTGTAGGTGATGGCACCGGTAGTGGAGTTCACGGTACAACCCGTGGTCCCAGCCGAGCTCACCGAGTAGGTAATTGTTGTTCCACCAGAAGCCACTGGAGCAGGGCTCGGAGTAAAGGTTCCCGATCCGAAGCTCACCGAGGTGGTCGGAGCCCAGGTTACTGTTTGCGCAAATTTAGAAATTGTGACCGATGTGGTTTCGCGCCAAGTTCCAAGTGAGTAGTAGCTTGCTGAACTCCCTGAGAGCGTCAACCCGGAATCGTAGTAAGTGCTGTAGCTTGCCTTGGCGCTAGCGGCATTCAGAACTACGCCCGCAGCTTTATACACTGGTGTGCCAGAAACCGATAGGTTCATCGCGCTCATTGATGCTGTGTTTTGAACGGCTCCCGAACCATCAACAATCTGATAGCTAACTGTCGCGTATGAACCATCGGTTGGCGCGACCACTTGAACGTAAAGAGGTTTGGCCGGGGAGGCCAGGTTCTTTAGAATCGACGGCCCAGAAGTGCTCCAGTTTGCACCCGAGATACCGGAAACTGTTTCTCCAGGAGTTCGCTTGGTAGAGCAGTTTGGAGTTGCCGACCACCCAGGTTCCACCGTGGCCACACACAACGATGCGGTTGTGTGGTAGGTCATGTTCAGAGTTGTGGTTCCACCGGCGGCAACCCCTACAACTCCACCTAAGTTATTGACAGGGACACCGGAGGCGAAGGTCACCCAACTGAATACGTCGGTCATCGCCGTCGTTCCTGTGGAGTACTTGAGGCCCATGATTCCACCGATACCTCGGTGGCTGGAACTAGCCCATTTCAAGGTTCCTGTTGCGTACACCTGGCTCAGGTTTACCGAACCACCGCTCAATGTGTGCACTTGCGGTACGGTGAGCTCATCACCGCCGATAATTCCACCCTGCTCAAGCGCCGTGGAGCTTCCGCTGGTAGACGAATCGATGTTTACAGAAGACCAAGACTTTGAAATGTTTAAAGTTCCGGACGGTACATTACCCACCAGTCCACCCAGAGACAACGAACTGTTCGTGGTGGTCGTTCTGATGAAACCGGTTGACCAAACCTGATCCATGGTTCCACCGGTTGAACCTCCAGCTACTGCACCCACTCTGTAGTTACTGCTCGATAGCGTTACGTCTACATTTGTGACACCAAGGTTCCGAACGACACCACCGGTGGCGAGAGTGTTTATGAGACCGATACGTTCTGTTGTGGTCGCGGCAATTTTCATGCCGTCGATCGAGTTACCAAGACCGTCCAAGGTTCCGGTAAAAGTCAGGTTGATCGGCGCTGTTATGTAACTTGTTGCCAAAGAAAGTGACTTACCGAGTGCATACTTTCCGCCGGCAACCATGGTTGCCAAATCTGCTTCGGTTTTCAAAACAGTGTGCAACGCGCCACCAACATATAGCCTGTTGCTGGTTCCAGCTCCGGTGAAGTTGATGCTGGCACCCGATGCCACATCAAGGGAATATGTCGAAGCCGGGATGATAATCCAAGCGCTACCTGAATTTGCTGTTATTGATTTGTTGATTGAAACCGTGCTGGTTGCGGTATTTCCGATGGTTAGAGTTGGGTAAAGACTCCATGAAATCGGCGCATTTACTACAACGCTATCTGCGGCCAAGTTAACCGATGAAGACCCTAATGCGCTCTGAATCGCAGAGGCATTTACATTTACCGAGAGCCCAGACTTCGCAACGAAATACCCATTTATTAGTGAGTAGTCTGTGCCCTCAGTTCCACCACCAGAACTTACGACCGTGATTGTGGTAGCAGCGGAGGTAGTGGTAACGGTGAGCGGGCTGGTGGCTGCGCCATTCCCTGAAGACGTTGTTGCCATCACTCGGACGTAATAAAGAGTGTTTGTGGCCAAACCGGAAATCATGCCTGCTTTATTTGTTGAGGATGTACTCGAAGCAACCACGGTACTGAAGTTAGAAGTCGTCGAGGCTTCCATGCGGTAACCAGTAATGGAAACACCGGTTGTATTGGCAGTTGCCAGGTTCCAGCCCATGACTATGGAGCCGGTTCCGGCGGCAGACGCTGTGAAACCCGTTGGGGCGTCTGAGTGGGATGCCACCACGGAAACGGTTTGAGCAAGAACTCCAGACGATCCAGAGGTTACCGCGAATGGTGTGGTGCCATAGGTTTCCATCGTGAAAGTCGTAATCACAGAGTTAGTTAGCGGTATGTCATCCCAACCCAACTGGTTGTTGTTAATGTAAAGAAATCCAGATCGACCAGCTGAAGTTCCGCTGTTAGGTTCTCCCGAGTGAAACGGAAGGGTTGTATTGGTCTGGTTGTAAATGTTGCTGGTTGCTGTTACCAAGGTTCCGGATTGGGTTCCGAAAATGGTTGCTGAAGAATAGCCGTCGGTGTTGGCAGGCCAATACCAGTTGGTTGACCCAGCATCAGCGAGGGCGCCCATAAAAGCTTGGTTTTGCCCAACGATAAGTTTTATTCGTTCCCACTCAACTTGGTAGCGAGGGGTGGATAGGTACCAGGGCCCTCGCGCCTCAACGCCGTCAGTTGTGGATAGGGGAGCAACCGAGGCGTCCATGTCGGCGCGATTTTTACCAGATGCGTGCGACTTGTATGCGTAGTAGTGGAAGGTCAGCTGGTTGTTGTCGTAAATCGGAATGTAGTTTTTGGTTTCGGTACCAGTACCCGCGCTTGCGTAGTACAGCTTGACCACGTCTACCTGTTGCGTAGATGACGTATAGGTAAGGTTTGCAAGAGCGGTGTTGATTGCAGTACCAGTGCCACGGAAAGATATTATTGGTGCAGATCCACCAATAGTTGTTGCCATGTAGGCCGCGGTGCTGGCGTAACCACCAACAAGGGTAAGCCCCGTGGTTGTGCCCAACGCCATACTTGCAAAAAGGTTATTGGTAGCCAGAGTCACGTTGTAGGTGTTGGCGTCATTAGGGACGGTTGTAGTTAGACCAGTAAGTTTGCCACCACTAATCAACGCTGTTCCCGATGCCGCTTGCACTCTCAGCGTGGCCGAAGATGTAGCTGTAGCAGTGCCTGCACTGTTTGTTTTGGTAACCACAACACGTAAGTAGTTGGTCGCATCTCCAGCAACTGGGGTGTAGTTTGCCGAGGTTGCCCCCGAGATGTTCGTCCAGGTTGATGAGTTTGCTGAAGTCTGCCATTGATAGGTAGTGGTTGTGCCATCGGCATCACCAACACCCCAGGTTCCACCGCTGGTGCTGAGAGCCGTGCCAACCTTTGCGATGCCAGTAGTTGATGGAGCAACGGTGTTGGCTGGCGCGTAACCGTAGTTCGCGCTGTCGGTCAGATAGTTCTGAGCCTGTTGTGAAGCCGTGAGTGCGGCGCTGTAGATACGAACCTTGCTGAGTACCATGGGGGCGCCGTAGATACCGCCGGAGGATCTGTTTTCGCCGAGCCAAAGTTGGGCGGTGGCGTTGTCGGTGTGCGTTGCGTTGTTCTCTAAAGAGTCGGCTTGACCGTTGATAAAGAGCTGCGCCTTACCCGTGGATGCGTTTATCGTGAAACCGACGTGGTACCACTTGTTGGCGCTGGTCTGTGGGAATGTCGTGTTGCCGTAGAAACCAGCCGATCCTGTGCTGGCCGTTGCTAGGTGCAGTTTGCCGGATCGGATTCCGAAGTGCCAGTCTTGTGCACCACCGGCGCCATCAGCTGGGCTGGTGAACCAACGGCTCGCAATTAGATTCCACTCCGCGTTTAGGTTTCCTGGCCTAACCCATGCGTCAAATGACATGTCACCAGCAGTGCGTGCAGTGCCTGCTGGGAAGTACACGCCATTTGAACTGGTGAAGGTCAAACCGTTTCGGTTGGTTTCGGTATACCTGCTCGGCCCGTTGATGGTTCCAGAAGGTGTTGTGGATGCCGGAGAAATTGAATTCCAAGTGGTTGGAGAAGTGGCCGCCAGGGAGGTTGTGCTATTTCCGTCGAGGTTGAGCACTAGGTTATTCGTGACAATTGCCGCTGCGGCGGGAGGTGGCGGTTCGAGTGCGACTAGCGAGGAGGTGGTTAGGGCTAATAGCGCTATAAATGCGGCTAGCCTGCGTCCCCCTCGGGTTACTTTGTTATATAGTGTCGCGAACATTTAGACCTTTAGTTTACGTCACGATTTTCGGTAAAAAAAGCCCTAGTCTTTAGGCATGAGCGGTGTAATGGTCTTTGGGCACAGGGGTGCTCCGGCCTACCGACCCGAAAATACTTTGGAGTCTTTTGAGCTCGCGCTAACCATGAATGTTGACGCTCTCGAATGCGACATCGTGCCCACCAAAGACGGCCATTTGGTGCTACGTCATGAAGCCGATTTGTCCGACACCACCGATGTTTTGGAACACCCAGAATTACAAGGACGATTTCTCGCGACCGAACTCACTTTGGCCGAGATTCAAACGCTGAGAGCCAAGGAAAGAGTGCCGGATTGGCGTCCTGGTTCGGCGAAGTTTGACGGGCAATTCCGCATCCCAACTTTGGCGGAGTTTTTAAACCACGAAATGGTGGTTGGCCAGACCCTGATTCTTGAGGTGAAGGACGCCCCGAATTTCTTGAAGCAGGGAATCGACATCGTTTCGCTCTTTGCTGATGTTGTGGAAGAGACTGACATTGCTTCTCGGGCAACGGTTATGGTTGAGGCCTTTGAACCGCCAACCATGGAGGCTTTGCGCTCGAGGTTGGGAAAGAGATTTCCTCTCTATTACGGGTTGGAAGAGTGGGACGAGGAAAACGCGTTTAAATACGACGGCGTGAGCCTAGATTTTCAGTTGATTAGGCGCAGGCCCGAGCTAGTGGCCAGGATCCACGAGGCCGGTTTGCCCGTTTGGGGTTTCACCGCCCGCGTCGAGTTCGCCAAAAATTCGGTTGAGGAATACTTTCACCACCTAATTGAGACGGGTGTTGATGGAATCTTTGCCGACCATCCAGACCTGCTCCGAAACTATGTCGAGGGGCTCGCCTAAACTTGGGGGGACATGTCGACACCCCAACTTTTTACTTCTTTCAATGAATCCCGCCTGCTCGAAGGTTTGAACCCACAGCAGCGTGAAGCTGTTCTCTATCGGGGTCAGGCGCTTCTAATCGTGGCCGGCGCCGGCTCGGGAAAAACTTCGGTGCTAACTAAGCGCATCGCACACCTCCTGGGAATGAAAGAAGCCTGGCCGTCTCAAATTTTGGCAATTACTTTCACCAACAAGGCGGCCGCTGAAATGCGTCACCGCGTGAGGGAACTGCTGGGCGGCGAGGCCGACGGCATTTGGCTCAAAACTTTCCACTCTGCCTGCGTTGCCATTTTGCGCCGCGAATCGGAACGCTTGGGGCACGACCCAAACTTCACCATTTACGACTCTGGCGATAGCCGCGCAATATTCAAGAGGCTCATCAAAGACCTCGGTGCCGATCTTCACAAGCTAACTCCAGCTGGAGTTTCGTCGGTGATTTCAAACGCCAAGAACGAGCTCATCGACGCTGAGCAGTTTGCCCGCAACATCGATACCGCCGACCCGGTTCAGCGGGCGATTGCTTCGATCTACGGCTCTTATCAGGCCGAACTTCGCCGAAACAACGCCTTCGATTTCGACGATCTCATCGGTGAAACCGTTCATCTCTTCCGCGCGTTTCCGGCAGTGGCCGCGCAGTATCAGCGCAAGTTCCGGCACATTCTCGTAGACGAATACCAAGACACCAACCACGCTCAATACGCACTAATTCGCGAACTCACCAAGGAACTTCCGGCGGAGTTTTCGGATGTTGACCCGAGAACCGGCGAGCTTTTGCGCCCAGCCTCTCTCACCGTTGTGGGTGATAGCGACCAGTCGATTTATGCCTTCCGCGGAGCCGACATTCGCAACATCGTGGAGTTCGAAAAAGACTTCAACGGAGCGAAAACTATTTTGCTCGAACAGAACTATCGCTCAACCAACAACATCCTGAAAGCCGCCAACGCGGTTATTGGAAACAACTTTGACAGGCCAAATAAGAACCTGTGGAGCGATAAAGGCGACGGCGAAAAGATCGTTGGCTACACCGGTTACTCGGGCCACGACGAAGCGCAGTTCATTGCCGATGAAATCAACGAGCTTCACAGCCAGGGTGTGAATTACCGTGACATCGCGGTGTTCTACCGAACCAACTCACAGACCCGTGCGCTGGAAGAAATCTTCATTCGCTCGGCACTTCCCTACCGAGTGGTCGGTGGCACGAAGTTCTACGAACGCGCTGAAATCAAAGACGCCTTCGGCTACCTGGTTGCCATTTCAAACCGTAAAGACGACTTGGCACTTCGTCGCATTTTGAATGTTCCCAAGCGTGGCATTGGCGACGCCACCGAAACCCAAATTGCCAAGCATGCCGAAAAGAACGACCTCTCGGTGCGCGAAGTTTTGGCTCACGTTACCGACATGGGTTTCGGCCCGAAGATCACAACCTCGGTGTTGCAACTTTCAGATCTACTTAACGATCTCGAAGCGATGATCGAAACGGCAACCGTCGATGAGATATTGAGAGCAGCACTTAGCCGTTCCGGTTTGCTCGATGCGCTCAAAGCCAGCCGCGACCCCCAAGACGAGGCGCGCGTTGAGAACCTCGACGAATTGGTAAACGTTGCTAAGGAATTCCAGCGCAACAACCCGGAAGGAAAGCTTCCCGATTTCCTCAACGAAGTGGCGTTGGTTGCAGCAGCCGACGACATCGACGACGAGTCGGGAACCGTTTCTCTTATGACCCTGCACACTGCCAAGGGTTTGGAATACGACATTGTTTTCCTAACCGGAATCGAAGAAGGCCTGCTTCCGCACAAGATGTCCTTTATGGTTCCGGGCGGAACCGCCGAAGAGCGTCGACTGTTTTATGTGGGAATCACCAGAGCGAAAAAGCGCCTGCACATCTCGCTCGCGCTCAGCCGCAGCACCTTCGGCGAAACTGATGCCGCACTGCCAAGCCGATTCCTCTCCGAAGTTCCAGATGAGCTAATTGCCTGGCGCGAAAGCGGGGCAAACCGCGGGGGAGCACCAAAGCAGTTCCGTCCGTCAATCGCCGACACCTCCGGTTTTGGAAATCGCGAAGTTAAACCTCGCACCGAATGGAAGGGCGCAATCTCTTCGGTTCGCAACAACGAGGGGCTTGTCTTGGCGGTCGGCGACCAAATTGAACACGACGATTTTGGAGTCGGAAAAGTGATCGCGGTTAGTGGCGAGGGCCCACGCCAAACCGCTGAAATCAATTTCGGTTCGGCAGGCAAGAAACGCTTGCTAGTGAAAGTCGCACCAATCAAAAAGATCTAACGGCCGATTGCGGGATAGATTTCAGACATGAGCAAACACAGATTGCTACGAGTTACCGCATCAGTGTGTTTAGCGGTGGTGTCGTTCTTCATAACTCCACCGATCGCCCATGCAGACGTGGATGATTTTGAATTCGAATCAATGCACGCGGATTACCAACTCTCGCTTGGTGAACACAACATTCCTCAACTCAAGGTCACCGAAACACTAATCGCAATCTTTCCGGAGACTGATCAGAACCGTGGCATCCGTAGGCTTATTTCAGATAGTTACCAGGGTCATTCGTTGGGCACAGAAGTCGTGTCGGTTGTGGATGAAAACGGTCAGGCGCGCGACTTCAGCGTTGAATCGGTCGATGGTTTTTCTGAGGTTGTTTCGAAATTCACCGATGAACGCTATGTCCATGGTCGTCAGACCTACATCATCTCGTACACCCAGAAATGGGTGGTCCGCGACTTCGAAGACACCTCAGAGTTCTATTGGGACGTAAACGGAACCGGGTGGGCGCAGCCCTTCGGAAGTGTCTCGGCCAGGGTTGTCCTTACGCCAGAGCTTGCGAGGATGCTGCAGGTCAAGGACATCTCCTGCTATGCCGGTCCGGAGGGTGCGAGCCAACCTTGTGAAACTAAGAATCTGGTTCAGCAGCTCGAGAACACCAGAGTCGATTTTGCCGCCACTGCACTTTCCCCTTGGGAGACTCTAACTATCAATCTCCCTTTTAAAAAGGGACTCATTAATACGGGCGACATTTCGCTGGTCTCCGGCTCAATTGCACTACTCATGTTTTGGATATTTCTGATTGCAATCCTGGCGATGCTGATCTGGGCTATTTGGTATCGCATTGTGGTGCTCGGCGGTCGTCGCATGAGAAAGTTCGTAGCGGTGCAGTATGCCGGCCCTGACGCTCCAACAATGGGTGTAGTCGGAAGCATCACCGGCGGCAATCGTTGGCAGGCGGCATTGATCGTGCAAGCTGTTGTCTCGGGAGCGCTAACCATCGCAGCTCACGACGATGAGGGCTGGATTCTCGAGAGAACCGGCAAGGCCCCCGCAAACGAAGAGCTCAAGCGCTTGCTCAATGGGCTCATGCCGGATGGTCGCAACAACGTGACACTGGGACGCATTATCGACGAGCAAGAGTCGCTTCGAATTTCGAAAATCTTCGAAGATTTTTCGATTGAAGCTGCCAAGCAGGCACTGGCGCAGGGCTACTATTCACATTTCGCAGTAAAGACCGCACTGGGTGGTTGGCTCGGTGTTTTTGCGTTGGCAGTGGGTCTGATTTGGGCAGCTGCTTCATTGGATGAAGTTGTGGACGCAGGTTTCACAGTGCTGGCGGTTGTGGCAGCTCTCGCGGCAACTGTTCTGCACTTTGCGATTCTGCTTTCCAAACGACGCCCGACTCAGGCGGGAATTGATCTTCAGGTTCACTTGGATGGTCTCCGTGATTACATCCGATTAGCCGAGAAAGACCGACTCGCCTTCCTCCAATCACCCAAAGGCGCATTGCGAAAGTCTGGCGCTCTGGGTCAAGGAGAAATTCTCCATCTGTATGAAGAGGTACTGCCCTGGGCAGTTCTTCTGGGCCTCGAAGAAGAATGGAGCAAGGTACTCACAACATTCTCTAGTGAAACGAACCAAACCCCATTAATCCCGATTGCTACATTGGCTACCTTCAACACATCCGGGCTTAGTGAAGCCATTACTCAGAGCCTTGCAGTTAGTTCCGATAGCGGAAGTGGCGGCGGCGGGTCATCCGGTGGCGGGGGTGGCGGCGGGGGTGGTGGCGGCGTTTAGTCGATAACCGCAGTTTTCTCGGTTATGGGGCTATAAACTTGAGGGGTTGAAGGCCACGTCATGGGCCTTTTTGAACCCAAATCACATTGAAATGGAATCACATTGGATCTTTTTGAATACCAGGCTCGCGACATGTTCGAAGCTCACGGCGTTCCTGTTCTGCAGGGCCTTATTGCCGATACCCCTGAAGAAGCCGAAGCGGCAGCAGCCAAGATTGGCGGCGTTGTAGTTGTTAAGGCGCAGGTAAAGATTGGTGGTCGCGGCAAGGCTGGCGGCGTTAAGGTAGCCAAGTCACCGGAGGAGGCTCGCACTCACGCAGAAGCAATTCTCGGCCTAGACATCAAGGGCCACGTTGTAAAGCGCGTCATGATTGCCCAGGGTGCGAAGATCGCCCGCGAGTTTTACTTCTCGGTTCTACTAGACCGATCGAACCGCACTTTCCTTTCACTATGCAGCGTTGAGGGTGGAATGGACATCGAGCTGCTAGCCGAAGAACGTCCGGATGCTCTTGCCAAACTTCCAGTTGATGCCGTTACCGGAATCGACCTACCAAAGGCACTGGAGATTGCCAAAGCCGGTGGCTTCGACGAAGCAACCGCAGCCAAGGTGGCCCCGGTTCTTGTGAAGCTTTACGACGTGTTCGTAAAGGAAGACGCAACGCTGGTTGAGGTAAACCCTCTGGTAGAAACCGAAGACGGCGAGATTCTTGCCCTCGATGGAAAAGTTACCTTAGACGACAACGCCGAGTTCCGTCACACCGACCGCGAAGAAATGGAACGCGACGAACTTGACCCGCTTGAGGCTAAGGCCAAGGCGTGGGACCTCAACTACGTGAAGCTCGACGGCGAAGTTGGAATCATCGGAAACGGTGCCGGCCTAGTTATGTCGACTCTGGATGTTGTTGCTTACGCGGGAGAAAAGCACGGCGGAGTTCGCCCAGCTAACTTCCTAGACATCGGTGGCGGTGCTTCGGCTGAAGTTATGGCTAACGGCCTCGACGTCATCCTTGGCGACAAGCAGGTAAAGAGCGTATTCGTAAACGTATTCGGTGGAATCACCGCCTGCGACGCAGTTGCGAACGGAATCGTTGGAGCGCTTGAGAAGCTTGGCTCCGCAGCAACCAAGCCTTTGGTGGTTCGACTAGACGGCAACAACGTAGCCGAAGGTCGCCGCATTTTGGCAGAAGCTAACCACCCGCTAGTTACCGTGGTTGCAACCATGGACGAGGCTGCCGATAAGGCTGCCGAACTGGCCAACCGATAGAAACTTAGAAGGACAAAAGACAAATGGCTATTTTTCTAGACGAAAACTCAAAGATCATCGTTCAGGGCATGACCGGTAGCGAAGGTATGAAGCACACCGGTCGCATGCTTAAAGGCGGCTCGAACATTGTTGGTGGAGTGAACCCACGCAAGGCTGGCGAAACCGTTGAAGTTGAAGGCAAGACCCTTCCAATTTTCGGAACCGTTGCTGAGGCTATGGCTGCTACCGGTGCAAACGTTTCAGTTGCTTTCGTTCCTCCAGCCTTCTCGAAGGCTGCTGCGGTTGAGGCAATCGACGCTGAGATTCCACTGCTGGTTGTCATCACCGAAGGCATCCCAGTTCACGACTCGGCAAGCTTCTGGGCTTACAACGTTTCTAAGGGTCAGAAGACCCGCATCATCGGCCCAAACTGCCCTGGCATTATCAGCCCGGGAAAGTCGAACGCTGGAATTACCCCTTCCGACATCACCGGTTTTGGACCGATTGGTCTGGTTTCCAAGTCGGGTACCCTGACCTACCAGATGATGTACGAGCTTCGTGACATCGGTATGTCGACCGCTATCGGTATTGGTGGAGACCCGGTCATCGGAACCACACACATCGACGCACTTGCCGCTTTCCAGGCCGACCCTGAGACCAAGGCAATCGTTCTCATTGGTGAGATCGGTGGCGACTCGGAAGAGAAGGCTGCCGCTTACATCAAGGACAACGTGACCAAGCCGGTTGTTGCTTACGTTGCCGGATTCACCGCGCCTGAGGGCAAGACCATGGGTCACGCCGGTGCGATTGTTTCCGGTTCGGCCGGTACCGCACAGGCCAAGAAGGAAGCCTTCGAAGCCGTTGGCGTAAAGGTTGGCAAGACTCCAAGCGAGACCGCCGCCCTGATGCGCGAAGTGATCGCAAGCCTCTAGTCTCTTGGCAAAACCAGCGGCCGAAGGAACTCGCGGAGTAACCCTGCTGATTAGCGGGTTAGACGCAATTTTGGTGGCCGGAGCCTTACTAGCTGTTCTCGTAGCCGGAACCACCCTCAGTTGGTGGCTCGATTCGGGAATGACGACCGACTGGGTTTCTTCATTCCGCCTAGCCGCCGATATTTGGTTCGCGGGTCACGGAGTGCCGCTCAACTTTGCCGCCACTGAACTTGGCACGCTAGAAATCCCAGCATTCATCTTTTCTGCTCTTCCACTCGGAGCGGCACTAATGATTTTCAGTTTGGGCTGGCGCGGCGGAATGAGGCTCTACGGCTCCGCCGAACTCTGGCCAGGCTGGATCGGCGCGACACTCGTTTACGGTGGCTTTTCCGCGGCCCTTTTGGCCCTCTCGGCTACCAAAGAACTGAGCCCAGACCCGGTTGCCGCGTACTTTTTTCCGGCCATGCTTTATCTTTCGGGAGTGGTTTCTGGGTCGCTGTTTGGCTCACTTCCGCAGAGCGCCATCAAGCTAACGCCAGCCATGGAACGAGTGGCAGGGCGCGCATGGCTCGAGGGTCTAAGCGGGAAAGTTCACTGGGTTATTAGATCCATTGCCTCTCCTGCACTGAGAGCGGGAACCGGATTCGTGTTTGCTATGCAGGCTCTCGCAAGCGTTGTTCTGGCAATTTTGGTGGCCGTGAACTGGCTAAATGTGATTCAGCTTTACGAGCAGTTGCAGGGTGGCGTGTTCGGTGGTTTCGGTTCAACCCTGCTTCAACTGGCGTTCCTGCCAAACCTCACCTTCTTTGTGAGCACCTGGCTGGCCGGTCCCGGTTTCGCCATAGGCACCGCCTCCAGCGTGAGCCCGCTGGGAACTGCCCTCGGGCCGATTCCTACGTTGCCGATTTTCGGAACCATCCCCGCAGGAGATTCTGCAATCGGCATGATCATTCTGATACTTCCAGCGCTGATTGCCCTTGTGGTGACCGTTGCCATCAAAAAGTACACGGCTGAGGCAAGGCACAATTTCGCTACACCGCTCAGTTCGTCGATTGCCATGGGGCTGTCAATCGGCTTTGTCGCTGCTGCCGAAATGGCCATTCTTGCCGGAATCACCCAACTGGCTATTGGTCCGGGAAGAATGCAAGACGTCGGTGCGGATCCGCTCTGGGTGTTTGTTTGGATTTTCCTCGAGGTGGCACCGGTAGCGTTCGCGGCATCGTTCTACGCAGCCAGACCCAGCGCTCCAGCTGAGATCCCCGCACATCTGAAAAGGTAAACTTTAGAAGTGATTGGCGTTGTAGTACTCATCTCAGGAAGTGGTTCGAACCTTCGAGCGCTGCTTGATGCAACACTAGACCCAACTTTTCCAGTGCGAGTTTTGGCGGTTGGCGCCGATAATCCGTGCAGCGGCTTGGAACACGCTGAACTTTTTGGAATTCCAACTTTTGTGGTTAGCCCGTCCAATTTTCCTTCTCGTGAGGCCTGGGCAGAAATGCTTTTGGAGAACGTCAACTACTTCTCTCCCGATCTCACTGTATTGGCTGGATTTATGAAGGTGCTGCCAGCGAATTTTGTTGGTGCGCTTTCTCCGAAACTTATCAACACCCACCCGTCGCTGTTGCCGCTTTATGCCGGCGCTCACGGTGTGAGAGATGCTTTGGCCGCAGGGGCTACGGAAACCGGCGTAACCATCCACATCGTCGACGAAGGTGTCGATACCGGGCCGCACTTGGCGCAGGAGCGCCTTGCAGTTTTGGCCGATGAAACCGAATACGAACTGCACGAGCGCATCAAGGTTATTGAGCGCAAACTGTTGGTGAACGTGATTCGCGACATCGCCGAAAACCGGATTCAACTAGACACCGCAAAATAACTTAGGACGACCATGGCTGCTGAGAACCCGAACCAACCAAACGACTATCGCCACCGCGACCGCATCGAAATCCGTCGCGCTCTTCTTTCGGTATCAGACAAGACCGGGTTGTTGGAATTGGCGAAGGCTCTCAGCGAAGCCGGAGTAGCAATGGTGTCAACCGGCTCGACCGCAAAAACCATCGCCGACGCAGGTTTTGAGGTAACCGAAGTATCACTGGTTACCGGCTTCCCAGAGTCGCTCGACGGCCGTGTGAAAACTTTGCACCCGAAGATTCACGGAGGTCTGTTGGCAGACCTTCGGCTAAAGAGTCACGAAGACCAATTGGAGCAACTAGGCATTGAGGCGTTTCAACTAGTAGTCGTGAATCTGTACCCATTCATTCAAACCGTTGCTTCTGGCGCCAAGGGTGAGGCCGTGGTTGATCAGATTGACATCGGTGGCCCTGCCATGGTTCGAGCATCCGCGAAAAACCATGCCAACGTTGCCATTGTGGTGGATCCAAATCGCTACGACGAAATCATCGAATCGATTACCGACGGCGGAACCACTTTGCAGCAGAGGCGCCAGCTAGCCGCTACCGCGTTTGCCCACACCGCTCGCTACGACTCGGCCGTTGCCGACTGGTTTGCTTCCGAGCTTTCGTCGCAGTGGAAACAGCAGGCTGGGCAGACCAGCGAAAACGAGAGCAAAAACCCTGGTTTCTCTCCAAAGTTGGAGATCAGCGCAGAACTTTTGAACATTCTTCGTTACGGGGAAAACAGCCACCAGGCAGCTGCGATTTACCGCTCAACCTCAAATGATGCCGTGGCTGGAATTGCGCAGGCAAAACTTCTCGGTGGCAAAGAGATGAGTTACAACAATTACGTAGACGCCGATGCGGCCGTGCGAAGTGCCTTCGATCACATCGAACCGGCTGTGGCAATCATCAAGCACGCCAACCCCTGTGGAATCGCCATCGGTTCGGCATCTGAGGAAGACCCGATCGCCGATGCTCATGCCAAGGCTCACTTCTGCGACCCGTTGTCGGCCTACGGCGGAGTGATTGCAGCCAACCGAACGGTTACCGAGGTGATGGCTCGGCAGATCGGCGATATTTTCACCGAGGTGATTGTTGCGCCCGGCTACGAGCTTGGTGCGCTCGAGGTTTTACTCGCGAAAAAGAACCTACGCGTTTTGGAGTTACCGGCGAACTACTCGCGCGAAGCTCTTGAGGTCAAGCAGATTTCCGGGGGTTTGCTGGTTCAGAACCCCGATGAGTTCACCGGTTTCAACACATCAAACTGGAAACTTGTGGCCGGCCCCAAGGCCGACTCGGCAACTCTCAATGACCTTGCGTTTGCCTGGCGTGCCTGCCGCGCGGTGAAATCAAACGGCATCTTGCTCGCTAAAGACGGCGCCTCAGTTGGTGTTGGTATGGGTCAGGTAAACCGGGTGGACAGCTGCCGACTTGCAATCGACCGAGCAGCTCACCGCGCTCTTGATTCGGTGGCCGCCTCAGATGCATTCTTCCCCTTTAAAGACGGAGTAGAGCTACTCATCGAAGGTGGTGTTCGCGCCATCGTTCAGCCGGGTGGTTCGATGCGCGATCAGGAAGTTATCGACGCCGCGAATGCCGCGGGAGTCACCATGTATTTCACCGGCGAACGCCACTTTTATCACTAAACAATTAGGCTAGGAAAATGACAAAAATCAAAGTTGTAGGCAAAGTAGTCGAGCTCGATGGCGACGAAATGACCCGTATTATTTGGCAGAACATCAAGGACAATCTGATTCTGCCGTTCCTCGACGTAGACCTCGAGTACTACGATCTGTCCATCGAAAACCGCGACGCCACCGACGACCAGGTGACCATTGATTCGGCTCACGCCATCAAGAAGCACGGTGTTGGTGTGAAGTGTGCAACCATCACTCCAGACGAAGCACGTGTTGAAGAGTTCAAGCTAAAGAAGATGTGGAAGAGCCCGAACGGTACCATCCGTAACATCCTCGACGGCGTTGTTTTCCGCGAGCCAATCATCATCTCAAACGTTCCACGTTTGGTTCCTGGCTGGACCAAGCCGATCATCATCGGTCGTCACGCTCACGGAGACCAGTACAAGGCAACCGACTTTAAGGTTCCTGGAGCCGGCCGCGTAACCATGACCTGGACACCTGCAGATGGTAGCGAAGTAGTGACCCAGACCATCGCCGACTACCCGGAACACGGTGGTGTTGCCATGGGTATGTACAACTACATGGACTCAATCCGCGACTTCGCAAGAGCGAGCTTCAACTACGGTTTGAGCCGCAACTACCCGGTTTACCTTTCCACCAAAAACACCATCTTGAAGGCTTACGACGGCGCTTTCAAAGACGCCTTCCAGGAAGTCTTCGACGCTGAGTACGCCGACCGTTTCAAGGCTGCCGGCATCACCTACGAACACCGTCTAATCGACGACATGGTGGCCGCTGCTCTGAAGTGGGAAGGTGGATACGTTTGGGCTTGTAAGAACTACGACGGCGACGTGCAGTCTGACACCGTGGCTCAGGGATTCGGTTCACTTGGCCTAATGACTTCGGTTCTAACCACCCCAGACGGTAAGACCACTCTGGCCGAGGCGGCTCATGGAACCGTGACTCGCCACTACCGCGAATGGCAGGCCGGCAAGTCGACTTCAACTAACCCGATCGCTTCGATCTTCGCCTGGACTCGAGCACTAATCGCTCGTGCCGAAATCGATCACACTCCTGAGGTTCGCAAGTTTGCTGAAACTCTCGAAGATGTGATCGTGAAAACGGTTGAAGCCGGACACATGACCAAAGACCTGGCAGCACTTGTTGGCAAGGGCCAGGCCTACCAGAGCACCGACGAATTCATGGCGTCGATTGCTAGCAACCTAAAGGCTCGTTTGGCGTAAGCACCGAGAACCTGTGGAAAACTCCCGTCGTTGATTCGGCGGGAGTTTTACCTTTGTCGGCATGCATTCAAAGAAATCACGCCGCTGGCTAAAACTCATTTCCGCAACCATCGCTTTGGCTACCGCGGTTGGCTTTGTCATTACCGCGCCTTCGCAGGCGGTTAGCCCGAATCCGACCCCCTACTGCTCGGAGGGCACCTGCTGGGTAACGTTCGATTACACCGGCGACTCTTACGTCTGGTATCCACCCGCGGATGCGTCATCTCTGCACTTTGAGGTTCTTGGCGCGCAAGGGGGCCGAAGTGGTGGCAGAGGAGGAGCAGTTTCGGGGGACTTCGCTTTCATTCCGTCGTCTTTGCACATATATGTTGGCGGTATGGGAACCACCGGCAATCTCGCGCCGGGTGGCTTTAACGGTGGCGGATTGTCTGGAAACGGCCACGCCGACCAAGGCTCTGGCGGAGGAGCCTCAGATCTGCGCACCTCACCAAACGTGGGGGATCGATTGGTTGTGGCTGGTGGCGGTGGCGGTACCGGCGGCTGGATTGGCGGGGCTGGTGGTCATGGTGGCCTAACCATTGCAGGTGCTGGTAGTAAAGGCACGCCCTCTGGCTCGGCCGGCGGGGGAGGAACTCAGGTTTCAGGCGGCATCGGTGGCTCTGGAGTGAGTTCTGGGCCTGGAACCGCTGGCACCCTCAGCTTCGGCGGAATCGGCGGAAGTGGAAGCGTTGCCGGCGGTGGAGGAGGAGGCGGTGGCTTCTTTGGCGGCGGTGGAGGTGGCTCCGACAGCGTAACCGGAGGTCTCGACGGGGCAGGCGGAGGTGGCGGTTCGTCATTTGCAACGATGGCGCTCACCACATCGGTTACCCATCAGGCCGGTGTTCGAAGCGGACACGGGCAGGTGGTTCTGCGTTACACGTTTGCTCCCACCGTGAGCTCGTTCACTCTGGATTCTCCTTCTACCTCAACGTCCGGGGAAGCCGAATACTCCCTAGCGTTCGACCAGTTGGTTTACGACTTGGATCCGTTTGATTTCAAACTGAGCGGAACGTCATCCGGATGCCGAGTCTCTAGCACCAGCGGCGACGGCTACACGTTTTCCGTGAGCGTTACCGACTGCACCAGCGGCACACTCAATCTCTCGCTTCGACCTAATGCCGTAATCGGCTCCGGTGCTGGCCCCACGGAAGAAATCATGGCCAGCGGTACTTTGTCAACTGATTCTCAAGTACCGAGTTTTCAACTTGAAACTCCGTCAACGCCAACGAACGCGAACCCCTTGATCTATCGACTAACTTCGTCGGAGCCATTTTCGAAACCGACAGCGAGTGCCTTTCAGCTTTCGGGTAGCGGATGTCGCATTGAGTCAATTACCATGACGAATAATTCGGCCGCCGAAATTTCGATAACCGGCTGTCAAAGTGCCGCAAACGTTTATCTTCGACTAATAGCGAATCAACTCACGGATGAGAGTGGAAATAGCGGGCCAACCCAAGACGTGTCGTCTGATTCGGTGGTAACCGACTACGAAGCTCCAGAGGTAATTAGCTATCAAAGTAGTTCGGTGGGAGCCGATCTAATTGAGTATCGAATCGAGTTCAGTGAGTCGGTTAGCGGGATTTCGGAGGCGTCGTTCAGCGCAAGTTCGCCTTGTGAAATTAGCAAGCTCGACGGTCAGGGCAGCAACTACCAGGTTTGGCTAACCGGCTGCGCCACCGAGAGTAACCTGACTCTTTTACCATTGAGCGCTTCAGATGCGGCTGGCAATCTTGGTCCCGTTTCTGAAACCATCGGGAACGAAAACTCTGGAGATACTTTTGCTCCCACCGCCACGATTGTTGAACTGGAGAGAGCCGACAAATCCTTGAGCCCCAGCTTTGAACTGCGGTTTGACGAACAAGTATCGGGGCTAACCCTGAATTCTCTTTCGAGAATGGGGACGGCGAAGAACTGTGCCTTCACGCTCGCTACGATTTCTTCTGGGAGCGTTTACCGGGTTGACAGCAGCGGTTGTTCGGCAGGTTCACTGAAGGTAATCCTGCTAGCCGGATCAGTTTCAGACACTCACCAAAACTCTGGGCCCGCGTCTGCGATTGAATCGCCTTTGGTTCGAATCGCGGAGCCTGAAACTGACACTCTCAATTCAGCCGGCATCGCTGGCCTCACGGCACCGCCGACTCTAATCAGTAGCCGGCCCGTTCCAAAAGTTACCGAAATAGTGAAGCCACGCTCGCAGGAAACTTTGCCCGCCCAACTGCAGTTTCCAAAAGTGGATAGCTTGAAACCAGAGTCTTGGGTTTCGATAGCCATCGCACTAATCGCATTGGCAGTTGCCAAGCGGTCTCGAGGCAGAAGAGTTAGTCGAAGATAACCGTGCGGTCTAGATCAAGCAGCACGCGGTGCTCGGCAAACCAGCGAATGGCCTGGGTTAGAGTTTTCGACTCAACGTCCTGGCCCATTGCAACCAAATTTTCTTTCGAGTGGGAGTGGGTAACGCGAATCACGTTTTGCTCGATGATCGGACCCTCGTCCAAGTCTGCGGTCACGAAGTGAGCGGTTGCGCCAATCAGCTTCACACCTCTGGCGTGAGCCTGTCCGTAAGGGTTAGCTCCCTTGAAGCCGGGCAGGAACGAGTGGTGAATGTTAATGATGCGGCCTTGGAATTCGGCAACGAACTCCGGCGAAAGAATCTGCATGAAACGAGCCAATACGATTAGTTCGATTCCTGCGCTCTTGATGTAGTCGCGAAGCATGTGCTCGAACGCGGCCTTGGTTGCGGCGTCAACGATTTGGTGGGTCTCAAATGGCACCGAGTAGAACTCAGCCAGAGGAGCCAGATCGGCATGGTTTCCGAAAATTGCGGGGACTTCCACTGGCAGTTGGCCCGAACGCTGGCGGAAGAGAATGTCGTTGAGGCAGTGAGCACTCTTAGACACGAGTACCAGGGTCTTGATCGCTCGGCCTACTTCGTCGAGTTCCCAGTTCATGTTGTATTTTGCAATGATTGGAGCCAACTCCGCTTCAAACTCTTCACGCGAAATGTCTGCTTCGATTTGAAGGCGCATGAAGAATCGTCCGGAGGTTTCTGAAGAGAACTGCGACGACTCGGTGATGTTTCCGCGGGCGTTAACCACTGCCCCGGAGATTGCGTGAACAATTCCCGGTGCATCTTCACAAATTAGGGTCAATACCCAGTGGCTTGCCTTTTCGGTCATAAAGCCCATCTTAAACGAGGGTTACTAAATCTCGTCGTCGTTTAGTGGGCGAACTTGCTGGCGATCGCGAATGGTTGCCACAATGATGTAAACGCCAAGGCTGAACCCGAGTGCGATCAGAACTAGTCCGATGATCACAGGCAGCGGAAGCATGTTTACCTTTCAAGGATTCCCCAATTGGACCTCAAGTCCAATACTTCATAATAGCGAACATTTTTTCCACTGTCAGATTTTGCAGGCAAATTACGTCAAAAGCGTGTCGACCCCGCGTGATTGCTAGAATTGGAGCATGCTGCCAACTTCATTCACCAAGCCATTGAGCGAAACCGACCCAGAAATCGCTGCCGTTTTACAAAACGAGCTAAATCGCCAGCGCAACTTCCTAGAGATGATTGCTTCGGAGAACTTTGTTTCTCGAGGAATTCTCGAGGCACAGGGATCGGTGCTAACTAATAAGTACGCCGAAGGTTACCCAGGCAAGCGTTACTACGGTGGCTGTGAAGTAGTCGACGTTGCAGAAGAGTTGGCCCGTAACCGCGCCAAAGAGCTTTTCGGCGCTGAACACGCCAACGTACAGCCTCACTCCGGTGCCAGCGCGAACGCGGCCGTGCTGATGGCTCTAGCCAACCCTGGCGACCGCATCCTCGGCCTAGAGCTTGCTCACGGTGGCCACCTCACCCACGGTATGCGCCTCAACTTCTCGGGAAAGATGTACGAAGGCCACGCCTACGAACTCAACCCTGACACCTTCCTCATCGACATGGACATCGTGCGCAAGCGTGCCCATGAAGTGAAGCCAGCGGTTCTAATCGCCGGTTGGTCGGCTTACCCTCGCCACCTAGACTTCGCCGAATTCCGCAAGATCGCCGACGAAGTTGGCGCGAAACTTTGGGTCGACATGGCTCACTTCGCCGGAATGGTGGCAGCTGGCCTGCACCCAAACCCGGTTCCTTACGCAGACGTGGTTTCAACCACCGTTCACAAAACTCTCGCCGGCCCACGTTCCGGCCTGATTCTCTGCAAAGCCGAATACGCCAAAAAGATCGATTCAGCAGTTTTCCCAGGCCAGCAGGGTGGCCCGCTGATGCACGTGATCGCTGCCAAGGCCGTTGCCTTCAAAGCCGCCATGTCGGATGAATTCAAAGAACGTCAGGCCCGCACGCTTGAGGGCGCTGCCATAATCGCAGACCGCCTAAACCAGCCTGACCTAAAGGCGGAAGGCGTGCAGGTACTAACCGGCGGAACCCAGGTTCACCTGGTGCTAGTAGACCTCCGCGACGCAGCCATCGACGGCCAGACTGCCGAGAACCTGCTTCACGACATTCAGATCACCGTAAACCGCAACTCAGTTCCGAACGACCCACGCCCGCCAATGGTCACCTCGGGTGTGCGTATCGGAACCCCAGCCCTTGCCACCCGTGGCTTCGGCAAAGCAGAGTTCACTGAAGTTGCCGAAGTAATCGCCTCGGTTCTAAAGCCAAACCCAGACATCGAAAGCCTAAAGGCGAGAGTGCAGAAGCTTGCCGACGCCTTCCCGCTTTACCCTGATCTAGAAAACTGGTAACCACTTGACCGCGATCAAGCTAGACGGCCTTGCCACAGCAAAGGCCATCAAAGCCGAACTCGCAGAGATAGTTATCAAGCTCAAGCAACACGACATTCACCCCGGCCTCGGCACGCTCCTCGTTGGCGACGACCCGGGCAGTCACCAGTACGTTGGCGGTAAACACCGCGACTGCGCCGAAATTGGCGTCAGCTCGGTTCGCATCGATCTGCCAGCATTGGCATCAACCCAAGACATCAAAGCAGCCATCAAAGACCTCAACGATGCCAAGGATGTAACCGGCTACATCATCCAACTCCCGCTTCCCTTCGGAATCGACACCAACGAGATGTTGGAACTCATCGACCCCGACAAAGACGCCGACGGCCTTCACCCAATCAACTTAGGCAAGCTAGTCCTCTCAGTGAATCAACCCCTCAACTCTCCGCTGCCATGCACCCCAGCCGGAATCGTTGAACTGCTAAAGCGTTACGAAATTCCAACCCAGGGCGCCGAGGTCGCCATCATCGGCCGCGGCATCACCGTGGGACGCCCGCTCGGTCTACTCATGACCCGCAAGGGCATCGACTCAACCGTCACACTGGTTCACTCCGCTACCAAAGATCCTCACCACATCATCAAGCGTGCCGACATCGTGGTTGCCGCAGTGGGTGTTGCCCACTTCGTTCAACCAGAATGGATCAAAGAAGGCGCAACCGTTCTCGACGTGGGCATCACCCGCCACCTAAACGAAGATGGCACGAGCCTTCTCCTCGGCGACGTTCACCCTGATGTTGAACAGGTTGCCAAATACCTTTCCCCAAACCCTGGTGGCGTAGGCCCAATGACTCGAGCCATGCTCGTGAAGAACGTCGTCGACCAAGCTAGCCGCTAATGCAAAACGACTTTGCCAACCAAACCCTTCAGATCCTCGAGATCATCGGAACCGTTGCCTTCGGAGCCTCTGGCCTAATCGCCGCCGCTCGTAAAAAGCTCGACATGGTAGGCGTGGTTTTACTGGTTCTAGTCACCGCATTCGGCGGAGGAACACTCAGAGACATCCTTCTAGATCGTCACCCATTCTTCTGGATGCAGAACGAAATCTGGATCTGGCTACTAGCCGGCTTGGCCATCCTCACCCAGTTCCTCGTGAAGGCAAGAAACATCGAACTTTCTGCTAAAGCCATCGACTGGCCAGACGCCATCGGCCTCGGTGTCTTCGCAGCCTCGGGAACACAGATTGCCCTTGATCTTGGCAACTCACCACTAATCGCCAGCATCATGGGTGTAATAACCGCAGCATTCGGTGGCCTCATCCGAGACGTCCTAATCGCTGAAATCCCCGGACTCGTAAATGACCACCAGCTCTACGCCAGCCTCGCATTCGTTGGAGGGCTATTCATCTGGTTCCTGCAATACCTAAACGTAGACAACACCGTAGCCGCACTAATCGGAGCCATAACCATCATCGTGGTTCGCATCATCGCAATGAGGCTTGGCTGGAAACTGCCGGCCTGGCGAAATTAGTTATCCCCATTGCACAATTACGATTAACGCGATGCGGCGTTAGACTTCGAGCATGACAAAGTTCATTCGGGGGATTGCAGTTTGGTCACTTTTCCTATCATCCATAAGTTTCACCGCCGGGGCTGGGACTCCTGCGCTGGCCAACGAGCCAAGTGCCTGTAATGCCTTAGGTGTGATCCTCGGCACGCAGGGTTTCGACAACCTAATCGGCACCGAAGGTGATGACGTTTTCTGTGCCTTAGGCAGCGATGACGCCATAAACGGTCTTGGCGGTAACGACGTTGTTTACGGAGGTGAAGGCAACGACGTAATTCTCGGCGGCGCGGGTAAAGATGACATTCATGGAGGTGGCGGCGATGACACCATTTCCGGGGACCAAGGCGACGATGAGATTTTCGGCGATGAAGGCCAGGATCAACTTTTTGGAAACGATGGTGCCGATAACCTATCCGGTGGAACAGACTCAGACAATCTATACGGGGGAAGCGGAAATGATGGTCTTCGAGGAGACACCGGAGCCGATAGCCTAAGTGGCGACAGCGGAGTAAATAGTTGCGTAAAGGACTTATCGGATACCGTCACGGGATGTTTTTTCGACTCAAAAGGTCCGGTGATGACCGGATTTACACTATCTCCAGGAAGCTCAACGCTACATGCGCAAGCTCCCAATGCTCGAGTTCAGTTTCGAGTTTCTGTAGTCGACCCCGGTGCTGGCCTGAACTACATGACCGTTTCATTCTCCACCTCAAAGGCGATCTATAACGGAATGAGTGGCGGCGGGCTCACATTAGAAATGCCAAACAATTTCCAAACTTGTGAATACTTCACTTCTAATCCGAAAGCGAGCGGTTACTGTCTTGTCTCGGGCAACGACAATCGCGGTGTTTACGAGGGTTACATCGTTCCCCCACTAAACGCTGCTAAGCAAACTTTTTATCTTGATTACCTTGAGTTTCGAGACAAGGCAAGAAACTCTTCAACTACCAGTTACTACCAGCGTGTGAAAAAAGGCCCAAAGGCTAGCCTCAAACAACTCGACGTCCCTGATGCCCAAGCTCCCACAATCGAAATCCTAAATCTGGTAAACGATGACAATGTGCAGTCGGGGCCCGAGGACTATGTCGAACTAAGGGTCCGCCTCACCGACAAAACCGGCTTCAAGAGCTTGGCATTTGAGCAGGAAAATTTTGTAGGCGGCGGACTCTACGGTGAAGTGAGTTTTGACTACGCTTACCCGTGTGATCTCGTTGGTCGACCTGTTCAATTTGGCTGCAAGGAGGGAAACGATCCGAAAGACGTTGTAATGCGAGTTCCGCTCTACTACAGTGCAAATGGACTATCAATCTTCGATGTCATTTACGGTCCCAAGAAGTTCCAATTTGACCAAGTTACGCTCAGGGATTCGCTGAATAACCGCAAGGTCTTAGCCATCAAACCGACAACCGCCGCTGGTCAAAAGATACTTCTCAAAAAAACTTTCGTAATTCCTCGAACCACTGACGATCGCGATCGGTCAGCGCCGGTTATCTCGAAAGTCATATTGAGCCCTTCACGCATCAACACTGGAACAAAACCTCAGACGGTTCGCGTTGCAGTGACGGTTAGCGACACTGGTGTCGGCTTTAACGAGCTTGACCCCGATGTGTGGTTAACCATGGGCAACCGAATCGAAGGAAGCGCTGAGATTGTGTGCACCAAGGCAGGTTTCACCGGGGGTCGGTCGTATGCCGTAGTGAAATTCGATTGCGACTTCCCAGCTCACTATCCTGGCGCCAAACTATACATCACCGAACTCTCAGCCATGGATCTGTCTCAGCGAAGCAACTTCACCAGTTATGTGCAAGGCGAAAGTGGCCTGTCGACGAATGCCAAGAAGATTCTTGGGCTATACGTCAAAAACGGCTAGCCACGCAAGTCAGCTTCAGTGGACTCAGACTGTTGCCGCGTTCTTGTGACCCGCTGCATTTCTGACGCTAAGGGAACGAACACAACCTCGAGGCAATGTAGACCTCGCGTTCGAAATAGAAAGCAATGAAAAACAGCCCCGGAGCTTTCGCTCCGGGGCTGTTTTTAGTTTGAACTAATTAGTTCTTGAACTCAGCAGCTGCGAATTCTTTGCTCTCTTCTGCCGACTTTACGCGGGCAATTACGAAGATGATTAGACCGAATGCACACTTCGCAAGGATGTCTGCAATGGTGTAACCAACTTCACGAGATACTACTGCTTCGAATGAAGGTGCACCTACGTCGTTCATCGCAAGGATGAAGGTAATTGGGTAAACGCCCCAGGTTGCTACTAGAAGAGTACGTGCGGTCTTTAGAAGACTCTGTACTCTTGCTGACTGTGCAGCAAGGCTCTTGCTGATCTCTACGAACAATACATACATGATGTATAGGAATGGGATGGTCGATAGTAGACCCCACATTGAGTTCGAAAGACCGAACAGCTGGGTGTGCATGTCGCCTGGGTAACCCAATACGATCATCGCGGCTGCGGCTGGAACCAGACGCTTTAGCAATGACGACTGGACTGCACGGGCTAGACCCATTACTGCTACTAGCTCTACTAGTAGTAGTGGAACGGTTAGGAACCAGTCCACGTAGCGGTAACCAACGTTGTAGCCTTCGAATGCTGACTGAGCGGTTGCGCCGTCAGCACCGTAAGACTCGTTGAATGAGTCGAACATACGGAAGTAGTGGTAAGCGGCGATCGAGGTTACGGTTGCCGATACCATTACCGCCATGCGGTACTTTGGAAGCACGCGGTCACGCGCGAACCATAGGAAGATGCTGGTGAAGAGCATGCTTGCGATTCCTAGCGAAAGCATGTTGTAAACGATGTGATGTGACCAGAAGTCCATTTTTATTACCTTTCATAGATGATTACTTCTTTGTAAGTCGAGAAGGTCGTTGAACCTTTAACACTCTCTCAGTTAAAGTCACGAACCCACTAAAGCGGGCTTACGTTCTAAGTAAAGCCCATAAAAACGATTATTCTTCCCATTTGTTTATAACGAATTGTTACGCATACTCTTGAGGTATGACGCCAATTCCGAAGACTAAGAACGGTTTTCCACCTCGAACGTGTGAAAAATGCGGTCTCAAGTTCGAATGGCGCAAAAAGTGGGCCAAGAACTGGGAGAACGTGAAGTACTGCTCTGAAAAGTGCCGCAAATGAGCTTCAAACGAATTCTCTACATTCCACACGATCATCTCAACCTGGAACACGGCGTACTGGTATCGGCAAATCCGCTCGAGGACGCGATTGTGCTGGTTGAGAGCGCCCGCATGACGACCGGACGGAACTGGCATCAAGAGCGCCTGTTCTACCTGCTGTCTTCGGCTAGGCACTTTGCGCGAGTTCTCGAGGGTAGAGGCTTCACGGTTCGGTACGTGCATTCAGCTACAACCTTGGACGGAATCGCCGAGGCAAAGGAGATGTTCGGGGAGCTGCCGGTTTACTGCGCCGAGCCTTCAAGCCATGTGCAAATGCGGTTGCTGTCTGAAGCTGGTGTGAACTTTGTTCCCAATGATTTTTTCCTCACCTCTCGCGAACTTTTCTTCCAGTGGGCCGAGAAGCAGAAGTCTTATGTGATGGAGAATTTCTATCGCGCTCAGAGGGTCCGACTAATCATTCTGATGCAAAGTGGAGACCCGGTTGGAGGGCGTTGGAACTACGACGCTGATAACCGGTTGCCGCCACCGAAGAATTACACCTGGCCGGCTTACCTAGAACACAACCGCGATGAGATTGATCTGGCGGTGGCCAAGCAGTTGGGGATGGAAGCAACCAATACCTGGGCAACCACGCGCGAGGGGGCGCTGGCTCAGCTCGACTACTTTATTCAAAACCACATGGCTGGATTCGGGCCATACGAAGATGCCATCACCAAAGACAACTGGGCACTTCACCATTCTCTTCTGAGCCCGTATCTGAACAACGGGCTCCTGCATGCTCGCGAAGTGGTGGACGCAGCGTTGAAGGCGTTTGAGAACGGGGCTCCAATTGGATCCGTCGAAGCTTTTGTTCGTCAGATTATTGGTTGGCGTGAATACATCAACGGAATGTATTGGTTCTTGGGTGAGGACTACCGAAACAAGAACGAACTGAAGGCCACTCGAAAACTGCTGCCACTGTTTACCGACTCCAGTAAGACAAAGATGAACTGTATTGGTTCGGTGGTTGCCGATGTTGAGAAACGTTCCTGGACTCACCACATCCCTCGTCTAATGGTGTTGAGTAACCTGGCCTTGACCACCGGAGTGAACCCGCAAGAGTTCTTGGATTGGATGCGTGAGCAATTCATCGATGCCACCGACTGGGTGATGGTTCCGAACATCATTGGAATGGCCACCCACGCCGACGGCGGCAAGCTGATGACCAAGCCCTATGCCTCTGGCGGCGCATACCTAAACAAGATGACCGACCACTGCAAGGGTTGCTTCTACGATCCGAAAAAGAGAACCGGTGACGACGCCTGCCCATTCACAACGCTTTACTGGGACTTCCTAGATCGCCACAAGGACGACTTCAAGAAGAACCACCGAATGTTCCAGCAGATGAGTGGGTTGAATCGCCTAAGTGACCTGTCGGAAGTTCGGGTGAGAGCAGCTCAGGTTTTAGAAGGGTTAGAACAAGGTTTGATTTAGTAATAAGTAAGTGAGGTTTGGTCTAGTTGAACTGAACCCGGATACCAAATCGCGAAACGACCGTTGGTGCAGGTAGCCGAAGCGTTTTCGCCGGAAGCAATTTTGAACCGGGCACAGGTTTTACCATCTGGCAGAAAACCGCTGAGGAACGAGACTGATTCACCACTGATCCACGCTGTCTGCCCCCCATAACTGAGCGCAGGCTGACTTTCCGGTGATTTCTGTTCTGCGGTCAGAGCCTGGTTGATCCATGACGTTCCATCAAATTTAACTAGACAGACAATGCGCCAGGCATCGTCCTCGAAAATGCCCAGCGCACCATTGTTGCGGCGGTCAATCACGGTGGTACTGGGAAGCGATTTAGGTGGCGTGTTTAGATTTTCGTCTGCAGAAATGTTTTCTGATTCGCTCGTTGATGCAGAGCCGCTATATTCCAAATCACCTAAACCTGTGCTGATGCGATCTGAGCATGCTTTTCGAATTTGAGTTACTTCTTGCGAGGATACGGAGTTTGGTTCTGCTGCCCAGACTGGTTCTGGGGATATAACGAACATGTTTGACGCCACAAATGTCGCCGTTACAACAGACGCGGCCGCGACTAAGAACCCAAGTCTCTTGCCCCTTGAGTCCTTCTGAACCTCTGGCTCATTGTTTGAAGGGCTTGGTTGTGAGTATTCAACTTCTTCAAACTGTCTCTTTAGCCACGCTGCAGTTTTCTCATCTAATTCGTTGTCTCTGTTCATAATTTTTAGTCGCTTCCTTTCGAAGATTCGAGTTGTTCTCGGAGAGTTTTTAGGGCCCGGTGAAGGTGGGTGCCAACTGTCGCCACGGTGATTGATAACTGCTGTGCGGTCTCCTTGGCGGACAGTTCAAGTAATACTCGGTAGGCCAGAATCTCTCGTTGTCGTTCAGGTAGATTTCGAATTGCTTTAATTAGCTGCGGATCAACGGGGGTGTATTCATACGGAGAAGTGTCGGGGCGAACCACTTCGGGCCACAATTTGATTCCTCGGAGGTGTTTTCTCGATCGATCGATATGCGCGTTTACTGCGACTTTTACTACCCAGGCGGCTGGCGACTCTAGTTGACCAACGTTGTCCCAGGCTTTGAATGCCTTACCAAGTGCTTCAGAAACGCAATCTTCGGCGTCGTGTTGATCTCCGGTAGCAACCATGACAGTTCTTAGAATTCGATCTTTTGAAGACCGAAAAAAGTCGTCGAATGTGGTTAGCCCACCGTCGATAACTTTGAATACAGGTGTCAATTTAAGAGCCCTTCGAAAAGAAGATTTGGGGTTCGCCACTTAGCGAACCCCAATCCCCAAAGGTTATTCGCTAACCGTTGCCGTGCCAGAATACTCAAGTTCGCCGAGGTCGTCTGGCAGGGTGTCACCGACAAAAGTCTTGGATTCGACGTCGTTGCCGTCTAGGTCTGTTGCGCCGCCACCCCAAGTCGCCAATGATTTGATGATTTCCTGGCCTTGAGGAGTCGCAGAAGCAAGGGTCGCAGTTCCCGCAACCAGTGAACCTGCGATGAGTGCGATTGCGAAGGACTTTTTCTTTACCGAAGTTGCCATTTGTTTTACCTACCTTTGAGTTCGGAACTGAAGTCTTGTGACTTCACTTGGTACACGCACGAGTAGGAGCTTTTGTTTACATCAATTTCTAGAAGCGCGAGCGAATAGCCCAAAGGTCTGGGAAGACAGAGCGGAACAGGGTGCTGGCTAGGTAGTCGACGCCAGCAGATCCGCCGGTGCCCATCTTTCTTCCGATTGTTCTTTCAACCATCTTGACGTGGCGATAGCGCCATTCCTGCAAGCCTTCGTCGAGATCCATGAGGCGTTCGCAGACGGCTGCGGCGTCGGCGTCTTGTCTGTGAAGCTTTAGCAGAACTTCTTGTAGTTCTTCGCTGGCTTCATAGGGCTTGCTGACGTCGCGCTTGAGAAGGTCCTTTGGAACCTTGTGGTCGTTCTTCTTGAAGTAGTGGAGCGCTGAATCCCAGAGGGAGTTTCTGGTCATCGCGTCTTCAACGGCTTTTCTGGCGGGTGAGCCTTCGAGGAGATGTTCGGCCATACCCATTCCGGTCTTTTTGTCTGCGTCTTCGCCAGCGCGGTCGCGGCGTCCGAGGATGGCTTCGAACTCGCGGAACTGAGCTGACTGGAAGCCTGAACTTGACTGGAGGAAGCCGCGGAAGGAGTTGAACTGAAGCGGCGTCATGGTTTCTAGGATGTCAACCTGGGCAACGCAGGTTTTCATGATGGTTCTCATGCGGCCGAGGGTCGCTAACGAGGTGTGAGTGTTGCCTTTTTCAAGTTCGGCTTGGAGGTGCTTAGCTTCGTGGATTAGTTGCTTGAACCAGAGTTCGTAGGTTTGGTGAATGACGATGAACAGCATTTCGTCGTGTTCAGGGCCGGTGCTTTCAGGCTGCTGAAGGCTCAGTAGTTCATCGATCTTCAGATAGCTGATGTAGGTGATGGCTTTACTCATGTGACGCGGCTTCCGTTGTCTTCGATCTCTAGGTACTTCTTGCTTTCAACCAAGTCCTTAAGTCTCGCGAAGCCGTCCCAAACCTCGGTGTAACTGGTTGGCAGTGGGGCGATTGCTAGACGGATGGAATCCGGGGTTCGGTAGTCAGGCACAACCTTTATCTCGGTGCGCATCGCGGTGGCAATCTTCTTGGCATCGGGGTGACCGATTGTGATGTGTCCGCCGCGTTCTTTCGGGTTGCGGGGAGTGAGCAGTTCAAAGCCGAGCGGGTGTAGCCAGGCGTCGAACAAGGCAATCATCATTTCGGTGCCAACGTTTGCCTTATGCTCAATGGCTTCGATGGTGGCTTCCTCGATCATCCTGAAGCTCGCCTGAATCATGCGCATTCCTATGATGCTTGGGGATGCGATTTGGAAACGTCGAATGTCGTCGGCTGGTTCAAAGAACGGACCCATGGTGAACTGGTCTTTCTGGGAGAACCAACCCTGGATTGGAACGCGGAGTTCTTTCTGGATGCTCTTGTTCACATAGAGCCAGGCCGTGCCGCCAGGGCCGGAGTTACCGTATTTGTAGGTGCAACCAACGGCTAGGTCGACGCCGTTGGCATCAAGGTTCAGTTCGATCGCGCCAATGGCGTGAGAGCAGTCCCAGACCACGAGGATTCCGAACTTGCGGCAGAGGTCGGTGATGGCCTTGATGTCTGGGCGAGAGCCTGAGCGGTAATGAATCGCTTGAAGGGTAACCAGAGCCACGTCTTCGCTGAGGAACGGCTCAAGCGCTTCGGCTGTGATCAGTTCCTTCTTATTTGGAATGTCTTGGGCGTTGGGGCCACCCATGCCGTCGTTGTTGAGGGTAATCAGCTCGAGATTGCGGTCTCTGGCTAGGCCTTCGAGGATGTAGCGGTCGGTGGGGAAGTTGCTCGAATCAATGATGATCTTTTTGCGGTTCGGTCTCGCCATGATGGCTGCCGAGCAGAGTTGGAAGAAATTCACGCTGGTGGTGTCGACGGCGAGAACTTGGCCGGGTGCAGCGCCTAGAGCGGCACGACCTAGCAGGTCGCCGGTTGGCTGGGCTTCGTCGATCCAGTGGCTCCAGCCATCGACTAGCTCATTGCTCCACTCATCTAGAAAGTCGTTCACGGCCTGTTTGGTGGCTTTCGGCATGCGGCCGAGTGAGTTGCCGTCTAGGTAGCAAACCTCTGAGTCGTTGATAACGAATTGCTCTTTGAATCTTGCTAGAGGGTCGTTTTTGTCTAGGTCAACCGCGGTTTGGCGGTTGGTGGCGTCTCCGTTGAACATAGGTCTAGCCTACGACTTAGGGAACTTCGAAACCCATGGCATTGATGATGTATTTTCGATCGATTGGAAGTTCGGCTAGAAGATTATCCAGTTCCTCTTCGATTTGCAGAATCTCGGGAAAGTT
>JBEGUF010000063.1:0-7221 GCA_041179025.1 Actinomycetota bacterium | reverse complement strand
GATTGCTCTGGCTAGCGAGTCGCTTTCGGTGATCATGTGTCTGGTTCTCAGTGTCGGCATGAGTGAAGTGTAACACCGATGTTATTTGTGCAACACTATGTTTTTTCTCGATTCGAAGAGTGAGAAACTTGAGACATTATGAGCTCGACCAAGTATTCACCAAAATCCCTATTCCGCCTTTTCGCGTTGGCCGAGGCCGTCACCTGGACTTTACTTCTGGTTGCGCTCCTGGCTCGCGCACTGTTCACCACGCCACCGATTCTTCTAACCGTCGTGGGCAGCATTCACGGGGCCGTGTTTCTGGGATACGGCGTCATCTCCGCTTTGGTTGGAGTGAATCAACGTTGGGGATTCTGGAAAATCGTGCTGGGCACAGCGCTGGCGATTGTGCCTTACGCAACAATTCCGTTTGAACGAAGTGTTGAAAAGCGCGGCTTGTTGGTCGGTGACTGGCGCCTTGAGCACTCTGGTGAAGAGTCCGACGATCACTGGTTTGACCGCCTTTACCGCTGGTTTATAAATCGTCCTGGTTTGCTGGCCGTAGTTTTGGCCGTGGTGATTGCCGCAATATTCGTGAGCCTAATTTTGGTTGGCCCGCCTGGTGGCTGGGCAGAGTCTGCCGACTAGGGGAGTCGTAGAAACCCAATTGCGTAAAGACCAATTGGCGCACTGAGAGCCAGCAGGGCTGTTCCTAAGTCGTCTCCGCTTAGCCTTAGCGCGAGGCCACCAGCGAAGAGCACGGCAAACAAGATGGCTGCAGTTACCCGCCTGGTACTGCCATCTAGCCGGCGCAAACCTTTCTCCACCTCAAGGCTGCGAACATTCAGATTGCCTTGCTCAAGCCTGGATAGCACTCCATCAAGGCGAGCTGGCAGACCCGCCAAAGTGGTTGCGAACGAAAGCACCTCTCGCCCAACCGCCTTCAGAGAGCTGTTTCCTCCGCCGTTGAGGAGCGTTCGCGCGAATGGGTCTACCGCGTCCCACATGTTGAACTCGCGGTTCAGCGCGCTGGTGACTCCCGAAAGTAGTGAAATTGATCGGAACAGCAGCAGGAAATCTTCTGGCAACTGGAACGGCAATTTTCTTAGGAGGTCGCTGAACTCGATTGCTAACTGCTTAAATTCTTCGGGATCGGTCTGGGTTAGTTCCGCCACACCAACGCCACCAAAACGCTCAAAGAGCGCGGTGATGGCTCGCTCGAGTTCCACGGTGTCTGCACTCGGTAGCAGTACTCCGAGCCTTTGCATGCCGGCAACACAGGCACGAGCGTCTCTAGAGACTAGGGCGATGAGAAAACTCTGCAGCCCATTTCTCAGTTCGTCGGTGATCTCGCCCATCATCCCGAAGTCGATGAACGTAATTTTGAAATCGACACCCGATTCAGCCGACTCTTTGGAAACGAAGATGTTCCCCGGATGAGGGTCGGCGTGAAAATACCCATAATTGAAAATCTGTTCAAAGGTGATTCGCGCCAGTTCGGCCGCGACCGCATTCGGATTGATTCCTGCGGCTAAAAGCGCATCCACGTCACTGATTTTGATCGCCGAAACATCCGACAGTGTGAGAACCTGTTTGGCCGTTCGTTCCCAGATTACGGTTGGGGCGCCAACCCTTGAATCGCCGGCATGGTTGCTCTTGAATCGTTCAAGGTTGGCAGCCTCTTGGAAGTAATCAATCTCCTCAAGGCTCACTTCAGCGAACTCTTCAACCAGAGCTGGGGCGTTGGTGCGCCTAGAAACCAATTTGATGCGAGATAACCACTGCCCAACCTTGCGAAGCGCCTTCAGGTCTACTTCTACAACCGCTTCAATTCCGGGGCGCAGTACTTTCACCACAACCTCACCAGAGCCGAGGTCTTTGGCAAGAGAGCCTGAAAGAGTTGCCCGATAAACCTGACCGAGGGAAGCGGCGGCTATTGGCGCTTGTTCGAAAGCTTCAAATGCGGTTGCCAGGTCGAATCCGAGGGCGTTCTCGATTTGCGGTTGGATTCTCTCAAACGGAACTGGCGCAACTTCGTCCTGGAGTGATTCCAGTTCAACGGTGATTTCTGAGGGTAAAACGTCTAGCCGAGACGAGGCGAATTGGCCGGCTTTGATAATGAGACCACCGAGATCTAGAGCCAACGCTCCAAATCGCCGGGCCAGTTTCTTGTACCTGGCCATTCTTCTGGCGGCCACGTAACTTTTGAGCCCAAACTTTGGCAGCACGAGCTCGAACCACCAGGTTTGGGCCAGCGCTAGGGCTGCAAACCGCAGGATGCGGCGATAACGGCTTTTCAAGTGCTACTGCTCAGACAGGATTTCGTGAATACGCTTACGGGCAACGTCGATTGCTGCAGCAGCTCGCTCCTGCTGATCCTTGGTGCCAAACTGAGCGACCTCCAAAGAAACTTTTCCAAGTCGGGTGGCTGCAATTGGGATGACTCCTCGAACGTCGACCCATTTTGGAAGCGCCCAAGTTGATTCATTCGCTTCCGACTCTTCGATTGGGATTTCAGCAAAAGAAGCTTCGGCCGTTTTACCAGATTCGGTGAGCGAGTAGATCTTGCGATCCTTTTTCGTTGCAACCGAAATCAGACCCTCGTCGAGTAAGCGTTCCAACAGGGGATAGATACGTGAAGGGCTAGCCGACACCTTCCCGCGGCTCAGCTCATCGACAGCGGTTGAGAGTTCATGACCGGTTTTTGGGGCGCCGTTCAGAGAACGCAATACCAAAATTCGGAGACCCTCTTCGTCGATCAACCCGGCTCGCTTTACCTGCTCAGGATTGAAACCTCCGAGAGAGCGGATGTTTTCGCTGAGGCTATCAAACATCGCTTTTAGGTCTACATTCATGAGTAATCCTCGCCTGATTCAGTTGGAGTGGGTTGCCCTAAGGCAAAACCGAAGCGGCTCGAAATTATTCCTAAAGGCCGCCTTCTAATCCCAGGCTGGCTCCGCTCCGGGCTTGTTCTCCCAAGCAATTTCGGTGACCGAGGCTTTGTTTACCAGAGGCGTTTTGGCCTCGAAGTCGTGTCGTACCACTTCGACGATTTTCGCGGCTGCTTGCCCAGGGTAGGGCTGAGCCGCACTCTGTAGCGCAGTAATTTCACCACTCAAATCAGGTAGACCGTGCTCGGCAATGTCTTGGAAAACGTCCTCGAATTCTTGGAAGGTTTGAACGTGGATATTAGCTCTTGCCGCAATCTTTCCAATTGGAGACCAAGGCCAGTGGGAATCGTTTTCGAAGAAGATAGCTGGCTTGCCAGTGGCCAGTGGATACTCGCCCAGGAATGAAATTCCGTCGGTAACGAATACATCGGCGGCGGCAAAAAGCGGGGCGATGTCACCTTCGGAATCGATTGCGGTATTTGGAAGAGAGTTCCACTCCCGCAGCCAAAGGTTTAGTTCCTCTTCCGTTCGAACACCGCTGGCAACCACGTTGCCGAACATGATGGGATGAGGTCGCATCAGGATGTCTAGCTGCGGGTTCGATTTGGCGAAGTGGAGCATCTGGCCGGAAATCTTTGGGAACATTCCGAAGTTGAACCAGCTTTGCGAGAAACTGTGGTGAGGGGCCCAAACCATTTTGCGATTGCCCGGGTTATTCAGCGGCCAATGAGGGTCCGATTCGTTTACTTTTCTTAGCAGTGCATCGATCTTTGGAGTTCCGGTGAGGTGTACGTAACCGTTGCCGCGAGAGGTCTTGGCGTAGGCGTCTAGGGTGTTGGCATCCTGGGTGAACACCAGTGAAGCAAGCTGGTTAGAGCGCTGAGTGAACAGGTAAGGCGTAACGCCAATCTCGCCTGGCTCGTTCACGAGTGCCAGCGAGTAATACGGCACGTAGCAAACCTTGGTGAATTCGCTGAGCGCTTCAACTCGGTAGCCGGGTTGGTAATTACGCTGCCAAGGGTAATTGATGAAGACATAGTCTGGGGTCAGCTCACGAAGCTTGGCTAGCCCAACTAGTGAATCGTCGAAGTTGAAACTCAGGTGTTTCACACCTTGTTCGGTGAGAAACGCACTGACTTTGTCTTCGTCGGCAAATGGCTCTTCCTTGCGAAAACGTCTCGGTATCGAAACAACGGTCACGTCAAAACGCTCGTCATTCAGCATTTGCGAATGAACATCGGCCAAGGCGTCCCAAGCTTCAAAATAGAAAGTTAGAAAAACGACCTTGATTGGCGAAGTGTTCATCCCTTAAGCGTAACTTTCTGGCGGGAGTTAGCGAGAAGTTCTGGTCTAATAATTACATGGACAAAATCAAGAAATGGCTTTCGGTTCTGCCACATCCGGTGCGCTGGGTGCTCACCATGGTGATTGGTTTCGCACTGCTAGTTCTTGGCCTGATCATGATGGTTACGCCAGGTCCCGGGCTGCTGTTCATCTTTTTCGGACTCTCCATTTTGGCGCTAGAAATCGCCTGGGCCAGGGAGCTTCACAAGCAGGGGATGCAAGGCCTCGAGCGTATTGTCTTCAACCTGAAGGCATTCTGGAAGAGACTTTTCGGTAAGGGCCGAAAGTAGCTTTTCGTACGCACAAATTCCTACTCGACTCGAGTTTGAGCGGATAAATTCGATAGAATTTCTCTAAAGCGTGAAAATAATCCGTGTTTGGAGTCAAAATGGCAAAAATTCTCATCGATCAGTCGCACAACCAGGCTTGGGCTGTAGACCCGGCGGTCGCCGCCAGGATGAACCCGTCTAATCCAGCAGACGCCAGCTACCAAGAACTCGTAGCCACGCTCGAGAAGAGCGGCCACGAAGTTAGTTCGCACAACGAAGGTCTAATCGGCGAGGCCGCACTCACCAACGTGGATGTCTTGCTACTTCCTCACGCGTCAACCGAAGACTGGGAAAAGACCATAGGCACGGGTAGCCCGATGTTGGCCGAATCCGAACTTGCCGCAATCGAGCAGTTTGTTGCCAATGGCGGTGGCTTGCTACTTCTCGGCGAAACTGAGCAGCCAAAATACGGCAATAACTTCGATGAACTCAGCCAGCGATTTGGCGTGAGCATTGCCAACGCGACTGTGCAGGATCCGGAGAATTCCTTTAAAGACGTAGCCACCTGGATTCGTCCTAGCTTTGAACGTCATGTTGAATCAGATTTTTCATACCGCTTAGAAAGCGTCTGTTTCTATCGCTCGGGTGTGCTTGAGGTATCAGGTGCCGTCGATTCGGAAGTAATCCTGAAATCCAGTGAGAACGCCACTCCGGCCAATGCGCCTGTGTGTGTGGCAGTGAAACACAATAATGGCCGAGTTGTGGTTCTGGCCGATTCAGACCTGTTCGGCGATGACTCGATCGAAGATCTAGATAATCGTCAGTTCCTGCTAAACATTGCTGGCTGGTTGGCAAACTCACGCATTGTGGCCAACGCTTCCAACGCAAAGCCAGCGAACTGGACGTCGACCAACGCGCACTGGTTGAAATTACAGGAAACCATCGAAACACTTCGACCACTGCAGGGGAAAGACGGTTCAATCGATCTCACCGTTCACGCCGAAGCAACCGCTTCAGAGTTGGTCGATTCAGTCTTGGCTTCCATCGAAGGTCTTGCTCCCGAGTTCTCTCACCAAGCCGACTACTTGGCAGCAGTGAAGATCGACATCGAAAACTGGCGCCAAGGCGGCTACAAGGTTCCTGATTTCTATGATTCGCTTCAGCTGTTCCGCCCCGATCTAAACCGCAAAGACGGCGTTGAGACTTTGGCTGTGTTCTCGATGTACACCCAAAACGGAAACCCAAACCGCAACCTTGAGGCTCTGGTTATCAACACCTTCTGGCCAGACTGGTTGGCTGCGAAGGAGCAGAAATACAACAACCCTGCCTTCATCCCAATTGAGTTCTTGGCATTCACCACTGCCTACGACACCAACTCGGCAGTGTTCTTCCCAGAAACCGTGGCTACCCGCGAAGTGGCCACCTACTACTGGGGCGGAATCTTCTGCGACCGCGAAGCGGCTCGCTTCCGCAGGGTGACCAGCGCGGCCAAGGAACTCCTCTACCTACCGCTCCCAGCCGATGCCGAGCGCCTAATCAGCGATCAGCACCTTGCCCAGGAAACCTTTGTGCTGTGGGATCTAATCCACGACCGCACCCACTCACGCGGAGATTTGCCGTTTGACCCGTTCATGATCAAGCAGCGCATGCCGTTCTGGATGTACGCGCTCGAAGAACTGCGCTGCGACCTCTCCACCTTCCGCGAGACTCTAGTGCTCGAAGCCGAGGGAGACCGCCTAGCGAAATACATGCGCTACGCGATTCTGTTCGACCGCCTCTTCCGCTTCCCGATCACCGGAGACCGAGTTCGAAACTACGACGGCTTGGGAGGCCAGATCATCTTTGCTCACCTTCACAAAACCGGAGCACTTCAGTGGACCGACAACCGCCTGGCGTTCGACTGGGACGCCGTTACTGTTGCGGTGGTAGAACTCTGCGAGCAGGTTGAGGCGCTCTACCACGACGGCATCAACCGCTCTCGTCTGGCTCAGTGGATTGCCGCCTATGACTTCGTCACCGGTTTGGTTCAGCCTCACCCGGCCTCAACCTGGGCCAAGGGCGTAGACCAACTTCCTACCGATGGCGAACTGAAGGAATTGGTGAATCTGATCATGGACGACGAATTCCCACTCAACGTTTTCTACGACACCCTGAATCGCAAGCTCTCCGATGTGATTGCGTCAACCAAGGGCATCACCGCCTAAGGGCTGGAATACTTGAGTAATGGACTCCCTAGACCGGAAAATCGTTAGCCTCCTGGCTGTCGATTCCAGCGCCTCGATTGGCGAGCTGGCCGAGAAACTTGATGTGCCGAGTTCCACTTTGCACCAGCGCATCAAGAAGCTCGAAACCAGGGGAGTAATCACCGGCTACCGAGCAACCGTGAACCAGCGAGAAGCTGGCCTAACCCTTCACGCTCTGGTTTCGCTCACCCCAATTGATCCGGCACGACCAGACGACATTGCCGAACTAATTGCACCAATTCAAGAAATTGAAAGCTGCTGGTCGGTTGCCGGAGTGGAGTCTTACATCGTCAAGGTGGCGGTGAGTGAGCCGGCTGAACTTGAGGCCCTTCTTTCCAGAATACGAAGCGTCGCCAACGTTTCAACCAGAACCAGCGTCATCCTGTCTACGCCTTTTGAAGGCCGTCAGGCAGCAATCCCAGAGGATGGAAACTAACCATGACTAAAAACCCGAGAGGTTTCGCTAGCGACAACTACGCCGGAGTTCACCCAACA
>JBEGUF010000062.1:0-9886 GCA_041179025.1 Actinomycetota bacterium | reverse complement strand
ATAGGCGGCCAGTTCAACACGCTTTGGGTCGATTAGCACCATGCGAACTTCGGCTGGCTTAGCTCGCATCAAAATCGACGTGATCATGGAGTTCACGAAGGAAGACTTTCCAGCACCGGTGGCACCAGCCACCAAAAGGTGGGGCATCTTGGCAAGGTTCGCGATGACGAATCCACCCTCAACATCTTTTCCGATACCGATGGTCATCGGGTGCTTGCTGTCTACGGCAACTTTGGAACGCAGTACGTCTCCCAAAGAAACTGTCTCGCGGTCGGTGTTTGGAATCTCAATACCAATCAGCGACTTGCCGGGAATCGGCGCAAGAATTCGCACCTCGTTGCTGGCTACGGCATAACTGATGTTGTTGGAAAGGCGGGTGACCGCTTCCACCTTCACTCCGGGAGCGAGCTCAACTTCGTAGCGCGTTACCGTTGGGCCGCGGGAGAATCCAACAACGCGTGCGGCAACATCAAACTCGCTGAATACTGCTGTAATTGCCTTCACCACAACGTCGTTGGCTTCCGTCTTCGCCTTAGGGATGCTACCAGGAGGCAACATGGTTACCGGAGGCAAGTTGTATGGCCGATTGGTTTTAGTCTTCTCAACAACAACCGGTGGAAGTTCTGGCTCTGGGAACAGAGAATGATCGGCTGGCTCTTCCACAATGGCAATCGGTTCGGTATCGGTAGTGGTGTCAACCGAAGATACGTCGACGATGGGTTCGTCTTGGAACAGATCTTCAATGGCAACCTCGGTGGTAACCGGTGTTTCAAATGGAATGTCGGCGTCTTTTTTGTCTCTGCGCCACCAGGGAACCTTGGTTCCATCGAAGGCATCGCTAATCGGCTCTACTGGTTCGGTCTTTTGAGTTGTAGCACTCGGTTCACCGAAGGCAAACAGGCGTAGCTGATGCAAACGTTCACCGATTCGGCTCGGCGAGGTTTTGGTGGTGATAAGTAGAGCACCGACGCTGATCACGGCCAGAAGTGGCACGGCAACCCAGATGGTCATGGCCAGCAGCGGCGTGCCAATCAGCCAACCAAACAAGCCGCCGGCGTTGGTAAATAACTCGTTGTAGTTCGGGTCGGTTGGTTTCGGGGTTCCACCGAAGATGTGGAAAAATCCGGATGCACTAACCACGAGTAAAAATAGGCCCACCACGATACGGCCGTTGTCTTTGACGGTTGACGGAAAGCGCATGAGGTAGATGGAAACAATGATCATCAGCACCGGCAAAGCCAGCGAGACTCGACCAAACATAAGGCCCATAGTCCAGCTGTGTACCGCGTGGGCAAAACCATCCGGAGCCGGCATAAACCAGGCAACCCAGGCGCCTAGGATTCCAGCGATAAAGATTGCGAAGGGAAAACCGTCGCGGCGTTCTTCTGGATTGATCTTGTTGATGCTGAAGGCTCTGGCAGCGCCGCCAACCGCGTGAGCTAGGAAAAGATAGATTCTGGCAGCTAAACCACGCGAACTATCGGCCACGGCGGGTTTGCGAGGAGCACTCTTTCGAGGTTTCGAAGAGCGTGACGGTGAACTTGGTCGTGATGCTGCCATGCCTCAAGGGTAATCGCCACCCGCGACAAAATCGTGGAGGTTACTGCTCTCTGACGACGACCGGAATGATCATTGGGCGACGACGGTGCTTCTTGTTCACCCAGGTTCCGATAGTTCGGCGAATCACCTGCTGCAGCGCGTAAGGATCACGAACGCCCTCACCAGCCGCCTCGGCCAGAGCCTTGGCAACGGTAGGCTTCACATCGTCAAAGACGTGGTCGTCTTCGGCGAATGCGCGTGCTCGGATTTCAGGACCAACCACCACTCGGCCCTGGTCGTCAACGACGACGAAAATCGAGATGAAACCCTCTTGCGCTAGCACACGACGGTCTTGTAGGTCTTCTTCGGTAACCTTGCCAACGGTCTTACCGTCAACGTAGAGAAGACCGCATTCAACCGCGCCAACGATGTGAGCGTTGCCGTCTTTGAGATCGATTACCCAACCGTCTTCCGAAATGAGCACATTGTCTTTCGGGACGCCGGTTTGCTCGGCAAGCTTTCCGTTGGCAATCAGGTGACGGTACTCGCCGTGAACCGGCATAACGTTTTTTGGCTTCAAGATGTTGTAGCAGTAGAGCAATTCGCCAGCTGCCGCGTGACCGGAAACGTGAACCTTGGCGTTGCCCTTGTGAACCACATTTGCGCCGAGCTTGGTAAGCCCATCGATTACGCGATAGACGGCGTTTTCGTTACCTGGTATCAACGACGATGCCAAGATGACCGTGTCACCTTCGCCGATTTGAACGTCATGTTCCAAATTCGCCATTCTCGAAAGTACGGCCATCGGTTCGCCCTGAGAACCAGTTGACATGTAAACAATCTGACTCGGAGGAACGTCTCCCGAGTGCTTGTAATCAATCAACGACCCGACTGGAACCTTCAGATAGCCCATCTGCGCTGCAATTTCCATGTTTCGAACCATGGAGCGACCTACAAAAGCAACTCGGCGACCGTTCGCGTGAGCGGCGTCTAGAACCTGCTGAACGCGGTGAACGTGAGACGAGAACGAGGCCACCACAACTTTGCCGGTGGAACGTGAAATCACATTCTCAATGACCGGGCCGATGTCCTTTTCAAGCGGGGTAAAGCCTGGAACGTCGGCGTTGGTGGAGTCGGACATAAATAGATCCAGGCCAGCTTCACCGATGCGCGCGAAGGCACGAAGATCGGTCAGGCGGCCGTCTAGGGGAATCTGGTCCATCTTGAAATCTCCGGTGTGGAGTACGGTTCCACCCGGGGTCTTCATGTAGACGGCAAGTGCGTCTGGGATTGAGTGATTGACCGCCACGAATTCGAGGTCGAAATCACCCATCTTCTCTTTTTGACCCTCGCGGACCACCATCGAATACGGAGTGATTTTGTGCTCTTTGAGCTTGGCTTCAACAAAAGCCAGAGTTAGCGCCGAACCAACGATTGGGATGTCTTCGCGCATTTTGAGCAGGTAAGGCACTCCCCCGATGTGGTCTTCGTGACCGTGGGTCAGCACGATAGCGACAACGTCATTCAGACGGTTTCGGATGTAACCGAAGTCGGGCAAGATTACGTCGATGCCAGGTTGGTGCTCTTCCGGGAACAGCACACCGCAGTCGACGATGAGCAATTTCCCGTTCATCTCGAATACGGTCATGTTGCGACCAATTTCGCCGATTCCGCCGAGCGGAACAATGCGAAGGGTGTTCGGTTGAAGTTTGGCCGGAGCCGGGAGTGTTAGAACCAAGGGTTCCTCTTATCTGGTTGTGCCAGCCACCTTCGGCAGCGCGCCACCGGCGGCTGCATTGCGGTCTGGACGGAAGTTTTCGAATGACAGGCCGGTGATGGCACCAACCTTGTCGATGTCGCCCTCGATGCGAATTGCTTCGTCATCTTCTGGGCCAACAAGCGGAAGACGTACACGCGGGCTGTTGATTACACCCAGTCCGTGAAGTGCGTACTTTGTGGCAACAGTGCCGGGCACGTGGTTCATCATGGCTCGCACCAGCGGCTCAAGCGTGTTGTGCACGTTCAAGGCGTGCTGGAAGTCATTGCGGTTGGTGGCATTGACCATCTCGCGATAGGCGGCCGGCGCTACGTTTGCGGTCACGCCGATTAGGCCGGTTGCACCGATCGAAAGGTGTGGCAGAACGTTTGAGTCGTCGCCCGAAAAGTAAAGCAACCCGGTTTCGTTCATAACCCTTGAGGCTTGAGCAAGGTCGCCCTTGGCGTCCTTTAGCGCAATGATGTTTGGGTGCTTAGCCGCACGAAGAATAGTTTCGTACTGAATCGGAATGCCAGCTCGTCCAGGGATGTCATAAAGAATTACCGGCAGGTCGGTTGAGTCGGCAATCAAACGGAAGTGGGTGAGCACACCCGACTGGGTTGGCTTGTTGTAGTAAGGGGTAACGATCATTACGCCGTCGGCGCCAGCCTTTTCGGATAGCTTGTAAAGCTGCATGGCGTGAGCGGTTTCGTTTGAACCACCGCCGGTGATGATTTTGGCTCGGCCAGCGGCAACAGACTTACCCACTTCAACGAGCTTGATTTTCTCAGCGTCGGTAAGGGTTGAAGTTTCTCCGGTGGTTCCGGTAACCACGATTCCGTCGGCGCCGTTTGAAATCACGTAGTCCATCAAGGCTTCGGTGGCAGGCCAGTCGACTTCACCCTCCGAGTTCATCGGGGTGACCAGTGCAACTAGCACCTGACCGAAAAGGTCTTTATTATGTGCGGACATACCTAAAGCGTAACTGGAAACTATGGTGCTACGCGACCGTGCTGGTTGAACGCCTCATAGGTGTAAGGCATCAGCTCGGCCCAGAAGTCTTCCATTTTCTCCGCGCACATTTCAATCTCACGCTGAGGGAAAGACGGGAAGTGGGTGCCTTCACGCTTGGTGCGAAGGCTCAGGAAGTTCATGAGAGCTCTAGAGTTCATGGTTACGTACATCGACGAGTAGATGTTCAAAGGAAGCACGATGCGAGCTACCTCGCGTGCCACCCCAGCCTCTAGCATGCGCTGGTAAGACTCGTAAGCCTGCGCCGAAGTGGTGCGGGTCTCCTGCTCAACCAGGGCCACCTGCTCGGCAGTGCCTGGAAGGAACTCGTAGTGGCCGGCTTTACCCACCTGAATCAGGTTGCGGTCTGGGCCTGGCACGTAAAACATCGGGCTGAGCTCCTTGTAACGACCTGATTCCTCGTTGTAAGAAGCAATGCGGTGGCGCTGGAACTCACGGAAGACGAAAATCGGTGCCTGAACGTAGAAGGTCATCGAGTTGTGCTCGAACGGTGAACCGTGACGGTCGCGCATTAGGTAGTTGATCAGACCCTTGCTGGCCTTTTCATTCTCAGATGCGTCAACGTTGGAGGCAGCGGACTCAAGTGTTTGCTCTCCCTGGGTTGAAACTCTGGCTGCAAAAAGCACATCGGAGTCGGCGGCAGACGAGCGCACCAGTTCTACGGTTACATCACTTCGGAATTTGATTTCAGACACACAAAAAGAATACCTGTCGGCTTACGTAAGAAAACGCAATAACTCTGGTGTGGCGAGCCCAAACGCCTAGCCTAGAAACATGCCGATTGATTTGAACCTTATCGTGATTCTTGCGCTGGTCGCTGTGGCTACTCTTTTTGGGTTCATCTGGAAGGCGTCAACCGGTCGGGCGAAGCGAATCAAGGACGGGAGACAGATCGACCTTGCCGAGATCGGTGCCACTAAAAACGGTTTACCGGTAACCAAGTTCGGAGAGCACACCACCTTCCTACAGTTCTCAAGTGAAATGTGCGCAACCTGTAAACAAACGGCGAAACTTTTCGAAGGGCTGGAGAAAACCTCGCACGGCATCCTTCACCTGGAGATTGACATCACACACCGGCTCGACCTTGCCGAGAAATTTGGCATCCTCCAAACTCCCACCACCCTGGTTTTAGATTCCCACGGAATCGTGAAATCTAGAATCGGCGGAGCACCAAAACCATCAACGATCGAAGAAGAGATAGGACATTTCGTTATCTAATGAGTAAACAAGAAATTGACCCCCGCGGCCCACGTTTCGGAGCAGCCATTACCGCAGTTCTGCTCCTGACGGTCGTTTACCTATCGCTGAACCCAACCACTTTCTCGGTTTCGGTTTCTCTACTCGGCATCGTGGTCGCGCTTTTTGCTATCGGAGCGTTCCTTGGAAACTCAAGGCACCCCTACGGATACCTCTACAAAAGGCTGGTTCGCCCCCTGCTCCAAGCACCTAAGGAGCTAGAAGACTCGCGTCCGCCACAGTTTGCTCAACTTGTCGGCTTGCTAGTGGCTGGAACCGGGCTAGTGCTCGGTGGGCTCGACATTCAGCTCGGTCTAACCATTGCCGCCGCAGCCGCCTTTTTCGCCGCTTTTCTAAACGCGGTTTTCAACTACTGCCTTGGCTGCCAAATCTGGCTAGGTCTCGCTCGCGTTGGAGTGATTAAGCCTTAGCTTTTTGCGTGTGGAGAGCCATGGCTTCGGCCATGGCTTTTCTAGCTCTCGGGCGGTCTCCGCAAGCGTCGTAGGCCAGGGAAAGAGCAAAGATTGACTTCCAGTTTTCTGAATCGGCCTCGGCGATTGCGGCATACACATTGAAGTTCTCATCGGCAGATTCTCTGGTTGGCCTGCCGCTGGCGCGAAATTCGAGCTGGAATATCGGCCATTCCCCGGCCGCCTCTAGTTCCTTACCCATCGCTTCTGCCTTCAAGCCGAAACGCAGCTCTCGGTAAATGGCGTAAAGCCCCAGAAGCGGAAACACCAAAACTAGAAGACCCATCACGATTCCGAGAGCCGAGCCCACGGCGATCATGCCAAACGCCCAGTTACTGAGAATGAATAGGTAAACCGCAAGAAGCGAAATTGCTATCGCCGCGCCAAGTTTTGGAGATTTCAATTACGAGACAACCGATTCCAAACCAACAAACAAACCCTTGTTGGTGGCAGCGAATCTAATCGCGGCAAGAATGCCAGCAGAGTAAGAAGCCACCGATGAGACCTCATGAGAAATAGTTAGAACTTCGCTCTCGGCTCCGAGAACAACTTCCTGCTTGGCACTAACCCCGTTTAGACGCAGGCTGTGGATCGGAATTCCGGCAACGATCTCTCCGCGGGCCTGTTGACCTGCGCCATTCACAAGAGGCAGTTCACCTCTTGCAGCGGATATTAGTTCAGCGGTTCGAATGGCAGTGCCGGAAGGCGAGTCAACTTTGTGCGCGTGATGAGTTTCCACAATCTCAATAGTTGAGAAGTGTTTGGCAGCCTCAGCGGCGAAACGAGTGGCTAGCATCGACCCAATTGAGAAGTTGGGCACCACCACACCGGTTCCTCCAGCTTTGGTTACCGCAGCTTCAAGTTGAGCCAATTTGGCAGAAGACCAGCCGGAAGTACCAACCACAACGGGCAGCTGGTTTTCGACGCAGTAGGCAACTACCGCTTCGCTAACCTCCAGCTTGGTGACGTCAAAGACCACGTCTGCGCCATCAAGCTCGGTAAAGCTGGATCCGGAATGAAGCGTGGAGTGAAGAGTGAGGTCTTGCGCAGAGTTCACAAGATCGAGCGCAAGTTTTCCCATGCGCCCGGTAGCGCCAACAACTGAAACTTTGATGGTCATAATCCAACCTTAAACGAAACGGGAGAAAGCCGACTCGTCGACATCTCCAACTGCCACAACTGAACGCTCTCGTCTGAGTAAATCGGCCGCCACCTGCTGAACGTCTTTCGCCTGCACCTGAGAATATCGAAGCAATGTTTCGTCTAGGTCGTAGAACTTGCCGTTGAAGATTTCGGTTGAGAACAGGCGGTTCATTCTGGCCATCGAACTTTCAAACTTCAAGGCGAGCGAGCCCGACACATTTCCTTGAGCTAACTCAAGTTCATCCGAGGTAATGCCGTCGTTGGCCAATTTCTCTAACTCGTCAATCATCAAGCCGGTAACCTCGGTGGCCTTGGCAGGAGAGCATCCTGCATAAAGCCCAAAAATCGCACCATCTGAGTAAGCCTGGTTAAACGAGTAAACCGAGTAGGCAAGACCGCGCTTCTCGCGAATCTCTTGAAAGAGTCGAGAGCTCATCCCTCCACCGAAAACGGTGTTGAGAACAGCCATGTCGTAGCGTCGGTCGTCTTCAGCGACCAGGCCCTGACAACCAATCAGGAGGTTGGTTTGGGCCAACGGACGTTTGATAACTTCCAAAGATTTTGCGCGCGGAATGAATACGTCACCGAGTTCGCGACGTTCACGAGGCGCATTGTGCTTTGTGAGATCCCAGCCAGCCTCGGTTAGGGCTTGAGAGACCAAACGCACCAGTTCGTCGTGGTTTACTCCGCCGGCGGCAGCAATCACCAAGTCCTGTGGGCGATAGTTGGCCCGATAGTGTTCCCAAACCGCGTCTCTCGAAACATCGGTAATGGTTTGAATGGTTCCGCCGATTGGGCGTCCGAGTGGATGATCGCCGTGCAGAGCTGCTGAGAATGCTTCGTGCGCAACATCTTCCGGGTCGTCGTCGTTCATCGCCAACTCTTCCAAGATGACGGTGCGTTCGTTCTCAAATTCGTCTGGGTCAATGAGTGACGACGTGAGCATGTCGGCAATTACATCGATTGCTAGAGGAAGAGCTTTGTCTTGAACTCTTGCGTAGTAGGAAGTGTATTCCTTGCCGGTAGCGGCGTTTGATGAGCCACCAACCGAGTCGAAGGCAATTGCGATCTCAAGCGCCGTGCGCTTTTTGGTGCCCTTGAACAGAAGGTGCTCTAAAAAGTGGGTGGAACCGAAGTGTCCGCCAGTTTCATCTCTGGAGCCAACCGGCACCGAGAATGAAATCGAGACGCTCTGAGCGCCAGGCATTTGTTCCGAGAGAATGCGAACACCGCTTGGGAGAACAGAACGGCGAACCGTGCTGCCTCCCGAAGCGGTGAACTCAAGTTCGGCGCGATCTAATGGGAAAAAGATCTCAGCCATGTTTAACTACTCAGCCGAAGCTGCGTCGTCTTCAACCACAGGCGCAAGCGATAGCTTGCCGCGGTCGTCGATTTTGGTGATTTCAACCTGAAGCTTCTGACCAACTTCTAGAAGGTCTTCCACGTTCTCAACGCGCTTTCCGCCGGCGATCTTCTTCAGTTCTGAAACGTGAAGTAGACCATCTTTTCCAGGAACCAGCGAGATAAACGCACCGAAGGTGGCTAGCTTCACTACGGTTCCTAGGAAACGCTCGCCAATCTCAGGAAGGTGAGGGTTAGCGATGTTGTTGATGGCAGCCTTAGCAGCTTCAGCCGAAGGACCGTCGGTAGCACCGATGAATACGGTTCCGTCGTCTTCGATCGAGATGTCTGCGCCGGTGTCTTCCTGAATCTGGTTGATCATCTTGCCCTTTGGACCAATGACCTCACCAATCTTGTCGACAGGAATCTTCACCGAGATGATTCTTGGCGCGGTTGCAGCCATTTCGCCTGGTTCGCTGATTGCCTGGTTCATTACGTCAAGGATCGCGGTGCGAGCCTCTTTCGCCTGAGTTAGAGCGCCAGCAAGAACATCGGTAGGAATACCGTCGAGCTTGGTGTCTAGCTGAATAGCGGTGATGAAGTCGGCAGTTCCGGCTACCTTGAAGTCCATGTCACCAAGGGCGTCTTCGGCTCCGAGGATGTCGGTTAGGGCTGCGTAGTGAGTCTTACCGTCGATGGTGTCTGAGATTAGACCCATTGCGATACCTGCAACCGGAGCCTTTAGAGGCACACCAGCGGCTAGTAGAGAAAGGGTTGAAGCACAAACCGAACCCATGGAGGTTGAACCGTTCGAACCTAGAGCTTCCGAAACCTGACGAATTGCGTAAGGGAATTCGGTGCGACCAGGTAGTACCGGCATTAGAGCGCGCTCAGCCAATGCACCGTGACCAATTTCACGACGCTTTGGAGTGCCAACACGACCAACTTCTCCGGTTGAGTAAGGAGGGAAGTTGTAGTTGTGCATGTAGCGCTTGGTGGTTTCTGGGCTCAGTGCGTCGATGGTTTGTTCCATCTTTAGCATGTTCAGAGTGGTGATTCCCAAGATCTGGGTCTCTCCGCGCTGGAAGATAGCTGAACCGTGAACGCGTGGGATTACGTCAACTTCTGCGTCTAGGACACGGATGTTGCGAAGACCACGGCCGTCGATACGAACGCCTTCTTTTAGAACACGGGTACGAACAACCTTCTTGGTTACCGACTTGTAGGCAGCAGAAATCTGGCTCTGGTGCTCTTCTGTCAGAACGGTCGAAAGCTTTTCCTTAACCGATGCCTTTAGTGCGTCATCGGCGTCCTGGCGTTCCTGCTTGTCGGCGATTAGGTAGATGCGACCTAGTTCCTCTTCGGCAAG
>JBEGUF010000061.1:0-3451 GCA_041179025.1 Actinomycetota bacterium | reverse complement strand
CGCACAATCGAAAGAAATGCTGAAGCAACACCAAGGGTGGAAAGCTTTTTCCACTCACGCTTGGTGATGTGCCAGGTGCCGTGACGCATTTGATTTGCTTTGTCGGCAGTTTGGTCTGACTTGGTGGTGAAAACCATTACTCCAGCGCCAACACACAACGCAACAGCAACCCAGTAAACAATCTTTACGTCGCCGAGTGCTAGGAGGCTAGCTGCCAGAAGTGGTCCGAACACGCCGCCGGCTCTAAACATCCCGCCAAGTATGGATAAGGCTCGCGCACGGATGCCAAAGGGCACGTGTGCGGCGATGTAGGTATGTCTTGCCAAACCAAATACCGATGCGCAGGCGCCAACCATGAACACCCCGATTGACATGGTCACGAGGCTGTCGGCTAATCCCACGAAAGCCACGCCAATAGCCGCGCTGTAGGCAGCCCACATCATTGCACGACGTTCACCAACAGCAGCCAGAAACTTGGCAGCTGGAAGATCGGCAACCAAGACACCGAACATCAAAAGCCCAGCGACGAGTGAAGCCGTAGCCAAATCGGCGCCTAGATTTTCAGCGCTCGCGGGAATCAGAGGAATTAGGGCGTTCTCGCCAATGGAAAAGAGAACTGAAGGCACAAAAACCGGAACAACGAGTTCGCCGATGAGTTTGCGATTAGTTTTGGCCACCTGCCAATTATCGGTTACCTAAACTAGAAGCACATGGCAGAGATAGACCTTTCCAAAGAAATCAGCGAACTCAGAGAAACGTTTTCGAGTATTCGCGTGGTCGTCGACCCCGTTAAGCTCGCCGCCGAAGTTGTGGTGCTAAAAGAACAGGCTGCCGATCCAAATCTCTGGGACGACACAGCCAAGGCTCAGAAAATAACATCCAAGTTGAGCCGAATTCAGGCGCAACTTGCCAAGCTCGAGAGCATAACCAGCCGCATGGACGATCTAGAGGTGCTGGTTGAACTTGCTAACGACGCCAATGATTCCGCGAGCCAAAACGAAGCTAAGGCGGAGCTTGAAAGTCTGTCTAAAGACATCGGGGAACTTGAGATTCAGACCCTACTCAACGGCGAATACGATTCGCGCGGGGCAGTGGTAACGATTCGTGCCGGTGCTGGCGGCGACGACGCCACCGATTTCGCGGAAATGCTAATGCGAATGTATTTGCGTTACGCGGAAAAGCACAAGATGGCCGCTCAGGTTCTCGACATCAGCTATTCGGAAGGTGCCGGAATCAAATCCGCCACTTTTGAGATAGACACCCCTTACGCCTTTGGCACACTCTCGGTTGAAGGGGGCACACATCGACTAGTGCGTATGAGCCCGTTCAACTCGGCCGGCAAACGTCAAACCTCTTTCGCAGCCGTTGAAGTAGTGCCCCTCATCGAAATGACCGACGTTATTGAGATTCCGGAGAACGACATTCGCATCGACGTCTTTCGCTCTTCCGGCCCTGGAGGTCAGTCGGTGAACACCACCGACTCCGCTGTTCGGATTACTCACATTCCAACCGGAACTGTTGTTAGTTGCCAAAACGAGAAGTCTCAAATTCAAAACAAGGCTGCAGCGATGCGTGTTTTGCAGTCCAGGCTTCTCGAAATCAAACGCCGTGAGGAAGAAGCGCAGAAAAAGCAGCTTGCTGGGGATGTGAAGGCCAGCTGGGGAGAGCAAATGCGCTCCTATGTGATGGCCCCTTACCAAATGGTGAAAGACCTACGAACCGAATACGAAGTGAACAACCCCTCGTCTGTTTTCGACGGGGATCTGGACGGATTTATTTCGGCCGGTATTCGGTGGCGTAAACAGGCTTAGAGCCCCTTTCCGCCTAGGCTGGAACTGAAATGATTTCAATCGAAAAAGTATCCAAGACCTATAAGGGCGCCAATCGTGCAGCCCTTGATTCGGTGTCGATCGAAATCGAAAAAGGCGACTTCGTTTTTCTAGTTGGTGCTTCCGGCTCGGGGAAATCGTCGTTGCTTCGAATGATGCTTCGTGAAGATGTTCCTAGCAAAGGAAGTATCTTCGTGTTGGGGGAGAACCTCATCAGCATCCCAGCCCGACGAGTGCCTTACTTCCGACGCAACATCGGAATGGTTTTCCAAGACTTCCGATTGCTGCCAAACAAAACCGTTTTTCAGAACGTTGCTTTTTGCCTTGAAGTTATTGGCAAAGCACCAGCTTTTATTGCCGAAGCCGTTCCAAGTGTCCTCAAACTCGTGGGGCTTGAAGGCAAGCAAGACCGCTATCCGAATGAACTTTCCGGAGGTGAACAACAGCGCGTGGCATTGGCCAGAGCCATTGTGAACAAGCCTCAACTTCTACTTGCCGACGAACCAACCGGTAACCTCGACCCAGCTACCAGCCAAGAGATCGTGAACCTCCTTGAGCGGATCAGTGCTGCCGGAACCACAATCGTCATGGCAACTCACGATCGAGGAATCGTTGACCGACTCAAGCGTCGAGTGGTTGTTCTCAAGGATGGCCAAATTGTGAGCGACGATCGCGGCGTTGGTTATGAAAAAGCCGAGGAAGCGCGATGAAACTCGGATATGTTTTCGGCGAAGTTGGCCAGGGTCTAAAGCGCAACCTCAGCATGGTCGTTTCCATCGTGCTGGTTACTTTTCTTTCGCTAAGTTTTGTTGGAACCGCGGCTCTCCTTCAGCTCCAAATCGGGCAGATGAAGAACTACTGGTACGACCGCGCTCAGGTTGCTGTCTACCTATGTTCAGAGTTCTCTCCGGCTGAGGCCTGCCCGCAAGGCGCAGCATCTGCCGACGTAAAGGGCGCAATCGAAGCCAAATTACAAGACTCAACTCTCTCGCCATACGTGGATAAGTACTACTTCCAAGACCAAGACCAGGCTCTAAAGCAGTTTCAGGAAGAGTTCAAAGACAACACCATAACCAACTACGTCACCGCCGATCAGTTGAACGAGACCTTCTGGGTGAAGTTGAAGAACCCAACCGATGGCGCAATCATCACCCAGAGCTTCACCGGTGTAGCTGGCGTTGAAGAAGTGCGAGACCAGCGCAGTTATCTCGACCAAATCTTCAGCATCCTCAATGCAGCGAGTCTGGCAGCGGTGGGAATCGCTTCGGTAATGCTCTTCTCGGCAATTTTGCTGATCTCCACGACCATTCGCCAATCAGCGTTCTCAAGACGACGTGAAATCGGAATCATGCGCCTGGTTGGTCCGTCTAATTTCTACATTCAACTGCCGTTCATCATCGAAGGTGTTGTGGCAGCCGCAATCGGTTCAATCCTGGCCGGAGGCACCGTGGTGGCTCTCGTTCAGTTCTTCGTGCAGGGTTACCTCGCTCAGAGTCTTCCATTCACCAACTTTGTGAGCCTAGGAACTGCACTGACTTTGGTTCCGATAATCTTTGGCACGGGTGTGTTGCTGGCTGCTATCGCGTCTATCGTTTCCATCAAGCGTTATCTTCGCGCCTAGT
>JBEGUF010000060.1:0-11716 GCA_041179025.1 Actinomycetota bacterium | reverse complement strand
ACCACGCGCCCAACTCGGGTTCGAATGCTGTTTACGTTCCAGGTGGCTATGCGCATGCGTTCAAGCCTAATTCAGTTGTTTTCGACACACCGCTTCACCTGCAGTCAAATAGAAAAGAAGTCTAATTTGTGGCTAGAATGGCTACCGATGGCTAATAGCCAAATTCCAGCCAACTCACTCCACTATGGGAAGAGAAAAGTGTCGAAACAATTCATTTCAAAGTTCAGCGCAGTAATCGCGGCAGTAGCAATCAGCCTCACCGGATTTACCGCTTTACCAGCCAGTGCCACTAATGCCTCCAACGCAGGGGCGGTCACGAAACAATCTTGGTCCTTGAGCGAGGAAACCCCTGAAGGCGAAGTACAGACAAGCACTTCAAACACTCTCAATGTGCCAGATGGAGCCGGCGAATGGCGTTTTTACACCAACACCACCTTCGGCCAGGATCTAGCCAAGTCGCTAGCCGGTCACGTAATCCGCGTGGAGTGGAACAAGGTATTCCCAAGCGGAGTGGAATGGCATAACGGGCAATATAATTCACAAGGCGTGAGCCCAGTTCTGAGCGGTTTTGGTACTTTCGGCTACTACCCGGGCTACGAGGAACTGAACCAGGTGCTTAGAAGCACCGACGCAAACGACCCAGCAAATTCATCTTTGTTCACCGTTCCGCCAAGCGTGCAAAACGCCACTGGTCAGCAGACTTTTACCATGACCGTTGGTTTGGAAGTACAGAGTTGGGGCGAAAATGAGGTTGTTCCAGGTAGCTACACTATGGTGCCAACGTTCTACGATAAAACAGCAGGAGCCCCGCTAACTTTCTCGACCACTTCGGGTAGCGGCAATCTTTACGTTCACAGCAAGCACTCATACATGACCGGTGAGGGCGAGTTCAATGGGAACATTCCTGCTCGAGGCTATTTCAACCAGAACCTCCTTACTTGCGTGAATCGTGAAGATCTTGTTGCAGGTAATACGATCACTGCAGAGCGCTATGTTGACGGAATTGCTTCAACCGAGGATTACTACTACCAGAGCTTCCAGGCTAAAGGAAGCAACAACTACATTGGTTCTCTAAACCCGAATTACACAGTTCAACCGGCCGACGCCACCGATGGTAGCGGATTCCGTTTCTCTCTCAACGTGACAGTCGACAACATGGCGGGTAACACTGAGGTTGGCTGGCCAAATACCGACCTAATTATTCGAGACTTAACATCTGGCGAGCAACTGGAGTCTTCCTGCGCAGCTGAAACACCTCTGAAGCCAACCTTCACTCTTAACAGCCTCTATCAAGCCACGGCTACCTGGAGCAAGATTTCAACGGATGTTGCCACAGACCAGTGGTCAAGACCAATCTCTTATAACTACTCGATTTACAAGGCATCAGACCTGACCATCCCTGTAAACACCGGTTATTTCAACTATCCAACCGAATCGGGAAACACTTTCTCTAAAACTTTCAACATTGAAGGTCCCGGGGGAATGAGTGTTTCGCTTGACCTCAGCACCGATTACGTAATTAGAATCACGGCCAGAAACCAGTACGACGGAGTCTCGTCGGCTGAGTCGCCGGCATCAGACCCTTCCAGAGTCAGCCCACCGGCCGCACCATCGGCCCCAACCTTTACTTTGCCAAACCTTCGCTCGGCAACAATCGGCTGGAACAAGGTTGCTGGAGATGAACCGTCGCAGTATGGCTTTGGTCGCACCGTAAATTACTACTACGCGATTTACAAAGAATCGGCTCCAACCGTTCCTGTGGTCACCGGATTCTTCAACAACCCAACCCTTAACGGCGAGAGATATTCGGAAACTGTTCAATTCCCTATGGGTGGCGCACCAAGCTATATGCCGATTAACCTCGACGCCAACACCAACTACATAGCTAAGGTCAAATCAGGCAACAACAACGGGGAATCTGAATATTCGGCCGCTTCCGCTGCGTTCCAGATCGCCGGACCAGCAACTCCAAACGCACCCGTGATCGCAAGCATCACGGTTAGCACCATCACCGCAACTCTCACTGTGCGCGCCAACGAAACTTCGCTTATGTACAGTGCGAAGGCTTATGACCAAGCGTTCCCAGACATCGTGGTTGGCGAAGGTTCCTGTAGCGCCGCGACGCCGGGTTCAACCTCATACACCTGTCGCATAAACTCAACCGGTTCTGGCTTCAACGCACCGAACATGTACGTGGTCAAAGCTATCGCTCGAAACATGGAAGGTCTCTCAAGCCTCCCATCGGCAGCCTCCAACTCGATGATGGGTAGCGTTCCGGGAGTGACAATCGCGACACCTAGCGGCGGCACGACTGCTGGAGACGCAAAAACACTTACCTCCACTTTCCCTGAAATCACCGACGTGTTCGGCTCTAGCTTCGGAGGGATGATGAATCCACCGAAAGCCTCCATAATTTCCGACGGACGAGGCAATATCTTCACCTTCTCAGAAGCGGCAGACCAGTCTCTCGTTGGAATTGGTAAGCGCTATGACCTAAAGAAACTCAAAGCCGACTTCACCGGCACCGATGCAACCTTTGGCACCGGCGGCAAAGTATCGACAACACTCAATTTCGGGCAAAACAGCAACACTATTTACCTACCGAATGTTTGGACCTTCGCGAATGCGTCCAAGGTTGTCATACTTGCGAACATCGAAAACCGTAACGAAAACAACCAGAACATGGGAAGCACAGTCTTACTCCAGGAAGCTACTCTGGGCGAGGCCTTCGGCACACCAATCGACATGGGAGCTAAGCCAACCGAGTTCTGTGTGGATAACGTAGACCCGTCGTTGCAGCAAGACGTCTACGGTTACCTCAACATGGTCACCGGATTCCAGGGCCTAAGTCGCCCAGCGGTGCAGGTATCTTGTAGCCAGTGGGACTCCATGACCTACACGTCTAAGACTGAGCGTTTTGTGGCGACCGTGGGAACCGACGGAACCCTCACCAAGGTGTTCAAGCAGAATAGCTACAACGCTAATCAGACCAACCTCAATTCATCATCGTTCTCATACAACCCGAGCGCATCGGCCCCATCCGACATCGCTGCTGTGGGTTACGTACTTCGCTCTAAGAGCTCTGGTGGAGCCACCTCTAACTACGAGCGAGTTCTAGTTCGTGTGAAGGTTGATGGAACCGCCACTGAAACTCCGGTTTCACAGCTTTCGCAGAGTTCTTCGGAACCAAGCGTCTCGATGGCTCCGGTAAACGACGGCACAACTGTTTATGCGATTGTCAAAGAAATAGGCGTCAATAAGCTGGCCTCGGTTTCGGTTGCTAGCGGTTCGTTCTCAACTCCGACTACCATGGCCATTACCGATTCCCCAATGATGGGCTCGGTGGGTCTCGCATTCCCATCCACCGGAGCGCCGGTAGTGAACGGCAAAATCGCGTTCACCCGCACCGACACCACAATGGCTGGAATTGCAATTGCGCCGATGAGCTACAACATCGCCACCGGCGCCGTGGTTACCGGTGAGTCACTTGCCTACTCCGTCTCGGGTAGCCCGGTGAACTTCTCGGTAATCGACACCGCTGGTCACCTGAACTTTGTTTACACACCTGCGGTTACCAGAACTCCTTTGGTTCACAGCGTGATTCAGTGGAAGAACGTTCGCGACATGGTTGCGGTTCCTACCCCTGCGGTAACAATGCCAAAGGTCACTTTCTCGCTAAACGCTGGTGGCACCTCGATCACCATCGAAGGGGTCAACTTCAGCGAAACTTCGGCGGCCAAGAAGGTAACCGGAATTCGTTTCGGATCTGATCTGACAAAAGGTTTAGTCACCACCATGACGAAGACCGCGACGTCGATCACGGTTAAGATCCCAACCTCTACTGTTGCGGGTATGGCCGTTGCCCCAACCCCAGCAACTGCTTACACAGCACCAATTTCTGTGGTGCTTGGTGGCGGAAGCTCGCTAGCAGCTGGTTCGGTAACTTACATCGGAACTGCCAAGTTGGCTCAGTCGGTAACCCTGACTGTGAACACCGCTTTGGCTAACACCGCTGAAGCCGACCGAGTTATCTCAACCCAGCTCGGCGCCTTGGTTCCATCGCTGGCAGCAGTTCCTGGTGCCGCAGTGCTTTCAACTTCCAACGCAGCCATTTGTGCCATCGTTGACGGCAAGGTCCGTTTCCTTTCAAACGGTAACTGTGTTGTGAAGGCCACTAAGGCTGGAAACGATTGGCTCGCTGAAGGCAGCGCAACGGCAACGATTCCGGTTCTAAAGGCCGACTCGGTAACCGCTGGTTTCGCTGAAGGAGAAGTTCCTAGCGAGGTTCTAGAGGAAGACGAAGCGATTGCCCCGGTAATCAAACTCGCTTCCGGTCGAACCGACTACACTATGACGCCAGCCGACACGACTAAGTGTTCAATCAATGCCCTAACCAAGATGATTTGGTTCAAGCAGGGAAACCAGAACTGCGTCATCACGATCGCTACGGCTGCAGCCAACTCAACTTGGGCTGCGGTTAGCTACGACTGGACGATTGCCATTCAGCCTCCTGCTGGTGGCGCTGGTTCACCGCTGTTGGTTCGTAACGACAACGTCATGGCTAAGCTTCCTGGCTTGGCTTTGAAGTGGAACCAAAAGACCAACCAGGTCTACTTCGTAACTCGTGTTAAGTGGATCGGCCCAGTTCAGGCGAAGATGACTTTCACCGACCTCGCTGGAAACCCTCAGTCCTGTGTGGTTAACTTCGGTACCTTGAAGAAGACTCCGCTTCCGAAAAACGGTGACCCGTTCATCCTCACCAGCCCGGCGCTCTGCACCGACACCAAGAGTGTTCTGAACAAGACGAATACTGCTGCTGAAAAGTTGGCTCAGACCAACGCTTACAACGCGTTCAAGGCTTTGGTTGCTGCCAACACGGCGGCTGGAGAGAGCACCCCGGTTGAGTTCACCTACCGTCGCGAGCTACACCGAGCAACCGACTACGCACTGCGTAACCCTGGCGAGACCTTGCTAACCAAGGAATGGTCGACTCCTACCTACGCACGTCTGTACTACAAGGCAATCGATTCGATCACTGCAGCGTTGCCAAAGGGTGTGGTGGCAGCGGCCACTCCAACCGCTGATGGCGCCTTCAACCCGGTAATCACTTTGGAATCTAAGCGAACCGATTACACGGTTACCTCTGCAGATGACACCAAGTGTGCTGTTCTTCCCGATGGTCGAATTTGGGCGAAGGTGGCTGGAGAAAACTGTTCTCTAAGCATTGGTACCGGAGCGAACAATGTGTGGGCTGGAAAGACCTACACCTGGACGTTCCCGATGGTGGCAGGTGTGGCGGCAGATCTCGCTTCGGCTATTCTTGCCCCGAGCAACAACACTGCTGTCTACGCAGGCCCAATCACCATCACCTGGGATCAGGCCAAGTACGCAGTGGCTATGAAGCTCACCAACCGCAACGTTGGTTTGGTAACTGCCAAGATGACCTTCAACGGCCTGGACAATCAGCAGTACACCTGTGAAGTGAAGTTCGGTTCAGCCTCCAAGGTATCGGCAGCGCTTGCTCTTGCCTACAAGACTCAGTCGAGTGGGGCTTTCTGTTCGGCCACCGGCCTGAGCCCGGCACTGAAGGCAACTCAGGCTATTGCTCTGGCTAAGTTCAAGGCACTTGTAGCGGCACGTAAGTCTGGTGTGGGTGTTGGAGTAATTCCTGTTACCTTCGCCTTCAAGTACGAGGCCCACAGCCCAGTAAACGGAGCGTTGATTCAGGGCGAAACCCTAAACAGCGACCCGAACAAGCCTTGGTCGCAGAACATTCACGTGAAGCTCAATTTCCGAGCCAGCGCGTTCTAACCAGCGTTTATGCGAATCGAGGGTCTGCAACTAAGGTTGCAGGCCCTCGGTCTTTGCCTAGATAAACTTGGGGTATGACCTTCACTTCTCCTGCCAAACCGCGCCTCGTTGAGCTCGTGAAAGAGCTTGCCGTTGTTCACGGTAAGGTCACACTTTCGTCGGGGTTAGAGGCCGACTACTACGTAGATTTGCGCCGCGCAACGCTTCACCACGAGGCTGCTCCGCTGATTGGCCAGGTAATTCTGGATCTTCTAGATGCCAATGGCGTTCGCGATTTCGAGGCCATTGGTGGCCTAACCATGGGCGCCGACCCGGTTGCTACCGCGGTGCTTCACCAGGCGGCAGCGCGAGGCCGCGCTATCGACGCATTTGTGGTTCGAAAGGCCGCTAAAGCGCACGGCATGGGTCGTCAGGTTGAGGGGCCAGATGTTCGCGGGCGCAAAGTTGTGGTGGTTGAAGACACTTCAACTACCGGCGGCTCTCCTCTCACTGCAGCCAAGGCTCTGGAAGATGCGGGCGCAATCATTGTTGCCGTTGCCACTGTGGTCGACCGCGATACCGGCGCCCAGAAGGTAATTGAAGACGCCGGCTACCGCTATCTCACAGCGATCACGCTGGCCGATCTGAGTCTTGGTTAATTGAAGCAATTCGTTCGCCTGCAACTGGCTTCGGTTGCCAGCATCATCGCGGGTTCGATGATGTTTCTCACGATGCCTTGGCTCACCATTGAACTAACCGGTTCGGCAACTATGGCGGGGTTGGTGATTGCCATCACCGCCATTCCAGGACTACTTCTTTCACCGTTCATGGGCTCGCTGGTCGACAGCATCGGTCGTCGACGAATGGCCATCATCGTTGAGGTGATTACCGTTTTCACCACCATCGCCTATCCAATTTTGAACGGCATTACGCCACTCACAATTCCGCTGCTTTTGCTGATGGGTGTTATTCGAGCGGTCTTCAGCGGCGGCTCAATGACCGCCCGTAAGTCTCTCCTGCCAGATGTGGCGAGAGAAGCCAAGATGTCGCTAGACCGAGCCAACTCTTTGCATGAAGCCCTAGCAGCCGCCGCGTTTGCCACCGGCCCCGCGATTGCGTCGCTGTTAATTGCCGCCTTCGACGTGATGGCAGCGTTCTGGGTTAGCGCAGCTTTCTTGGGCTTCTCAGCTTTCTTCGCCTGGCAGATTCGCGTGCACGAGCACATAGAGGAAGGTGCCCAGGAGCGCGGCAGTGAGTCTTGGATCTCCTACGCTTCACAGGGTTTCCGACTTCTAGCGAAGCTGCCTGCGGTTGCCATCATCTTCGTCATCGTGATTTTCCTGGCGCTTCTCTACATGCCATCCGAGCTGGTGGTTCTGCCGAAGTACTACGAGAGCATTGACGACCCGCAAACCCTGGGTTTCCTACTCATGACGATGGCACTGGCAACCTCGGTTGGCTCTCTACTCTTCGAACGTTTCACGAAATACCTTTCCTACGCCAACATCCTGCGTTTCACCGCTCTCGGCGTAGCCTTGGCCATGCTGCCAATGGCGTTTCTACCACCAACCCCGATCATGCTGATTTGTGGTCTGGTGCTCGGTTTCGCGTGGGGCCCGATGCCACCGCTACTGAACACCGTGATCCAGAAGAAGGTTCCGCCAAGCATGCGTGGCCGTGTGTTCTCGGTTGAGATGACCATTTGGAATGCCGCCCCGATGATCACCATGGTTTTCGCCGGTGCCGCCGTGGACGCCATCGGCGTGAAGCCCGTGTACCTGGCAATCGCAATCCTCGTGCTTCTCGGAGCCGTGATTGCCTCCACGCGTAAATCGCTGAACGATCTGAACGAGGTAAAGCCAAGTTAGACTTGAACTCGGTGCGCTGGGAAGTCTGGTCGGCAAAGTAAATCTACTTTTGAAAGGTTCACAATGCTCAGCATCTCAGCACTTCTCGCCGTAGGCATTTTTGTTATCGCCTACCTTTTAATCGCCACCGAAAAATTCAACCGTGTAGCCATAGTTTCCGCAGCCGCAGCCGGCATGGTTTTGGTTGGCGCCACCGACGCCGAGGCGGCGTTCTTCAGCCACGAGACCGGCATCGACTGGAACGTAATCTTCCTTCTTCTCGGAATGATGATTATCGTCTCGGTAATTCACAAGACCGGGCTGTTTGAATACCTCGCGGTTCGCTCCCTTAAGCTGGCTGGCGGCCGCCCCAAAACCGCGTTCGTGCTGATTCTTATTCTGGTGTCATTCGCCTCGGCGCTTCTTGATAACGTAACCACCATCCTGTTGGCGGTGCCGATGACGTTCCTTATTGCCAAATACCTTGATGTAAACCCGGTGCCATTTATCTTGGCCGAAGTTTTCGTGAGTAACATCGGTGGCGCTGCCACGCTCATCGGCGACCCGCCAAACATCATCATCGGAAGCAAAGTTGGACTAGGGTTCAACGAGTTCCTTATCCACATGGCTCCTCTTTCGGTACTAGTTTTGATCGTGGTCATCCCGATGTTGGTCTTCCTGTTCCGCAAGCAGTTGGTGAACGGCCCAGAAGACCGCGCCAAAGTTGATTCGCTTGTGCCAAGCTCCTACATCTCCGATAAGCCTCTGATGATTAAAAGCGTCGCGGTTCTAGCCCTGGTGATCGTGGCTTTCGTTCTGCACTCGGTTACTCACATCGAGCCGTCGCTGGTGGCCATGATGGGCGCCGGTCTTTTGGTTCTCATCAGCAACTTGAAGCCCAAAGACTACGCCATGGACGTGGAGTGGGGAACTCTCACCTTCTTCGCAGGTCTTTTCATCATGGTTGGCGCCCTAGTTCACGTTGGCGCTCTCGGACTAGCAGCCGACTACGTGGGCGAAGCCGTGGGTGGCAACGCGCCTCTCGCCGGCACCGTAATTGTTTTGGCCTCGGCGGTGATTTCCGGTGTGGTCGACAACATCCCCTACGTCACCAGCATGATTCCGGTTGTAACCGAAGTTGCCAAGACTCTGCCTGGCCTCGGCAACGACGGTCTTTGGTGGGCACTTGCCGCCGGCGCCGACTTCGGCGGCAACCTAACCATTGTTGGCGCATCGGCAAACGTGGTTGCGATTGGTCTGGCTCACGCCAAGGGCATCAAGATTTCGTTCTGGGAATTCGCGAAGTACGGTATCCCAGTTACCCTTGTCTCGGTGGCAATCTCGCTGCCATATCTCCTGATTCGTTACTTCTAGGACGCAATGACCGACGCCAGCAATCCGAGCCCAGAGCAAACCACCTGGGGCGTTGGCCCACACAGCAAACCTTGGCCAACCGGCGAGCACTTCGACCCGGAGCTTCTGGAAAACGGCGACACCCGAAACGTGCTCGACCAATACCGCTACTGGAAGATGGAAGCCATCGTGGCTGAGCTCGACAGCCGTCGTCATGGTTTTCACGTTGCCATCGAAAACTGGCAGCACGATCTCAACATCGGCTCAATTGTTCGAACCGCCAACGCCTTCCTCGCCGCCGAGGTTCACATCATCGGCAACCGTCGCTGGAATCGTCGAGGTGCCATGGTCACCGACCGCTACCAGCACGTTCGCCATCACCCAACCGTTGAAGATTTCTTGGCTTGGACGAAAGCCAACAAGCTACCAATCATCGCCATCGACAACGTGCCAGGCTGCAAAAAGATTGAGCAATACGACCTGCCCGAGAGTTGCGTGCTCCTGTTTGGTCAAGAAGGCCCAGGCCTAAGCGAAGAAGCCATCAGTGCTTCCGAAGTGGTCCTCGAAATCAGCCAGTTCGGCTCAACGCGCTCGATCAACGCCAGTGCGGCAGCAGCAATCGCCATGCACAGCTGGATTACCACGCACGTTTTCTAGTTATTTCCAGCAAGTCCACTCGTCGAGTTCAACGTATTCTTCGTAATCGTCTAGAACATCAGAGCCAAATTCAACTACTCGAGTCTTCCCCTTGGAAAGCTTTGGGTAGTCTGCGTCGAAGCTATCTATTTCGTTGTCATCTTGGCTGTAACTAGTTCCATAGAGCGAAATGCCGGAGCAGTTTTTCAAGGCCGTTAACTTGATGAAAACACACATGTCGAAGGTGCAACTGCGTGACGTGCTGTCGGTCACGTCTTGAACTTTCAAACCGTTCGCCCAAAAAGGAACAACCTCAGGAGTAGGCTCCTCGGTCTCGGATGGCTTGCTTGTTTCGGTTGGTTGCAGTGTTGCGCTCGGTTCTGGCGCATCCTCAAAGTCGGCTGTGGCAAGTGAACAGCCCGAGAGCGCAAGGAGCGCCGCTAAAAAGATTGAAACCTTCGGTATTTTCCCCATGCGCCAAGGTTACCTCCGGCAAAGGACATCGGTCTTTTAGGCTAAAATTATGGGGTACTCATTTTCGAGTGCAACTCCCAGCTTTGAAGAGGGGTAGCCATGCCTGCAGTAGTAATCATCGGCGCACAGTGGGGCGACGAAGGTAAGGGTAAGGCGACAGACCTACTCGCCGAGCACATCGACTACGTGGTCAAGTTCAACGGCGGTAACAACGCCGGTCACACCGTGGTTATCGGCAACGAGAAATACGCTCTTCACCTGCTTCCTTCAGGAATTCTCACCCCAGGGGTCGTCCCGGTTATTTCGAACGGTGTGGTCATCGACCCAGCCGTTCTATTCGAGGAACTTGACGCGCTAAACGCCCGTGGCATCGACACCTCAAAACTCCGCATCTCGGCAAACGCTCACATCATCACCTCGTACCACGTAACCATCGACAAGGTTTCCGAGCGTTTCTTGGGTAAGCGTGCCATTGGCACCACCGGCCGCGGCATTGGCCCAACCTACGCCGACAAGATCAACCGCGTTGGTATTCGCGTGCAAGACCTATTCGACGAAAGCATCTTGCGCCAGAAGGTTGAAGCAGCGCTCGTTCAGAAGAACAACCTGCTCACCAAGGTTTACAACCGCGCTGCCATCAAGACCGAAGCCGTGGTTGCCGAGCTACTTGGTTTCGCCGAGCGCCTGCGCCCAATGGTTGCCGACACCGCGCTAGAACTTCACCAGGCCCTAGAGGCCAACAAGCTCGTCTTGTTCGAGGGTGGTCAGGCCACCATGCTCGACGTGGATCACGGAACCTACCCGTTTGTAACTTCTTCAAACGCAACTGCTGGCGGTGCCTCAACCGGTTCCGGTGTTGGCCCAAGCCAACTTAAGTCGATCATCGGAATCGTGAAGGCTTACACCACTCGCGTTGGCTCTGGCCCGTTCCCAACCGAGCTGTTCGACGACTCGGGCGAGTTCCTACGTTCAACCGGCCATGAGTTCGGAACCACCACCGGGCGTCCTCGTCGCTGTGGATGGTATGACGCACCGATTGCTCGCTACTCAGCCCGCATCAACGGCCTAACCGACTTCGTGCTCACCAAGCTCGACGTGCTCACCGGCTTGAAAGAGATTCCGGTTTGTGTTGCCTACGACGTAGACGGCGTGCGTCACGAAGAAGTTCCGGTTAGCCAGAGCGATTTCCACCACGCGAAGCCAATCTACGAAAACTTCCCTGGCTGGGAAGAGGACATCAGCAAGTGCCGAACCTTCGAAGAGCTTCCAAAGAACGCGCAGGACTACATCCTGGCTGTTGAGAAGCTAAGCGGCTGCCGCATTTCGGCAATCGGTGTTGGCCCTGCTCGAGACGCAATTATTGTGCGTCACGACATGCTCGCTATTTAGGTTCGATTGCCTTCGGAGCCACTTTGGCTCGTTCAACTGCAACGGCCGCGCGAATCTCATTGGCAAGATTGCGAGCCCACTTTTTAGCTGCGGCTTCGCCGTCGTCGAAGAGTGTAAACACGTAACCGGCTGGGTAGCCCGGGCCAAAAGCGAAGACGTTTAGCGCCTGCAAACCTGAGGTGCGCTCACGGTTCGATACCGCAATCTTTACGTTTAGACCGTTGGCG
>JBEGUF010000059.1:0-32851 GCA_041179025.1 Actinomycetota bacterium | reverse complement strand
CTGGCAGTGGATGCGGCTAAATAAACTCCGCCAAGCATAAGTGCGAAGCCTCCCACCCCGATCGGTAGCGACTGGTTCATCACACCGCCAAACAAAGTGGCAAGACCTGCGACGAAGATAAGTGTTCCAGCGATTACTCGCTTGGCCGACATGTTTCCGGAGGCCAGCTTTCGTTTGGCAGTATTGGTTGGGCCCGCGCCGAGACTTTTCTCCAACTCATCAAGAAGTTGTTGCTCGCGTTCAGTTAGGCCCATACCCCCATTCTAAGCAAACTACTGGGTCTAGGCTAGAGCAATGAGCGAAAGTAATACTCTGGTCGAGCTTGTTGAACGCCGACTCACAAACTTCTGCGCCGAGCGCAGAGAGCAACTAACCGCCATCGAGCCAGAACTCGGTCAGGTCATCGATTTCATCCAAGGGTTACTGATCGGAGGCAAGCGCTTCCGCGCTCTATTCGCCTACTGGTCATGGGCCTCCTGCCTCAGCGCAACCGACCTGGTGATGACCGAAGAGCAGAAGGAACGAAGCGCCTCGGCCCTGGTCGACATTTGCGCCGCGCTCGAGATGTTCCATGCCGCCGCCTTGGTACATGATGATCTTCTCGACAACTCAGACACTCGTCGCGGTGCTCCAGCCGTTCACAAAAAGTTTGAGTCTCTTCATGAAAACAGTAAGTGGGCCGGTTCAGCTTCACGCTTCGGCCAGGCTGGGTCTGTTATCGCGGGTGATTTGATGCTCGGTTGGAGTTCTGAACTTTTTGATAGCGGGGTCAAGCGGGCTCCATCAGGAGAAATCGCGTGGCACTGCCGAGATGAATTCGCGAAGATGCGCATCGAAGTGATGGCCGGCCAGTATCTCGATGTTCTTGAGGAAAACGCCGGACCCACCAGGCCTGCCGAAGAAGCGCTCGGACGAGCGAATCGCGTGATGCTCTACAAAACCGCAAAGTACAGCATTGAAGCACCACTGCTCCTCGGGGCTGCCTTCTGCGGCGCTAGCGCAGACACTCAGCGCGGCCTTTCGGCATTCGCCATCCCACTCGGTTTGGCTTTCCAGTTGCGCGACGATGTCTTGGGGGTTTTTGGCGAACCAGAGGTCACCGGCAAGCCCGCCGGTGACGATTTGCGCGAAGGTAAGCGCACAGCATTGGTTGCGCTGACCCGCGCAACTCTCAACAGTTCAACCGGAAAAATATTCGACGAATTGATGATGAACCGAGAGTTGACCAGCGAGCAAGTTCGCCTGCTCCAGGAAACGATACGTGGCTCGGGTGCGCTGGCCAAGGTTGAGCAAATGATTGAAGAGTACGGAAACGAAAGTTTGATTGCTCTGAAGCAGTTGAACCTAGAGGAATTCGGTAAGTCTCAACTCGAGATGCTCGCTAAGAAAGTTGTGAACCGCTCGAGCTAAAAAGCCAGCGACTGAGCGATTCGTCTTACTTCAGACTTGCGGCCGGCGAGCAGAGAATCGATTGGAGCGTGACCGAGGGTATCTTCGACCGTATAAAGCCACTCGATCGCTTGCTGTGGCAGGAAGCCAGCATCAATTAGAACGCTGATGGTTCCTGGCAGCGATGGCAGCGGTTCACCGTCGACAATCAAATTTGCAGGAACAGATTTCACTCCGTCGCGCACGATGAAAAACAGATGGTGCTCTTCGACCAGACGATGAACCTTGCCTGGGGAGATCCCAAGAACCTCTCCTACTTCAGGAACGGTCAACCATTTGTCTACAGACGAAAAAACATCACTCACATCAATAGATTGCCACACCAAACGTCTTCAGGTAAAAGAAAAGCGAACTGTGTGACCATATTGTTTAAGAAGAATGAATAACATCACAATCCAAATCGGCACAGAACTCTCTGGGCGCTATCGCGTTCAGCGACTTTTGGCGCACGGTGGAATGGCCAGCGTCTACGAAGCGCAGGATATTCAACTTCACCGCCAGGTGGCAATAAAGCTCTTAGCCTCGCACCTTTCGGGGGATCCGGTTTTTCGAGAAAAATTTCTCACCGAAGCCCGTGTCGCCGCAGCCCTAAACCATCCAAACCTGGTGAACATTTACGACCAGGGTCAGCATGGCGAATTCACGTACCTGGTGCTCGAACTAGTTACCGGAACCACGCTGAGGCACGTGTTAGATGACTTCAAAACAATTGACGCTCCGCGAGCCATCGAACTAATCGAAGCAGTGCTTTCGGGGTTGAGTGCCGCTCACGACGCTGGAATCATTCACCGCGACATCAAACCTGAAAATATTCTGCTGAGCAATGAAGGCCGCATAAAGTTGAGCGACTTTGGCCTATCTCGGAACGAAAGCACCAGAACGGAATCGAACGAACTGCTGGGCACGGTTGGTTACATGGCGCCGGAATTGGTAACCGGTGGCGCCGCAACCAAGGCAACCGACGTGTACGCGTGCGGAATCATGCTTTATGAAATGCTCACGGGCACTCGGCCCTACGTCGGCGAACAGAACGTTCAAATTGCCTACCAGCACGCTCACTCTCGTGTTCCAGCGCCGAGTCGTTCGAACCCTGAGATTTCCGTGGGGCTGGACCGTCTGGTCTTATTGTCCACCGAACCGAACCCAAGCGATAGACCTCAAGACGCCGCTTCACTTCTCAAGGCAGTGAAGCAATTCGAGACGCTGCTCCCAGACAACCGCACCACCGTGCTGAACCCCATTGTCGGAAGCGGCGACGCAACAGAAGTCATTTCACCGATCGAGCGAGAAGCTATCGCCGAGCCATTTGGTGCAATTCCTACTCGCAAGAAATTAGTTCCGTTCTTGGTCTGGTCGACAATTGCCGTGCTGCTCGGTAGCCTCGGTGGTTGGTGGTTCGCGGCCGGCCCGGGTGCCCTGTCTCCCGTTCCGGAGCTCACAAAGCGAAGCCTCACCGAAGCGGAAGTGGCGCTATCCCCTCTCGAATTGAAAATCATAATCGCCAATGAGAACTCGAAACTTGTTCCGGCTGGATTCATCACTCGAACCGACCCGCCGGCCGGCGGCTACGTAGCACGCGGCGGCACTCTAACCATTTACCTCTCGGACGGACCAAAACTAATCGTTGTTCCCGACCTGAAGGACAAGAATCTAGCAGATGCCACCACGACTTTGGTAACCGCTGGGTTCGTGCTAGGAACTGTTGATTCGGTTTTCTCCGCTACGGCACTTGGGAACATAGTCGAACACACTGGCAGCGACGGATTAGCAATCGCTGAGGGCTCGAGCATCAATCTCAAAGTGTCTCTTGGTAGCATCCCAGCCATTTCCGGACTAAGTCTAAACGCGGCCACAGCAGCCTTGAATTTGGTTGGTTTGGAAGTGGGAAAACTTACCGAGTCTTACAGCGATGACGTTCCGAAAGGAAACGTAATCGACCTAGCTCCCAATCAACTCAATTTGAGTAAAGGCTCGAAAGTCGATCTAAACGTTTCGAAGGGAACCAATAAGGTCAAGGTTCCAAATGTGGTCGGTCAGAGAATTCTGGCGGCACAAGACATCCTCAAGAATCTTGGTCTCAAGGTATTGGTTGACACCAATCTGCCAAACAGTCAGTGGGGTTTGAAAAACGTCAAATCCACGAATCCTGTTGCGGGAACTGAAGTTAGAGTAGGCGACACGGTTACGCTCGTGGCGCGATACTAATTACTTCTTAGATAGCGATTCAGCAACCAAAAAGGCCAACTCGAGCGATTGGCTGTGGTTCAAACGCGGATCGCAGAGCGACTCGTAACGTTCAGCAAGCGTTGCTTCGTCGATCATTTCCGACCCACCGAGACATTCGGCAACGTCGTCGCCGGTTAGCTCAACGTGGATGCCACCTGGGATAGTACCAGCGGCATAGTGCACCTCGAAGAAGCCGCGAACTTCGTCCATGACATCGTCGAAGCGACGAGACTTGTATCCGTTTGCAGTAGTGATTCCGTTACCGTGCATTGGGTCGGTGATCCAAAGTGGCTGTGCTCCTAGGTCGCGAACGGCTTCAACCAGTTTTGGTAGCTCTTCGCGAATTTTTCCAGCACCCATTCTGGAAATAAAGGTGAGGCGTCCTGGTTCGCGCTCTGGGTCAAGTTTCTCAATTAGCGCCTTCACGTCTTCTACCGAAGTTGTTGGGCCTAGCTTCACGCCAATTGGGTTTCGCACTCGTGACAGGAAATCCACATGCGCGTTATCCAGTTGACGGGTGCGCTCTCCAATCCAGACGAAGTGACCGCTGGTGTCGTAGGGATTTCCGGTGCGAGAGTCAATTCGAGTCATCGGACGTTCGTAGTCGAGAAGCAGAGCCTCGTGGCTCACGTAGAACTCGGTTGTCCGAAGCGATTCAAAGTCGGCTCCGCAGGCAGCCATGAACTTAATGGCACGATCAATCTCTTTCGCCAACGATTCGTAACGTGCGTTGGCAGGGTTTTCGCTAAAGCCACGGTTCCACTCGTGAACCGAACGAAGGTCTGCGAAACCACCCTGGGTGAACGCGCGGATTAGGTTCAGAGTTGAGGCAGAGGTGTTGTAGGCCTTCAGCATGCGCCAAGGATCGTTGGCGCGAGACTCTGGGTTGAAGTCGTAGCCGTTTACGGCATCGCCACGGTAGGCAGGCAAAGTTACATCGCCGCGAGTTTCATCGTTCGAGGAACGTGGCTTCGCGAACTGACCGGCCATTCGACCCATCTTTACAACCGGCATTGAGGCACCGTAGGTGAGAACAACAGCCATCTGCAGCAGCGTCTTCACCCGGTTTCGAATTCGATCCGCTGTGGCATCCGCAAATGTTTCAGCGCAGTCACCGCCCTGAAGCAAGAAAGCCTTTCCTGCGGCAGCATCGGCCAATCTGGCGCGAAGCTGGTCGACCTCACCGGCAAAAACCAGTGGCGGTTGCTTGGCAAGTTCGGCACGAACCTTGGCCACTTCGTCGAGGTTAGGCCATATCGGCTGCTGGGCTGCCGTCAAAGTGGCGTGGTGATCTAGCCCGGTAAGAATGTCGTTCATTGATTGCTTCTCTCTTAGCGCGTTCTCGCGCGTTTTTCCTTCAAAGTTGATGCGTAGGTGTCTACATATTCCTGGCCACTAAGCTTCATCAGCTCGTACATGATTTCATCGGTTACCGCGCGAAGGATGACGCGGTCTCCTTCCATGCCATCGAACCTTGAAAAATCCAATGGCTCGCCAACAATGATTCCGATGCGACGGATTCGAGGAAGCCTCCTGCCAATCGGTTGCACTTTCTCGGTGTCGATCATCGCTACTGGAACGACTGGGACTTTTGATTCGAGTGCCATGCGCGCGATACCGGTGCGTCCTCGGAAAAGGCGGCCATCTGGCGAGCGGGTGCCCTCTGGGTAAATACCAAGCACCTGACCTTGAGCAAGCACTCGAAGTCCAGTGTTTAGTGAAGCCTCAGAGGCACGTCCGCCGGAGCGGTCGATTGGCAACTGGCCGGTTGCTTTGAAAAACCATCGGGTTAGTGCGCCTTTGACTCCCCTGCCAGTGAAGTACTCGCTCTTGGCAAGAAATACAACCGGACGTCTGGATTGCAAAGGCAAGAAAATCGAGTCAGAGAAAGATAGGTGGTTGCTAGCCAGAATCACCGGCCCGGAAGTTGGAATGTTTTCCATGCCTCTAACCCATGGCCGAAAGAGAGCTTTCAAAATCGGCCCGAGCAGGAAGTTTTTCAGGATGAAATACGCCATCCGAATACCTCCAATCAACCTTTATAGTTTAGCGAGCAGTTAGTTCGCCGCGCGCCAGATCAGCCGCGCCAACAACACCGGCATCATTTACGAACTGAGCGGTGACCAATTTCAGCTCCGGATGGAAGCCTCTGGCCGACAGTGATCCTAGGTAGGCCTCCCGCATTGGGCCCAAAAGTAGTTCGCCGGCCGCGCTCACGCCACCTCCGATAACCACAACCTCGGGGTCAACTACGGCCGCTAGCGTGGCCACGGTCTTACCGAGTGCAATGCCAAGGTTGGTCAGCAGTTCTAACGCGCCAGGATCGCCTTCGCTAATCGCTTGATAAACCTGCGTGCCGGTAAGTTCACCACCGTTTTCAATCATTAGAGCCAAAAGTCTCGCGCCCCTGGTTTCGTCGCTGTGTGCCAACTCAATTGCCGATCGCAAAAGTGCCGTGCCCGATCCGTACTGCTCAATGCAACCTCGACGACCGCAGCCGCAGAGTAAGCCATTGGGAATGTGTCTGATGTGGCCGAGTTCCGCGGCAACTCCGAATCCTCCGCGGAGTAGTCGCCCATCGGCAATAATTGCTCCACCCACACCGGTGCCGATGGTTAGCATCGCCATGTGGCGGTAGCCTCGACCCGCTCCGAACCGATACTCGGCCCAGCCAGCAGCGTTCGCGTCGTTGTCGATAAACACTGGGACGTCTATTTGTGCTTCAAGTTTTTCCTTGAACGGTTCATTTCGGAATGAAAGATTCGGAGCATAAACAATGTGCGATCGTTCAGCATTCACGTATCCGGCGGCGGCAACTCCAGCGGCTACCACCTGTTCACCCTCAGCCAGCTCGCGAATCAGTTTGACCACGGCATCGGAGATCGCATTTGAGTCGTTGGCGGGTGTTGGAACTCTCATCTCCTTCAAGATGGAACCCTCGGCATCAACCAGCGCACCGGCGATTTTGGTGCCACCGATGTCGATGCCTACAGCGTGCATGAATTCCACCTAATGTAACGATTCGAGATTTAAGAACAGGCTTTCAAGTTTAAGGGCTTTTTAAACAGGCGCACCGCTTAGAGTTTTATAAACCAATTGTTAGGACTAAGAATGAAAACCTACGACAACGATCCCATTGTCATTTCCAACAACGCCACTAACATCACCGATCTGCTGGTCGAGCGAGTTCGCGAGACTCCAAAGATCCCACTTTTTGCAATTGAACAGGCCGACGGTCGTTGGCAGGATATGTCTGGTGAGGATTTCCTTAGCCAGGTGCAGGCCGTAGCGAAGGGCCTTATCGCCTCAGGAATTCAACCTGGGCAAGCAGTAGCCATCATGAGTAAGACTCGCTACGAATGGACCCTTATCGACTTCGCCATTTGGTTTGCCGGCGCGGTCTCGGTGCCGATTTACGAAAGCTCCTCTTCAACACAGATGCAGTGGATTCTCTCCGACAGCGACTCGGTTGCAGTTTTTCTCGAGACCGCCGAACACCAAGAGCGTTTCGAGGCAATCAAGTCTGCAGTTCCACTGGCGCGCCAGGTCTGGCGCCTAGACCAAGACGCAATCGGTGTTCTAATTCAGCGCGGACACGACATCGACGACGAGACTTTAGAACAGCGCCGCACCCGCGCCGGGCTCTACGACCTAGCCACGATTATTTACACATCTGGCACCACCGGTGTCCCAAAAGGTTGTGAACTGCTTCACCGCGGATTCGTTGAACTGAGCAAGAACTGCATGTTGGAAATGCCAGAGGTTCTACAAACCGGTCGCTCGACTCTTCTGTTCTTGCCACTGGCCCACATCTTTGCTCGCTTCGTCGAGGTGCTCACGATTCACGTTGGAGTAAAGGTTGGCCACAAGTCGGATGCCAAGGACGTTGGCCCGGCCATGATTTCTTTCAAGCCAGACTTTCTATTAGCCGTTCCACGAGTATTCGAGAAGGTATACAACTCCGCTGAGCAAAAGGCTGAAGCTGGCGGCAAGGGAGACATCTTCCGTAAGGCAGCCCTCACGGCCGTTACCTATGCCAAGTCAAAAGAGGAAAAGGGTTCGGCAAGCCTGGGCCTAACCATTCAGCACAAAATCTTCGACATTCTGGTTTATAAGAAGATCCGTGCAGCAATGGGTGGTCAGCTCAAGTACGCAATCTCCGGCGGTGCGCCTCTCGGAGCCCGTCTCGGCTACTTCTTCGCTGGAATTGGTCTAACCGTTCTAGAGGGCTATGGCCTCACCGAAACCACCGGTCCAGCAATGATTGCTCGTCCGAGTCAAATCAAGATTGGCAAGATCGGTCGCACGCTACCTGGCTGTGGTGTTCGAATCGGAAGTGACGGCGAAATCCAGCTTCGCGGAAACAACATCATGCGCGGCTACTGGAGAAACCCAACCGCTACCGCAGAGACTTTCGACGGCGACTGGTTCAAGACCGGCGACATCGGTGAACTAGATGACGACGGCTTCCTAACCATCACTGGTCGCAAGAAGGAACTGATTGTTACCGCAGGTGGAAAGAACGTTGCTCCAGCCGGGCTGGAAGATCCACTGCGTGCGCACCCACTTATCGGTCAGGTTGTGGTTTTGGGAGACAAGAAGCCTTTTGTTAGCGCTTTAATCTCACTAGACGCCGAGATGCTTACTGTTTGGCTGAAGAACCACGGTGGCAACGACAAGCTAACCGTTGCCGAGGCAGCTACCGACCCTGCTGTTTTGGCAGAACTCCAAACTGCCATCGACAAGGTGAACCTCTCGTTCTCAACAGCCGAGTCGATTCGTAAGTTTGTAGTTATCGCGGCCGAGCTCACCGAGCAGTCCGGTCACCTAACTCCGAGCCTAAAGATCAAGCGCGAAGCAGTTGCCAGAGATTTCGCTAAAGAAATTTCAGATCTGTACGGCGACGGTAAGAGCAACATCGACCGCGCGGTGAACTTCTAAAACCAGTCGGTTTCCCGAAGTTTTCTCATAGCTTCTTTTCGACCCGCTGGATTCAGTCGGTCTAGGTAAACCTTGCCGTCCAAATGGTCGCATTCGTGTTGCAACGCTTGCGCTAGTAAGCCGGAAGCCTCGAGGCGAATGGTTTCGCCGGCTAGGTTCTGACCTTCAGCCACAGCATTTGGATAGCGCGGCGCCTTTTCCCAAAGACCTGGAACCGACAGGCAACCTTCGTCGATTTCCTCGAGTTCACCGGTGAGTTCAACAATTCTCGGGTTGATCAAATATCCGAGCTCGCCGTGAACGTGATAGGCGAACGCGCGAAGGCCTACTCCGATTTGTGGGGCAGCCACTCCAGCTCGTCCTGGTAACTGCGTGGTCTCGAGGAGATCACCAATCAGGGCTTCAATCTCCGGAGTAATTGCCTCAATCGAATCGCAAACCGTGCGAAGCACCGGGTCTCCGTAGAGGCGGATTTCTCTAACAGTCACTAGATCGGGTTGTTGAGTCCGTCTACCACCAGTGCGGCAAGTTCACGTGCCGCTTCGCGGGTGTGTGGCTTCAACTGCTGGAACTTAATAACCGAGCCGGCGGCCAGCGCTGGGTCGTAAGGAATTCGAACCACACTGCGGACACGAGTTTTGAAGTGCTGCTCAATTTCGTCAATCTTTACCAGGTTCGTGGCCTGGGTGGCGGTGTTTAGTGCCACGATCGAGTTGCGAACCAAATCCCCATAACCATTCGCTTCAAGCCAGGTTAGGGTTTCCGATGCCAATCGAGCTTCGTCAACCGAACCACCGGAAACAATTACTAAACCGCTAGCGCGCTGAAGAGTTGGACGCATGACCGAGTGAACGATACCGGTTCCGCAGTCGGTAAGAACCACTGAGTAGTAGCGTGCTGCCATGTCGGCAACCACGTTGTAATCGCCTTCGTCGAAAGCCTCCGAAAGCATCGGGTCGGCGTCTGAAGCCAAAACATCCAAACGCGTGGTGTCTCTGGAAACCATTGTTGAAAACTCGGTGAATCCATCAATCGCCGCGGCACGGTTTACAACGTCACGCACGGTGAAGCGAGTTGATTTGCTAACGCGCTCGGCTAGTGTTCCGCGGTCTGGGTTAGCGTCGATAGCAATGACGCGGTCTTCGCGAGACAGAGAGAGAGCCATTCCCAAAAGTGTGGTTACGGTAGTTTTTCCAACCCCACCCTTGCGGGTAAGCACTGGAACAAACTTCGCGCCACCCTCAAACTGAACGCCGATGCGAGCATCGAGCGCCTTACGCTCGCGAACCTTCCGTGAGTCGCCGAGGTTCACCGTCTTGAGAGAGATTAGGTATAAGAATCTGCGGAATCCGCCCTCAGGGGCTGGACGATTGCGAGGGCCAACGTCGATTAGTCGATCAGCGGTTAGCATTGCCGCTGGCTCTGGTTGATCAAAGACATCGCCACGAAGTTGGTCTCGACGCGTGTAATTGCTGCGTCTGGTGATTGGGCCGGTGTCAGTGCTCGGTTCCCGCACAACTGCCGAGTCAGACACGATTTCGATGGCGGCGGTACTTGGAGCCAAATCTACGCTGGCAGCGTCTACCGCGGAGTCGACCAGGCTGTGAGTTTTCTCGTCCGCGCTAGCCTTGTTTTTCTTCCTGTCGCCAAAAGCCACGAGAACTCCAATCGTTGAAACTAAAACTCAAGTCTACCTTTTAGGGCTGGTGCTATTCGCTTTCCACCACAAGAATAAGGTCTCCGGCCTCCACCGACTGGGTTTTAGGTATGGCAATTCTCCGGACAACGCCGGCCATGGTTGCAGTGATAGTTGCTTCCATCTTCATGGCCTCGATGATTGCTACCGGTTGCCCGATTTCAACCCTGACGCCTTCAACCACGGTCACGGTAACGGCACCCGAGAACGGTGCTGAGATGTGCCCGATGTTTGAGGGGTCGGCCTTTTCGGCCTGAGGAACATCCACGGAGATTTTCTTATCGCGAATGTCAATCGGACGAAGCTGACCGTTCAAAGTAGCCATTACGGTTCGGTTTCCCTTGGCGTCGGGAGATCCGATCGCTTCTAGACCTACGAATAGCTGCACGCCCTTGGCGATTTCCACGACGTGCTCATGACCTTGCTCGAGTCCGTAGAGATAATCCACGGTGTCGACCTGGTCAAGATTGCCGTAGGTGTCTCGGCTGGCCAAATACTCTTTGGTGGGCGCCGGGAAAAGTAGTCGATTGAGTGCCGCTCTGCGGTTCTCAGAGCTGTCACCCTGCAGAATAGCCAAATCTTCCGCGCTAACCGGAGTCACCCCGAACTTCAGGTTCTTGCCAGCGAGTACCTTGCTTCTGAATGGTTCGGGCCAACCGCCTGGAAGGTCTCCCAATTCACCGGCCATAAACCCGACCACCGAATCTGGAACATCGTAGTTCTGAGGGTTTTCGGAAAAATCTTTGGGATCGGCGTTAACTGCAACCAGGTGCAGAGCCAGGTCTCCAACAACCTTGGACGAAGGCGTTACCTTGGTAGGACGTCCGAGAATTTCGTTGGCTGCGGCATACATGTCTTCGACGCGTTCAAACTGATCTCCTAGTCCCAGGGCAATTGCCTGCTGACGCAGGTTCGAGAGCTGACCGCCAGGAATCTCGTGCTTGTAGACACGCCCGGTTGGGCCAGCTAGACCTGATTCAAACGGCGAGTAAACGCGTCGAACGGCTTCCCAATAAGGTTCAAGCGCGGTCATGGCATCGAGAGTAATCCCACTGTCGCGTTCGGTGTCTGCCAGGGCGGCCACAAGGGCGGATGCCGATGGCTGGCTGGTGGTGCCAGCCATTGGAGCAGATGCCACGTCCACGGCGTCTACGCCAGCTTCAATGGCGGCCATGAGAGTCGCCAGTTGCCCTCCAGCGGTATCGTGCGTGTGCAGATGAACCGGAAGGTCAAACCGCTCGCGAAGTGCCTTCACCAGCCTGCTGGCAGCGGCTGGACGCATTAGCCCGGCCATATCCTTGATAGCAAGGATGTGGGCACCAGCGGCAACGATTTCATCGGCCAGCGACAGGTAGTAGTCGAGGGTGTAAAGATCCTCGTTTGGATCGAGCAGATTCCCCGAGTAGCAGAGTGCAACTTCAGCGACGGCAGTCTTGGTCTTCAGAACGGCTTCGATAGCCGGCTTCATTTGCTCAACATCATTTAGTGCGTCGAAGATTCGGAAAATGTCCACTCCACTGGAAGCAGCCTCAGCTACAAAGGCTTCGGTTACTTCGGTTGGGTAAGGCGTGTAGCCAACGGTGTTTCGACCTCGCAAAAGCATCTGGATGCAGATATTTGGCATGGCAGCACGCAGTGCCGTTAGGCGATGCCAAGGGTCTTCGCCCAAAAAGCGCAAGGCAACATCGTAGGTGGCGCCACCCCAGGCTTCAACCGAGAACAATTCCGGGGTAATCCTTGCCACATACGGTGCAACCTGAACCAGATCACGACCGCGAACTCTGGTGGCGAGCAGGGATTGGTGTGCATCCCTAAAGGTGGTGTCGGTTATGCCAACCTTGGCCTGGTCGCGAAGCGTTTTGGCAAATCCCGCAGGGCCTAGCTGCTGTAACTGCTGACGAGAACCTTGAGGTGCCTCGATGGTCAAATCAACCTTGGGAAGCTTCAAAGCGGGTGAAATGCGGCCGTTACGAGGCCCGTACGGCTGGTTTACAGTCACATCTGTAAGCCAGGTCAGAATCTTAGTGCCGCGGTCCTGAGAAGGACGCCTGGTAAGCAGTTCCGGCCGTTCGTCGATGAATGAAGTGGACAGATCGCCGCTGGCAAACGTTGGGTCTGCCAAAACCGCCTGCATGAATGAAATGTTGGTGGAAACCCCTCGAATGCGGAATTCCGCGAGCGCACGTTCTGCACGCATTACTGCCGAGCGGAAGTCTCGTCCGCGAGCGATTAGCTTCACAAGGAGCGAGTCGAAGTGAGGGCTGACCTCGCTACCCGCCGAAATAGTTCCGCCATCGAGACGAATACCAGCGCCTCCAGGTGAGCGATAGGTTGTGATTTTCCCCGAGTCTGGTTTGAAACCGGCGGCAGGGTTCTCGGTAGTGATTCGGCACTGCACCGCAAAACCGTGCATCGTGATTTTGTCTTGAGTGAGTCCTAGGTCGATTAGGCTCTCCCCCGCAGCAATGCGCATCTGCGATTGAACCAGGTCAATGTCGGTGATTTCCTCAGTTACCGTGTGCTCTACCTGAATACGCGGATTCATTTCGATGAATACGTGTTTCCCAGCATTCTCGCCAACCGTGTCAATCAGGAATTCAACAGTTCCCGCGTTTCGGTAACCAATCTTCGTAGCAAATGCCACAGCGTCTCGGTATAGCTCTTTTCTTAGTTCCTGGGTGATGTGTGGTGCCGGGGCAATTTCTACAACCTTCTGGTTTCGGCGCTGGATGGAGCAGTCGCGCTCGAATAGGTGCACTACATTGCCGTGCTCATCGGCCAGGATCTGAACTTCGATGTGTCGCGGACGAAGAACTGCCTGCTCTAGGAATACTCGAGCATCTCCAAATGCGCTCTCTGCTTCGCGGCTGGCTTCTCCCAGTGCAGGTGCAAGGTCAGCAAGCTTCTCAACTCGACGCATACCGCGTCCACCACCACCCGCTACGGCTTTCACAAAGATTGGGAAAACAAACTCTTCTGCCGCTTTCACTAACTCATCAATATCTGCCGACTGAATTGAGGATTTCAGAACCGGCACACCCGCAGCGATGGCTGCTTCCTTGGCGTTGACCTTGTTTCCAGCCATCTCCAGGATGTCGGAAGTTGGACCAATGAACTTTATGCCGTTTTTTGCGGCAGCCTCGGCCAACTCAGGGTTCTCAGATAGAAAACCGTAGCCCGGATAGATAGCATCGGCGCCAGACTCTTTGGCAACACGAATGATTTCAGCAACGTTTAGGTAGGCGCGAACCGGGTGACCCTCGGAGCCAATCTGGTAAGCCTCGTCGGCCTTTAGTCGGTGGCTGGAATTACGGTCTTCGTAAGGAAACACGGCAACGGTTCGAGCACCTAGTTCGTAAGCGGCTCGAAAAGCACGAATTGCGATTTCCCCGCGGTTTGCGACCAGAATCTTCTTGAACATTGCCACCTCGTAGAGTGTGTTTGAGCGAACAAAGGGTTTATGACACCCTGCTTTAGAGAGTAGCCTATTAGCGTGCATGTTCTCAGCGTGAGCTCCCTAAAAGGGGGCGTAGGTAAGACCACGGTTGCCTTAGGTTTGGCATCCGCTGCGTTCTCGCAAGGTCTACGCACTCTAGTGGTAGATCTCGACCCGCAATGTGATGCCACCACCGGTTTGGGTGCCATCGGGGAATTCGCAGAAACCGTTGCCGACGTCATTCAGAATCCCCGGCACAGCATTGTGCATAGAGCAATCGTATCTAGTACTTGGAACAAACTGCACGCTGGAACAATTGACGTTTTAGTTGGCAGCCCGAAAACTCAGGCTCTCGATTCCCCAACCCCAACCATTAATGAGATCTGGCGTCTTGAAGTGGCCCTTGCCAAAATTGAGTCAAAATACGATTTGGTAATTATCGACACTCCCCCTTCGGTTAACGGGCTAACCCGAACCGCTTGGGTTGCCAGCGACCGCGTGATAATCGTTTCCGAGCCGTCGCTGTTCTCCGTGGTGGCAGCAGACCGCACGATGCACGCACTAGCCGAGCTCAAGCGGGGTCTAACCGACCGCTTGGAAACTCTGGGCATCCTAATCAACCGCTTCCGCCCGCAGTCAACTGAAGGCGATTTCCGCGTGAGTGAATTGCGCGAAAAGTATGGCGATCGAATACTGCCTGAGGTTGTCGAGGAACGAACAGTATTGCAGTCTGCACAGGGTGCCGGTCGACCAATCCACGGCTGGCCTGGGGAATCGGCAATCGAAATTGCCGGTGTCTTCGATCGAGTGCTGGAGCACGTGCAGAAATCACTTGGCCAGCAAAGTCTGACCAGACCAAATCGTGCGAGCCGCAAGGTTCTCAGACTTAATCGTGTGATGAGGGGTCAAACCCTCGACGAGGTTCTAAAACTTGAGGCCAACGAACCAGCCGATGAACTGAGCGAAATTCTCGGATTGACCGAAGAAGAGAAAAAAGACTAAATAGCTTTCTTAGCCTGGCGACGAATCGACAGGTCGTCTAGTTCTTCGAGCGAACTAGGGGTGATGGTTGACAGCGTTGCTTCAACTTCACGGAAAACCAAACCAACCGCAATTCCGAAGACGCCCTGGCCACGAGCCAATAGGTCGATAACTTCTTCATTGCTGTTGCAGAGATAAACCTTCACTCCGTCTGACATGAGTGTGGTGGTTGCTAAATCGTTGATTCCAGATTTACGCAGTTGCTTGATGGCAATACGAATCTGCTGAAGTGATACGCCGGTGTCGAGCAGACGCTTCACGAGCTTTAGAACCAGAATGTCGCGGAATGCGTAAAGTCTTTGGGTTCCCGAACCGGTTGCACCGCGTACAGACGGCTGAACTAGATCAGTTCGATCCCAGTAGTCAAGCTGACGGTAACTGATTCCGGCTGCGGTAGCGGCTGAAGTTCCGCGGTAGCCCACACTAGGGTCGCTACCTGGTAGTCCGTCGGTGAAAAGCAGGTTGCCATCAGCGTCATCAAAGTCAAATGTGTTTTGTTCTGACATTCTGGCCTCCTTAACCTTCAACGTTAGGTTTAATTCTTGCCCCTCTTTAGGTAAGAGCAAGGTTAATTAATATCTTCGGCGTGTCGCGTTTGCGTCTAGGAGTCGATTTTGGAGATTACCGAGCGCACAATTTCAGTGCGAATGGTGGCAAACTGACTCTCAATTTCAGCCGCAAAGTGCGCGGCACGAGAGCGCGAGCCAGTTTCGTTCTTCGCCAAAACCGGGGCCACAACACCCTCGATGATTCCAATTTCACGATCGGCGGCAGCCTTCAAACCTCGAAGGTGCCTTGGCGCAATCCCGAATCTCTGAAGCTGAACAACCGAACGGGCAATCGCCACATCAGAAGCCGTGAACGGGGCAACACCTAGAAGACCAACCTCACGCGCGTCAGCAATAAGAGCCGGAGTAATCGCGGTCTCAGCGATTAGATCTAACTCGCTGAATTGTTTGCCAGGTTTTGCTCTAAGCGACTTCGGCTCTTGGCTGTTTGGAAGCTTGGGGGTCTTACCTGAATCAAGGTCGTCTAGATACTGACGAATCACCTTGAGCGGAAGGTACTGATCGCGCTGAAGTTCCAAAACGATTCTCAGGCGATCGATGTCTTCCTCGGTGAACTTACGGTAACCCGAATCAGTTCGCTGAGGCGTGACCAACCCTTGCTCTTCCAGGAATCTGAGTTTCGAAGGAGAAAGTTCTGGGAAATCGAGCTCAAGAATCGATAGCACTCGGCCAATCGTGAAAAGTTTTGAAGACCTCGCGCTAGAAAGCGAAGTGGGCCGTGCCGCCACGACTAAGACCGCCCAGCGTTAGCCGAGTAAAAAGTTAACTTGAACTTACCAACCTGAACTTCATCGCCATCGGTAAGTGGCGCAGAATCTACTCGCTCGCCGTTCAGGTAGGTGCCGTTCAATGAAGCTAAGTCGGTAACCGTGAAACGGCCCTCCGAGCGTTTGAACTCGGCGTGCCTACGGGAGACCGTAACGTCGTCCAAGAAAATCTCGGCATTTGGGTGGCGGCCGGCGGTGGTTAGGTCAACATCAAGTAGGAATCTCGAGCCGTCGCTGTGCCCGCGCTTCACGATCAAAAGAGCCGAACCCTGAGGCAGAGCGGCTACTGCCGAAAGCTCTTCTTCGTCGAGCCCCTCTTTAGGGTCCTCGATTAAATCTTCAGCAAAACGCTGCGTAGACGTAACGTCTTCGTCGTGGTTTTTGTCTGAAGGTGAGCTCATGATTTATCTAACTTAGCGTTAAATTTAGGCGTCGATTTCACCAAAGCGAAAACCTGTTTTAGATAGAGGAAACCGGCGTACCAATAGAGTCCAACCCCCCACAGCGCAAAGGCCCAAGCGATTGGCAAAATCACGAAAGTGGCTGCACTCCACCAGTCGGCAAGCAGCAGCAATGGGAACGCGTAGAGCAGCGCAAAGGTACCAGCCTTGCCAGCGAAGTGAACTGGAAGTGGCCCATAGTTTCGACTCGCTAGCAGAGGAATTGTGAACATGAGAACGAAATCTCGCCCAATCACCACCAAAGGTAACCAGGCTGGGATAGCTCCGGTAACGGCCAAGCCGATCAGGGTTGCAAAGATGTAGAGCCGGTCGGCAGCTGGGTCTAAAAGTGCTCCGAGTCTGGTGATTTGGTTTAGCTTGCGAGCCAGGTATCCGTCCAGCCAGTCGGTGAAGGAGGCTACCGCCAAAACCAGAAACGCGAGACCCGGCTGTGCAGAGACAATCAGATAGAGAAAAACCGGGACGAGGACGAGGCGCAAGAGGCTCAGCAAGTTAGGAATGGTGCGCAACTGCGCCCAGATTGACATCTCTGACAACTTACCCTCCTAGTTTTCTAATTGGTCGGACTGACAGGATTTGAACCTGCGACCCCTTGTCCCCCAGACAAGTGCGCTACCAAACTGCGCTACAGCCCGCTGGCACTTACGTGCGCTTGCGCTTCTCACGCACTCGCATACCAATTTCGATAGGCGAACCCTCGAAACCATAGGTTTCGCGAAGTCGACGCTGGATGAATCGGCGATAGCCTTCGTCCAGGAAGCCGGTGGTGAAAAGAACGAATTTCGGCGGGCGGACGGCAGCCTGAGTTGCGAAAAGAATTCGAGGTTGTTTTCCGCCGCGAACCGGGTGAGGGAACTCCATCGAAAGCTCCTGCAAGAATGCGTTGAACTTACCGGTTTGAATTCTGGTGTCCCACGAGTCGAGAGCAACTTCAAGAGCTGGAACCAGCTTCTCGATGTGGCGACCGGTCTTGGCCGAAATGTTCACTCGAGGAGCCCAAGCCACGTGCGCGAGCTGAGTTTCGATCTCGCGTTCGAGGTAACGTCTGCGCTCGTCATCGAGTTCGTCCCACTTGTTGAAGGCGAGCACCAGCGCGCGACCGGATTCGAGAGCCATGTCGACGATGCGAATGTCCGCTTCGGAAATTGGCTGAGTAACGTCAAAGAGCACCACGGCAACTTCTGCTCGCTCGAGGGCCGCCAGCGTTCTGAGCGATGCGTAGAAGTCGGCTCCCTGAGCCAGGTGCTTCTTTCTGCGGATTCCGGCAGTGTCGACAAAGCGCCAAACCTGACCGGCGATGGTTACCTGCTCGTCGATAGGGTCGCGAGTGGTTCCAGCAAGTTCGTTCACTACTGCACGCTCCGAACCCACCGCCTTGTTTAACAGCGAGGACTTGCCAACGTTCGGACGACCAATCAGTGCCACACGACGTGGGCCACCAACCTCCATCTGGGCAACTCCAGAAACTTTTGGAAGCACCGCGAGCGCAGCATCGAGCATGTCGGCAACACCGCGGCCGTGAAGAGCTGAAACCGGCATCGGTTCACCAAGCCCAAGCGACCAAAGCCCAGCGATCTCCGGTTCTTGGAATGCGTCATCGATTTTGTTTCCAGCTAGCACAACCGGCTTACCCGAAGCGCGCAGGAGCTTCACCACGCGCTCATCGGTACTGGTTGGACCAACTGTGGCATCAACCACGAAAAGCACCGCGTCGGCCAGCTCAATGGCGATTTCGGCCTGCTCAGCAACGGACTTGTCGATGCCCCTGGCGTTTGGCTCCCAGCCACCAGTATCAACCAGAGTGAACTTGCGTCCAGCCCATTCGGCCTTGTAGCTAACTCGGTCTCGGGTTACACCCGGCTTGTCTTCAACAACCGCCTCGCGACGTCCGAGAATTCGGTTCACTAGCGCGGACTTACCAACGTTTGGGCGACCGACAATTGCCAGCACCGGCAATGGGCCGAGTTCTTCTTCGGCAAGTTCAGAGTCGAGATCGCCGTTTAGTACGTCGAAGTCTTCGCTCTCGAGGTCATAGTCTTCCAAGCCCGCTTTTAGGCTGCGAGCTCGTGCTTCCGCCTCGCTGTCGTCGATGGCTTCTAACTTCTCCAAGAAAGCTGGATCGAGGTCCTTATCGTATTCGTCGCTCATGGCTACTGCTCCCTAATAATCGATAAGACCGCATCAACGGTTTGTTCAAAATTCAAATTGCTCGAATCAACCAGCGTAACGCCATCCGCGGGAGTCATAAAATCAACCACCTTGGAATCCTTGGCGTCTCGATCCTGCAATTGCGCCTTAAGAGTGCTCAACTGGTCTTCACTGAGTTCCTTGGATCGTCTTTCCAAGCGAACGTCTTCACTTGCCGTGAGCAAGATTCTCACCGGTGCATCTGGAGCCACCACAGTGGTGATGTCCCTACCCTCGACCACTACGCCCGGTAGCGAACTACCGGCAACGAGCTCAAGCGTTAGCTTCTTCATGAATGCTCTTACCGCAGGGACCTGAGCAACCTGAGACACGGCTTCGGCCACTTTTGGCAGGCGAATGGCGTCGGTTACGTCGACACCGAAGGAACGCACCCAGAAATTGTTGGGATCTAGCGAAATCTCGTAGTCGAAGCCTGGGAAGTCGGCATCTGGCATAGCGAGTTTGTTCTCGCCAACCGCCCACGCTAGGGCGCGATAGGCGGCCCCGGTATCCAGGTAGCCGAAGCCGAGGCGCCTGGCAACTTCCTTGGAAACGCTAGATTTTCCCGAACCGGCCGGGCCGTCCATGGCGATGATTTGAACCATTAGGCAAACCGCCAACCACGAGTGGTCAATTCGGCAACAAGGTTGTCTCCAACGGTTGGCAACACCGACACTTCAACTAAACCAATTTGGGCGCCAGGTGAATGTTCGAGCTTCAAATCCTCTACGTTGATGCCGGCATCGCCAATCTCATTGAAAAGTCGAGCCAATTCTCCAGGCTTGTCGTCAATCATCACCACGTAGGTGCTGTACTGAGGGAGTCTCGAGCCGTGCTTTCCGGGAAGCGCTTCGACGCCGCGATTGCCATTAGCAATTGCCTGATCTAGAGTTGCCAGCGCACCGGGCTTATCTAGGTTTTCAAGAGCCTCGACGACCTTGGCTAAATCGGTGCCAAAAGCTTTTAGTACCGAGAGGACTTCGGTGGCGTTAGCGCCCAGAATCTGGACCCACAGCTTAGGGTCGCTAGCGGCGATACGCACCGTATCGCGAAGGCCCTGACCAGCCAGCTCCACTCCGGTGGCGCCCACCAAACGAGCGGCTAACAGCGACGAGACCAGTTGCGGCGCATGTGAAACTAGGGCAACCGCGCGGTCGTGTTCTAGCGGGCTAATTCGAATCGGCACTGCTTCAAGATCCAGCGCTAGTTGCTCTATCAACTGCAAAGCGTCTGCGGTGGCGCGTGGGTGACCGGCAATTACCCATGGGCGGGCAACAAAAATGTCTGCTCTGCCCGAGGCGGCTCCGCCCTTCTCGCGGCCTGCCATCGGGTGTGAGCCAACGTAGCGGCTCAGATCGGCATTGGCATTGGTCAGTTCTTCAAGAATTGGGGTTTTCACCGAGGCCACGTCAGTGACCACAGCATTTGGGAACTGCTCGAGCTCTCGGCTCACAACCGAAGCCGTTACATCCGGTGGCACACAAACCACAATCAGATTCGGGTGGTCTGATTCCCCTGCTGGAAAACCGGCTCCGTAATCGCTAGCCAAGCGTACGTTCGCTGGTGAAGAATCGGCAAGTGAAACGGTTACGCCGAGTTTGGTGAGCGCCAGACCAATGCTGGTGCCGATCAGGCCCGCACCAACAATTCGCACCGAACCCTGAATTCTGCCTTTGCTCACTGAGCCAAATCCTGCCTAAGTGCCGTGGCGCCGCGAAGGTAGATGTGCTGAATTTCGCCTCGGGCCTTATCGGTGTTGACGTTCACCATCACGCGCAGCGTGCGTGGCAGAGCTCCGGCAACATCCATCTCCACGAAGCAGAGCAGAGGCACATCGCCAAGACCTAGAGAGCGCGCTGCAACCGCGGGAAACTCACTGTGAATGTCTGGGGTGGCGGTGAAGAAAATTGAAATCAGCGACGAGTTGTCGATGTCGTTAGCGTGCAAAATCTTCGAGAGAAGTTCGGCTGTTGACTTTAGGAGATGTTCGCGCTCATCAACATCGAGCTGAATGGCTCCACGGATGGCTCTAATCATCTCTATCGCCTTTTCTTAGCTGCTGCCGTTTTATCGCGGGGACGGGGTGCTCGGGGCTTAACCCCTTCGGCAAATTTCAAGAGTTCGCCTATCTCAAGTTTACTCAACTGGCGAGTGTGACCAAGTTTTAGTCCACCGAGGTGGATTGGGCCAAACTGCTTGCGAACCAAATCCACCACCGGCAGGTTGATGTGCTCAAACATACGACGAACGATTCGGTTACGTCCCGAGTGCAGCACGATCTCAATCATCGTGTAACCCTTGGACTGGTCTACCAGTCGAGCACGATCGGCTTTGATGAAACCGTCTTCCAACTCGAACCCGCTGAGCAACTTGTGGATGGTTTCCTCGGTGGCGATTCCGTGAATCAACGCCACATAGGTCTTTTCAACGCCAAACTTCGGGTGCGAAAGCTTGTTTGCCAAATCTCCGTCGTTGGTCATGATCAGTAGCCCGGTCGTTTCGCCATCGAGACGGCCAACGTTGAAAACTCGGTCATAGTCGAGCACGAACTGAGTGAGGTCGGGACGTCCTTCTTCGTCGGCCATCGTACTGATTACGCCCTTTGGCTTATTCAGGGCTAGGTAGATACGACCGGTGTCGAAAATCACCGGAACTCCGCGCACGGTAACGCGGTCTTTCTCGATGTCCACGCGCGTGCCGAGCTCGGTGACCAACTTGCCGTTGATTTTTACCTGGCCCTGCACAATGAGTTCTTCGCAGGCGCGGCGACTGGCCACTCCTGCCGACGCCAAGGCTTTCTGCAGGCGGATTGGTTCGTTGTTAGAGGTCAAAGTTACTGTTCGCATCCGGTAGGTGTGGACTCAACGGCGGAAGCTCGTCGAGTGAATTTATGCCCAGAAGTTCCAGCATTAGATCGGTGGTGCCGAAGTTGACGGCACCGGTTTCTGAGTCTGTATAAAGCTCGGTAATCAGTCCTCGGCTAAGCAGAGTTTTCACTACCGAATCAACGTTTACAGCGCGAATCGAGGCAACTTGCCCACGGCTGATCGGCTGCTTGTAGGCAATAACGGCAAGGGTTTCCAAAGCCGCCTGAGAAAGTTTGGTTGGGTTTTCGTTGGCCACGAACATCCGAATGGCCCAGTCGAAATCGGCGCGAACGAAAATACGCCAACCTCCCCCAACTTCGCGAAGCTCAAAACCTCGCGGGCGACCCCCGTTTTCACCGTTGAAGTCGGCCTGAATCTCTAGGACGATGTCGCGAACCACGTTCACCGGCTGCTCCAGAGCGGTGGCCAGCGCAACCAGAGAAATAGGTGCGTCGGTAATCATCAAAATTGCCTCAATCGCCGAGTGAAGGTTGTCTTCGGCAATCGGCTGGATGTTTTCGTTAGTCGTCATAGTCGGCTCCAAGTGCTGCTAGTTGCTCTTCATTGAAAGTTTCTGCTCGCCAGGTTAGTTGCAAATCACCCAATGGGGTTTCTTGCTCGAATGACAATGCGGCCATTCGGTAAAGTTCCAAAATCGCTAAGAATCTGGCAACGACAATTGCGCGATCTTTGATTTCTCGAATCAGTTCGAAGAACGATGTGGTCTTCTTCGATCTCAAAATCTGAACCACGGCTGCCGCTTGTTCGCGAATGCTCACTCTGGATGCGTGCAGGTGAGTGAGACCAACCGAAGGAATCTCTTTCGGCGTCATAGTTTCCAGAGCTAGTTGAGCAAACTCCGTCAAACCGATGGTCCACACCAATTCTGGTTTCTGGTCGCGGAAACGCTCTTCCATGCGAACGTCTCTGGCAAGCCTCGCGCCCTCCAGATTGAAGGCATTGTGGAACCAGGACGCGATTTCTTTGAAAGCCTTGTATTGCAAAAGTCGAGCAAATAGCAGGTCTCTAGCCTCGAGCAGCGCCACATCTTCGGCGTCTACAACTTCACCCTTCGGCAACAAGCCGGCGATTTTCAAATCGAGCAGGGTGGCTGCCACCACAATGAACTCCGAAGCCTGATCCATTTCGTCATCGGAATCGAGCTGTTTCAGATACTGGATGAATTCATCGGTAACTTTGGAGAGCGAAACTTCGGTGATGTCCACTTCGTGCTTTGAAATGAGGCTCAAAAGCAGATCGAATGGTCCGTCAAAATTGCCAAGGCTGACCGCAAAACCGGACTTTGTTTCGGTCAGCTCCCGATTAAGGGGCGCCGCCACGGGAAACAAGTTCTCTGGCTACAGTTCGGTAAGCCTCCGCAGCCTCAGAAGTTGGCGCGTAGCTGGTGATGGGTTCAGCCACGCGAGTGGCATCCGGGAACTTCACGGTTCTGGAAATCACGCTCTTGAACACGGTGTCACCGAATTTGTCGTGAAGTAATTCCATAACTTCGCGAGAGTGGTGAGTTCTGGAGTCGTACATGGTTGCCAAAACGCCATCGAGCACCAAAGTTTCGTTCAAGCGAGCCTGAACCTTCTTGATGATGCCTTCCAGAATCGCTACTCCTCGGAGGGCAAAGAACTCGCAGGCTAGCGGGATCATGACTCCGTGGGCGGCGGTGAGCGCGTTAACCGTTAGAAGACCAAGCGAAGGCTGGCAGTCGATGATGATTACGTCGTATTCGTCTGAGACTTTTTTCAAAATTCTCTTCAGAATCTTTTCGCGATCGTATTCGTTGACCAGATTCATTTCCGCTGCCGAAAGGTCGATGTTGGCGGCAATAACGTCTAGGTTTTCAGTGGAAGTCTTGCGAATTGCGTCATGCGGATTGAGCTCTTCTTTTTGCATTAAGTCAAAGATGGTCAGGCCATCGTGAGCCACAATTCCAAGACCCGCTGAAAGGGCACCCTGAGGATCGAAATCAACCAGCAGGACCTTGCGGCCGTACTCCACCAGAGCGGCTCCTAGGTTGATCGAAGTTGTGGTCTTACCGACTCCGCCCTTCTGGTTACACATGGCGATAATTCTGGCGGGACCGTGGCTGGAAAGCGGCTTCGGTTTTGGAAAACGGTTGTCTGTTCCTTTGGCGTTAGTCATCTGGTCCCCCTTTCTGGGCGTTATCTACCCTCTAGCCTACCGCCGAGCACGCGGATGCGCGGTTGCATACATCTCTCTAAGCGCGTCTACGGTGACCAAAGTGTAAATCTGGGTTGTGGCGACCGATGAGTGCCCCAAAAGCTCCTGTACCACGCGCACATCAGCCCCTCCCTCGAGCAGGTGTGTGGCGAAAGAATGCCTAAGCGTGTGCGGCGAGATGTGCCCGCTAAGACCAGCCACATCGGCGCTATCGGCGATTATTTGCCAGGCGCTTTGACGCGAGAGTCTGGAACCGCGTTGGTTCAGAAAAAGCGCCGGCGTTCCCTTGCCTGCCGCAGCTAATGTCGGCCGAACCCGAACCAGATAGTTCTCGAGTGCTCTCTGTGCGTAGGATCCAACCGGAACAACTCGCTCTTTTCCACCTTTGCCGAAGAGCCGAAGCAAAGTTGGGTCAATCAGATCATCTAGATCTAGATTGATAATCTCGCTGACACGACCGCCCGTGGCATAAAGCAGCTCAAGCAGAGCTCGGTCGCGCACTCGAACCGGGTTTAGTGCCAAAGCGTCTTCGTCGCCGGCTTCCGGCCCTGACGCAGCCAAAAGCTTCTCCACATCAGCTAGCGAAATGGCTTTGGGAAGTCGCCTGGCCGGAGCCGGTGGCTTCACCGTGGCCGAAACGTCGCCCGACGTTACGGCTTCAACCAACCAGAAACGGTGCAATCCCCGCACTCCGGATAAAACCCTGGCCACCGACGACGATTTCAGCCCGAAACGGGTAACGAGTTGCTCACCAAACGAGGCAACCGTCTGTTTATCAATAGAAGTTGGGTCGGTTATGCCGCTCTGCGCCAGAAAATCCTGATACCGAGCCAGATCCCTGGCATAGGCTGCGATGGTGTTTTTAGACATTCCACGTTCGATGGTTAGATGACGCAGGTATGCGTCGATTAGCCGTCCGAGTGAATCGTCTTTAGGCATCAGCCACTTCGAACAACCGCGACGATTCCTGGCGAACCAGGGCTGCGTCGATCAAACCCTGGAACAACGGGTGGGCTTTGGTTGGACGCGACTTGAATTCGGGGTGAGCCTGGGTAGCCACGTAGTAAGGGTGAACTTCGCGAGGAAGCTCTACGAACTCAACTAGTTCTCCGTCTGGGCTGGTTCCTGAGAACACCAAACCGGCAGCACCAATCTGGTCTCGGTACTGGTTGTTCACCTCGTAGCGGTGGCGGTGACGCTCGTTCACGTCCACGCTTCCGTAAACCCCAGCCACAATCGATCCTGGGATCAGCTTGGCGTCGTAGGTTCCTAGGCGCATGGTTCCGCCAAGGTCGCCGGCCTTCAAGATGTCGACCTGCTCGGCCATGGTTGCGATTACCGGGTACTTGGCGTTTTCGTCGAATTCCGAAGACGAAGCACCGTCTAGGCCAGCTTTGTTGCGGGCATACTCGATAACCATGCACTGCAACCCGAGGCAGAGACCTAGGGTCGGAATTAGGTTTTCGCGAGCGTACTTGAGAGCTCCAAGTTTGCCTTCGATGCCGCGCACACCAAAGCCACCAGGAATACAGATACCGTCGACGTCGGAGAGTTGTTCTCTAGCGCCCTCAGGGGTCTCACAGAGGTCTGAAGCCACCCATTTGATGCTGAGTTTGGTCTGGTTGGCAAAAGCCCCGGCACGGAGCGCTTCGGTTACCGATAGGTAAGCGTCTGGCAGATCGATGTACTTTCCAACCAGGGCGATCTTTACTTCGTGCTTTGGGTTGTGCACCGCCTCCAAGACCGCATTCCAGCGGGTCCAGTCAACGTCGTTGATTTTGAGCGAGATTCGCTTGGCGATGTAGGAGTCGAGCCCCTGATTGTTTAGAACCGATGGAATGTCGTAGATGCTCGAGGCATCGGCCGCGTTGATTACAGCCTCGTACTCAACATCGCACATCAGGGCAATCTTTTTCTTGATGCCTTCAGGAAGCTCTCGGTCGCTACGAAGCACAATTGCATCCGGCTGAATACCGATGCTGCGAAGCATGGCCACCGAGTGCTGGGTTGGCTTGGTCTTTAGTTCGCCGGATGGGCCGATGTAGGGAACAAGTGAAACGTGCACGAAAAAAACGTTGTCGCGGCCAATCGAGTGACGCAGCTGTCGGGCGGCTTCTAAAAACGGCTGAGATTCGATGTCGCCAACGGTTCCACCAATTTCTGTGATGATCACATCTGGGGCTGGAGATTCCGAAGCCTGCAATCTCATTCGTCGCTGAATTTCGTCGGTGATGTGAGGGATGACCTGCACGGTGTCGCCGAGGTATTCTCCGGCGCGCTCGCGAGAAATTACGCGAGAGTAAATCTGGCCGGTGGTTACGTTAGCTGACTGAGCCAACTCGATATCTAAGAAGCGTTCGTAGTGGCCGATATCTAGATCGGTCTCAGCGCCATCCTCGGTAACGAAAACTTCTCCGTGCTGAAACGGGTTCATGGTGCCTGGGTCAACGTTTAGGTAAGGGTCTAGTTTCTGCATAACCACACGCACACCGCGGGCGGTGAGGAGGTTTCCCAAACTAGCGGCAGTGAGGCCTTTACCTAGGGAAGAAGCGACACCTCCGGTTACGAAGATGTGTCTTACATTGCCATGGTTCTGAGTGTCTGCCATGGATTAATAGTTTATCAACGCTAGAGAGCATTAGAACGCGACAGGCGAGCGAAACGCCAAGGAATATTTATTCGTTAGCCAAGATAGCGGCTTGAGCCATTAACTCTCTTGCACTGGCTTTTGCCATGTCGCTCTGAGCCATACCGCTTAGCATTCTGGCAATCTCTTCAACCCGATCTTCACCGTAAAGCGAAACCACGTCGGAAGCGGTGTATTGCTCGCCAACGGTTTTCATAACTCTTAGGTGCTGGTTAGCGAATGCCGCCACCTGGCCCAGGTGAGTGACCACGATAACTTGAGCGACTTTTGCCAGTTGTGCGAGCCTGCGGCCAACTTCGGTGGCTGCTGCCCCACCCACACCGGCATCCACCTCGTCGAAGATGAAGGTTAGCGCCTGCTCGGTGCGAGCCAGAACGACCTCGATCGCCAGCATGATTCTCGAAAGCTCTCCGCCAGAGGCGCCCTTGCCAATTGGGCGAGGTTCGGCTCCCGGGTAAGCGGCCAGTTGAATGCTCACCTGGTCGACTCCGTGCGCCTGGTACTCGGTTCCCTCGACCACCGAAACCACTAGAGTAGCTCCACCCATGGCCAGGGTTTTAAGTTCTTCAGTTACCGCGGCTTCGAGGCGAAGCGCTGCGTGTTTGCGAACGGCGGTTACCTGGCCGGCTAGGTCTTTCACGTTTTCAAAAAGACGCTCGAGTTCGGTTTCCATTGCAACGATTTGCTCGTCGGAGGAATCCAGATCGAGCAATCGCTTACTTGCCGATTCAAAGTAGGCCAAAACGTCTTCTAGGGTAGGCCCGTACTTCTTCATGGCCGAGGTGAGCTCTGCTCTGCGTTGTTGAACTCGGTCGAGCTCCTCAGCGCCGCCGCTCTCGCTAGAAGCAAGGTAGCCACTGAGTGTGGCGGCACTCTCGCCGAGCTGGAAGCCGAGCTCGCGCAAGGTTTCTGCGAGTTTCCCGAGTTCAGGGTCGTTCACGGCAGCTGCCTCGAGAACTCGCCTGGCTTTGCCAACCAAAACAATTGCGTCGGTCTGTTCGTTTTCGCTGGAGATAAGTTCGTGAGCTTCGGCTGCCGCGATCCGCAACTCTTCGCTGTGCGTGAGTCGCTGTGCCTTCTCAGCCAGTAAAACATCCTCACCAGGTTGGGCGTTGAGGCGTTCAAGTTCTTCGGTTGCGGACTTCAGTTGCTCGAGTTCAGCCGCCTTGGATGCCGAGGCATTGCGTAACTCTGAAAGCCTTTGTTCAAGAGCCTTCCAGCCCTCAAAAGCCTCGCGGTACTTAGCAAGTAACTCAGCTACTCCGGAGAACTGATCGAGGGCCTCACGCTGAGCCACGGCTGATTTCAACCGGATTTGGTCAGATTGCCCGTGAACCGCAACCAACTGCTCCCCAAGCGAGGAAAGAATGTTTATCGGCGCAGAGGCGCCTCCAATAGCAGATCGCGAGCGGCCGTCTCTCGACACGATTCGATTAACCAGCAGCTGGCCATCTTCGATTACCCCGCCGACTTCGGAAACCAGTTGCTTGGCCTTAACGTGATTCGGAATTAGCCAACGACCCTCAACGAAAGTCTGCTCCTGACCCTGACGAATTGCGCTGGTGTCGGACCGTTCTCCCAGCAATAGGCCTAGTGCAGTCAGAACCATTGTCTTTCCGGCACCGGTTTCTCCGGTTAGTACCGTGAGACCTGGACCAAACTGCAACTTGGCGTCCGAAATGACGCCAAGGTCGCGGATTGAAATTTCTTCGATCACTTAGCTACCCTCGACTGGGCCTCTCCAACCGTCTACCGGCAGTGAGAACTTCTTTACCAGGCGGTCGTTGAACGGACCCTGGCGGAATCTGGCCAGACGAACCGGAAGGTCGGAACGACGAGCTTCAACCCTGGCGCCAGGCGGAAGGTGCCAGGTGCGGCGGCCATCGGCCCAGAGAACTCCGGCTCCGTTGCTGCGCTGAAGCACCTCAACCGCGATAGTTGCCTTAGGGCTCACTACCAAGGGCCTTGAGAATAGAGCGTGTGCGCTCAGCGGCACCACGGTAAGCGCCTCAACCGACGGCCAAACCACGGGGCCTCCGGCTGAAAAAGCATAGGCGGTTGAACCGGTTGGAGTACCTAGGATGATTCCGTCACAACCGAAACTGGTAAGTGGTTTGCGGTCGATTTCAACCACCACCTCGAGCATTTTTTCGGTGGAACTCTTTTCGATGGTGGCTTCATTCAGCGCCCAGGTTCGGAACACTTCCTTGCCTTCAACGTAAACACCAACGTCGAGCGTTAGACGTTCTTTGATTAGGTAATCCTTGGCGACAACGCGCTTCACGGCGTCGTCTAAACCATCACGTTCACTCTCTGCAAGGAAACCAACATGCCCTAGGTTGATGCCAAGTAGCGGGGTGGCGGCTTCACGAACGATTTCGGCTGCCTTCAATATGGTTCCGTCTCCCCCGAGAACCATTACCAGCTCCAAATCTTGGATTTGGCAGTCCTTTCCAAGCACCGCAACGGTTGCGAGCGGTGATTCAAAGTAGCCGGCTTCTTGCTCAGCGGTTTGGATTTCGGCAAGTTCTTGAGCCGGAAACACGGGGACGATTCCTCCGAGTCTCAACTGCTCGGTAACCTGGCGTGCAGCGTTACGGGCATCCTCACGACGGGTGTGCGAAACAATCAGTACGAATCTTTCGTTACTCATCTCGCCTCCTTAGTCAATGTTGCAACACGTTCACTCCATTGTGATAGATATTCCCCTTGCATGGAACTCATCCACAGGACATATTCAATATTCCCATGGGTACCTGGCAGCTTAGATTTCACTAAGTCAACGATTTTCAAGCCCAGTTTCTCGGCATGAAGGGCAACCTGTTCGATGGCCTGCGCCTTGGCGCGGTGATCAACAACAATTCCGTGAGCGTTTAGAGAATGTTTTCCAGCCTCAAACTGCGGCTTCACCAACAGAACAAAATCAGCATTTGGGGCAACCGCAAACATTCCATCAAGCACCAGGGTTAGCGAGATGAATGAAAGATCTGCCACAACTAGATCGATTGTTGGAGCCGCTTTACCAAGTGCAGTTGAAAGCGTCTTGTCGCTTAGCTCGCGGGCGTTGAATCCTTCGATACTGGTTACCCGAGGGTTCTCCAACAGTTCAGGAACAATCTGATCGTGACCCACGTCGATTGCGATTACGTGTGATGCTCCGCGTCGAAGTAGCACGTCGGTGAAACCGCCGGTGGAAGCGCCAACGTCTAAAGCCTGTTTACCCTTGATGGATAGCGCTTCAAATTCGTCTAGGGCCATTGCCAATTTGTGGCCGGCGCGCGATACGTAATCGATCGCATCGATGACCTCTAGTTTTGCTCCTTCTGGAACATCCTGCGACGATTTGCGGGCCGGACGCCCATTGATACTGACCCGATTCGCCTCAACGAGAGCGGCAGCCTGATTCCTTGAGCGAGCCAGACCGGCCTCGGCTAGCGCAATATCTACTCTGACCAAGGCTTGCCGTCGAGTACCTGTTGCAGTTTTTCCTGAAGCCTTGAATAAGCCGCTGGCTGGTCTTCCGGTGCCAACGCCTTGATGCGTTCTAGCTCAGCAGCAACGGTTTCAACAATTTCGTTAGACATTATCTTCCTAGCCTATTCGTAAAGTGCTTCTTCAACATCGAGGGTGTGAATCGCTCTACCGCTAGACCAAATCACAGCACAGGCGCAGCGAAGTGCATCTATTCCACGAGGATCCCCGGCGGTAACGCGCACCCTAGTGCCCAGAAGTTCAACTTCCGAGCCGCGAAGCGAAAAGCCAAACTTAGTCTTCTTTGGCTGAACATAAGGAACCAATAGTTCCCTTAGGTCGGCAATTACAAAGGTTGGCTGGGAGTCGGCGCCGCAGGCAAGTAACTCTTTCGGTTTACTGATGCCAGTAAGAACTAGAACTGAATCGATACCGGCTCGATTCGCACCGAGGATGTCGGTATCGATGCGGTCACCCACAAATAGCGGACTGGCTGAAGCAAACCTCCGCTTGGCTGTTTCAAAAATCGCCACCTCCGGCTTACCGGCAACCAGTGGCAGTTGGCCCACCGCGGTGTGGACAGCAGAGATTAGCGTGCCGTTTCCAGGAGCAATTCCACCCTCCTGAGGAATAGTCCAATCCGAGTTGGTGGCTACCCACTTGGCGCCATTCTGAATCGAATACGCTGCTTCAGCCAGATCCTTCCAACCTAGGTCGGGTGAAAACCCCTGGATTACTGCATCAGGATGTTCGGATGAGTCTGATACCAACTGGAAACCAGCTTGCTCAGTGTAGTTGCGTAAACCCTCTCCTCCAACCACTAAGACCTTTGAGCCTGGTTCAACTAGCGTGGCCAATAATTCAACCCCGGTCTGCCCAGACGAAACCACGTCTTCGGCCGAAACGTCTATCCCATAGGCGGAAATCTGCTCGGCGATGGTTTGAGGCTTCCTTGACGAGTTATTGGTCACGTAGCCTACGCGCACACCTTCGCTCTGAAGGCGAGATATCGACTCAACAGCGTGCGCAATCGGCTTGCCTCCCTCATAAACAACGCCGTCTAGGTCGGCAAGGAGTGCGTCGTAGTTATTTGCGAGCGCTTTAGCCACGTTTACCTCGCCCATCCTCATTTCGAGGCTTACGCGTGGACGGCCTGCCGTCGCCAAAATCCAATTCAATCACTGGTGCTTCGTAGACTTCAGTGGAAGTTGAGTCTGGCTCGCTTTCGTGCTTTGACGAAGCCTCACGATCGCTGACCCGCTGCGCCTCGCGGCGTTGCAACTCAGCCTCGGCTCGCTCTTCGTCCAAGGCAATTTGCTCGTCGCGGCGAAGCGGAATCTCGATCTCTTCAAGTACCGAAATCGCCTCTGATTCACCGGTGCTTTCAGGGTTAATGGCCTGTTCTGCGCGCTTAGCCAACTTGGCCCAACGCTCAGCCTCCTCGGTTCTACCGAGAACTTCGAGAGTGTCTGAATAGGCCCAGAACAAAGGAATCGAGTACTCGAAAACCTTCGACGGGTCCAATTCGCGAATCTCCAGTTCGGCTAGTGCCAACTCGTTCTGTTCTAGATCCAATCGAGCGCCAGACATGGCAATCGCCAGGTTCACACGAACCGATGGTTCAAGGGTGTTTCGGTCAACCGAACGACCTTCGTCTAGTGCGCGCTTTGGTCGACCCAAACCACGCTCGCTGTCGACAATCAGCGGAAGCTGGTCCTGCGAGGCGGTCGCTCGTCGGTGAGCGAGGAGTTCGCGGAGAGCTAGACCGAAATCGCCTGCGGTATAGGCGGTAACGCCTAAAGTCTCTCGAATGAAGGCAATTCGACCGGCTCTGGAAGCGGCAGCTCTGGCGTGTTCAAGAGCTAGTTCTGGGTCTTGTTCAATAAGCAGGCGAACCATCGCAAGGTGACGGGCAACCTGCTCAGCGTTCTCCTCGGTGAGGGTCTTTAGCTGAACGCGAAGGTTCAATGGCAACTCACCAGAGTTGATTTCATCCGGAATCGGCGGAGCCTTAGGCTTCTGGTAGTCCTGATCGGGGTTGTTAGCAACCCGCTCCTGCCAAGCAGGACGAGCCGGCTTTGCATCGCGATCTTTACCCCGCGGCGCTCCAGCACGCCCACCAGGACGACCGCCGGAATTTGGGCGTGCGAAACCGCCCGAACGTTCGCCAGAACCTCGCTCTGGTCGACCGTTAGGTCTGTTTCTATCCTGATCTGCCATTGCAGCTCCTTCAAAATACTAGTTAAAACAAAAATGGCCACCTTAAAAAGGTGGCCATTTTCGCAAATTAAGTCCGGCGGTGTCCTACTCTCCCACAAGGTCCCCCTTGCAGTACCATCGGCGCTGGTAGTCTTAGCTTCCGGGTTCGGAATGTAACCGGGCGTTTCCCTACCGCTATGGCCGCCGAAACACTATTGAGTTATGTGAATCGTTGACACGAACGTAATTATTGTGTTGCGATTCCCGACCATACCTCGGGAACCACATAGTGGACGCAAGCAAAAGTGTTATCAAATAATCGGCCTATTAGTACAGGTCAGCTCCGAAGGTCTTTAGTCCCTTCTTCCACATCCTGCCTATCAACGCAGTAATCTAGCTGCGGGCCTTCGTACCGAAGTACTGGAAATCTCATCTTGAAGCTAGCTTCCCGCTTAGATGCTTTCAGCGGTTATCTATCCCGAACGTAGCTAATCAGCGGTGCTCCTGGCGGAACAACTGACACACCAGAGGTTCGTCCATCCCGGTCCTCTCGTACTAGGGATAGGTCTTCTCAAATTTCCTGCGCGCGCAGAGGATAGAGACCGAACTGTCTCACGACGTTCTAAACCCAGCTCGCGTGCCGCTTTAATGGGCGAACAGCCCAACCCTTGGGACCTACTCCAGCCCCAGGATGCGAC
>JBEGUF010000058.1:0-2909 GCA_041179025.1 Actinomycetota bacterium | reverse complement strand
GTTGCTACATTGATTCAGCCGACCCAGCCCACTAGAGAGATCACGCTGGAGCGTAGGAGCGATCGCGACTGCTTGAGTGAGGACCTAAGGCGACTCGACCCAGATGAACTATTTGGGAAGGTACTGAAGTGGTACGCCCAATCGTAAAGAGGTTCAAAAGTTCACACGACGTATCAACTGCCGCAGCGCAAGACCTTTTTCTTTTCGTTCAGGAAAAATTGGCTGCCAAAACCCGAGTTGATGTGGCTGTAACCGGTGGAACAGTGGGAATTGCTACCTTGGCCGCCGCCTCCGAGTTCAATTTCAACGAGCTCGATCTGAGCCGCCTCCACATTTGGTGGGGAGACGAACGTTATGTTGCTGAAGACAGTTCCGATCGTAATTCTGTACAGGCGCAAAACGCTTGGCTAAGAAAACTAGACATACCAAGTGAGAATGTTCATAATTTCCCCAGCTCCGACAGCGGTCTCACTTTGGAAGAGGCCGCCTCGCAATTCAATGACGATTTCAATGAGCAATCGGTTTTTTTCGATTTAATGCTGATGGGAATGGGACCGGACGGACATATTGCTAGTCTTTTTCCTGGCAAATCGGCCGGAGATTCAGATGCATCGGTAGTGGCTGAAGCGGACTCCCCAAAACCTCCATCGGCCCGGTTATCTTTTTCCTATCGAGTAATCAATGATTCTGCTGAGATTTGGTTTACGGTCGCCGGCTCAGACAAAGCGAATGCAGTGGCCGTAGCATTTGGCGACAATCCCTTCGAGTTACCGGTTGGGCGCATTCAGGGCAAAGAAAAGACGGTCTGGTACGTAGACCAGACCGCCGGAAATCTTGTTTGGGGCTGCTAGCCTGCAACGCTAAAGCGAGCAATCAGGCCAAGAGCCACGATTATCGTTAGCCAAACCACGCCGAGGATAACGGTGATGCGGTTGAGGTTTCTCTCAGCTACACCGGAAGACTGCATGGTTGAAGTAACTCCGCCACCGAACATGTCTGAAAGGCCACCACCGCGGCCCTTGTGAAGAAGAATCAATAGGGTTAGTAGCATGCTGATGATGAACAAAAGCACCATCAGTGCCGTGCGTATTGCTTCCATGATTGACTCCTTGTTTTCTGTCTAAGACTATATTGCCAGATGGCTCTGGAAACGCGCGATTCCTGAGAACTCGTCCGAGTCTAGGCTAGCTCCACCAACGAGTACGCCATCCACTTCAGGGCTTCTCAGGAAGCCGGCAACGTTGTTCGCTTTGACCGAACCGCCGTAGAGAATTCGAACCTTGTCGGCAACCTCGCCGTGGTTCGTTCGGATTGCCTCCCGAATCTTTCCAGCAACACTAGCGGCTTGCTCTGGAGTGGCAACCTGTCCGGTGCCAATTGCCCAAACCGGTTCGTAGGCGATGATGAAATCACCTAGAGACTCGTGACCCGCTACAGCGGCTAGAGTCTGTCGAACCGGAACAGCAGCTGCCCCCTCGCGTTCTAGCTCCTCAAGAGTTTCGCCAACGCAAATAACTGGAACGATGCCGTGTCTGAACGCCGCTGCAGTCTTGGCCTGCACAACTTCGTCGGTTTCTGAGTGCATCTGTCGTCGCTCACTGTGGCCGATAAGAACATACTCAACATCAAGCTTCTTGAGGGCAACGCCAGATACTTCTCCGGTAAAGGCGCCGGAATCCTGAGCTGAGATGTCCTGTGCTCCTAGTTTGAGATCTAGTTGATCCGCGTCGATAAGTGTCTGAATAGAACGCAAGGAGGTGAATCCAGGAAAAACAGTAACTTCCGCTTTTGAATAATCAAAGCTGGCGTCCTTTAGAGTCCATGAAAGCTTTTGAACCAGAGCAATACCCTGCTGGTGATCAAGATTCATTTTCCAGTTACCTGCAATGAATGGAACTCGATTAGTCATTTAGGACCTCCAGGCCTGGAAGGGATTTACCTTCAAGATATTCTAGGCTTGCGCCACCTCCGGTTGAGATGTGACCGAACTGTTTGTCTTCGAAGCCAAGAATGCGAACGGCTGCTGCTGAATCTCCCCCGCCGACAACTGATAGACCATCTACCTCGGTTAGTGCCATGGCTACAGCCTTCGTTCCTCCAGCAAACTTGTCAATCTCGAAAACACCCATCGGACCGTTCCAGAAAACAGTTTTCGCCTCACGGATTTCTTTCGCAAAAATTGCCGATGACTCCGGGCCGATGTCAAGGCCGAGGCCAGAAGATCCAAACGCTGAAGACTCGATCTCTGAAGCCTTGGTCACTGCAACTTCTGCATCCGCTCCAAATTTGCTTGCCACCACAATGTCAACGGGAGGACAATTTCAACCCCAAGAGTTTTGGCTCTCTCTAAATACTCCAAAACTTTCGGGATTTGGTCGGCCTCGAGAAGCGAACCACCCACTTTGTGGCCGAGAGCCGCGAGGAACGTGAACACCATTCCCCCACCGATTAGCAATTTGTTTACGGATGGCAATAGGTGGTCAATAACACCGAGCTTGTCGCTCACCTTAGAGCCCCCTAAAACAACCGCATACGGGCGCTCTGGAGAGGCAGTCAGGCGCTGCATGACTTCCAGTTCCTTTTCAACCAAGAAACCGGCGTACGACGGCAATAGTTGTGCCAATTCGTAAACAGATGCCTGTTTGCGGTGAACAACGCCGAAGCCGTCGGATACGAAAACGTCACCGAATGCCGCCAATTTCGCAGCAAAGTCTCGTCGCACGTTTTCGTCCTTAGACGTTTCTTCCGGATTGAAGCGTAGGTTCTCGAGAACAACCACGCCGCCGCTGGCAAGAACCTTGAGGGCTCCTTCAGCACGCACACCCACCGTGTCAGATGCAAACAGTACCGGTTGCCCCAAAAGTTCGCTAAGACGCTCCGCAGCTGGTTCCAGCGAATACTTGGAATCT
>JBEGUF010000057.1:0-4424 GCA_041179025.1 Actinomycetota bacterium | reverse complement strand
GCTCCCATTCTTGCGCTAGCCGCCGTCACCGTTGGCCTCGGCTACGGTTTCATCTTTGTTGGATTTCTATCTTTGATTGGCTCGTGGTTGATGTGGAAGCACATCCCGCTTCATATTCAGGCTCCTACGAAATCGCCCTAGCTTTACTCGTTGAGCAAACAAATCCGAAGGAATCGAACGATAGGCCCGTGATTGATTTCCATCGGGAACAGACCTTTCCTTCCATGGTTTTGCCATCTTGAGATTCCACTGAAATCTGGGTCGGTTCGAACTTCAAAACTTTAGACGTCGTTGCACTCAGGTCTTGAAGGACCGGGGAGTAATCCAACCCGATCACCGGCGGAATCGAATTCTTTCTTAGGTCTGTGGCTATTTTGAGAACTAGGACGTCGGATAACTGCTTGTTTCTGAGCTTCTGTATCTCTACACCCGTGAGCTCAGCAAACAACAGAGAGACCAAAAGCGAAAACGAAATAGCACCAATGCCTAGTGGAATGATGGATCCAGAATCAGCTTTCACCTGCAAAGCTCACCCCGCTTGCCGACGAGTCTCCAGATTCAGCCAAGATGCAAGTGAGTTCATCTCCACAGTTGACTTCAATGATTCTCAGTTCAGGAAGGTCCCGTTTTAGTTCGGGAAGCAGAACATCGCCTTTACCTAGCGCTACTGCCCTGGCAAGTTGATGCGCCGAGAGTTCAAGTTTCAGCTTTGTGTCGACCCACTGGGCCAATTGCATACCTCCGGAGAAAACCAGTAATTGACCGAACAGGACGAAGACAATGAACTCCACAACTGCCGAGCCCTCAGCGTCTCTAGTTTTCTTGAACTGCATAACCGGTCACCGACATACTTGGGGCCGCTACCAAAGAAAAGCCCAATAGAGCCCAGCCGTCAACTTGCAACTCGACCCGAGCGAAACCGCTGTGAGTATCGAGCCGTGCAGCGGGAGAAAGGTTCAAGCGTTGCAACGCAGTTGCCCGGACCTCATCGACAACCTGATTTTGGTCTGAATCGGGTTGGCTGGCCTGGAAGGCGGAGGTAGCGGCAATCACGCGGAGTTGTGATTTGGCGAATGAAACCCAAGAGACCTGAGCCGTAGAGCCGATGCAAAGAATCATCGGCAGCAGCAGAAACAGAAACTCTGCGACGGCCGAACCTCGCTCAGAAGTTTGCAACTTTGTTGAGCGACTGGTTGAGTATGCCGCTCAGTGCAGGTGTGGCGACAGACCAGAGCACCACGACCAGTCCAGCTGTCATTAGGGTGATGAGCACCCAGCCGGGAACGTCGCCGTTGTCTTGATTAATTTTCTTCATCAGTTTCCTTTACGGGTTGAGGGATAGATATTGCAACGAGGGGAACACTGCAAACACGACGGTAATCGGCAAAATCAGGAAGACCAACGGAAGCAGCATCAGATTCTCTCTTTTGGCCGACTCTGCCAACTGCGCCGAAGCAATGAGTGAGCGGTTGGTGCCGACGAGAAGGGTTAGTTGTTCTGCTAGCGGCGTTCCGAATTGAAGCGAGACCTGAAGCTTCAAGACAAGTTCATCGAGCGCAGGACTTTTTTGATCGACCCTCATTTGCCCCAATTCATCCTGAAGGTTTCCCCCGAGTTCGAGAGCCGCCAGCAACCTCGTAAATCTTTTAGCAATAGGCCCCGAGGCTCGAGGCATTACTGCCTCCAAGGACGCCACGACCCCCAGGCCAGCGTTCAGCGCAACAGCCAAAAGGGTTGCGAGTTGAACTACCTCGTGTCTATCGCCAAGAGAATTTCTCACGCGACACTTCCAAAGATTCTCGGCAGCGGTTTGAGGTTGCCAGCCTTGACCACCAAGCGAAAAGCCAAAAGAGACAATGAGAAGCCGCCTAGTAACAAAAAACCACCCGTATCCGAATAGAAAACAAGGCGATTTTGTTCATTAGTGCAGAGCACAGCGAGCAACACCCATGGAGCGAGCAAGCCAAGTTGGGCGACCACGAGAATGGACCCGTTGCGGGCCGAAGCAGAACTGTTCGCTTCGATTTCCAACCGCACCGAGCGCACATGCTCTTGCAAGGAATGAATCAGGTTTTGGCCTCCGGTTTGGTGCGCGAGTCGCACAATTTCAACGAAAAGGTCTGCCGCTCCAAATCGAAGTTCCCTTCCAAAATCGTTTAGTGCCGAAGGAAGCCTTGCGCCCGAGTCGAGTTTCTTTACGAGTTTGGAAATTGGCTGTTTTAGATCGCCAAGGTCGAACTCTTCCGCATAGCTGAAAGCGTCGGCGAGAGAAATGCCGGATTGAAGTGCTGAGATGTAGAGTTCTTCAAACTGGGGCCAGAGTTGCTCTTGTCTGCGCGCTTTCCGCCTTGCTCTAACGGACTTTGCTTCGAGAACTGCTAGCAATACAGCGAAAATAGCGATTATCGGCAAAGCCCAAGTCATAGTCTGACCTCGGAAAGATTCAGCCCCTGATTTTCTGTAAGTTCATAAATCGACGAAATCTTACGCCGTCCGTCTGAAGTTCGAATGCAGTGAACGAAGAGGTTGAGCGTACCGCCAATCATGGACGTGAGAAATTCGCTAGAAATATTGCTTCCGGCTAGCAAGGGCAAAGTCTGAATTTTCTTCAAGGCTTCCTTTGCTGAGTTCGCGTGAATCGTGCCTAGTCCAGGAATTCCTGAATTCATGGCGATTAGAAGGTCTAGCGCTTCGGCGCCACGCACCTCACCAACAACTAAGCGTGTTGGTCTCATGCGAAGCGACTCTCGAACCAGCCTTCGGAGGTCTATCTCGAAAAGGCCCTCAGTGCTGGCTGGGCGGGTTTGAAGGGCAACCCAATCTGGAAGCAAACAGCGCAACTCGAAGGTGTCTTCCACCGACACAATTCTTTCTTGGCTTCCGAGGCTACTGATTAGAGCCGAAAGTAATGTGGTTTTGCCAGCCTGGGTTGCACCAGAAATCATCAGGTTTTGCCCGGCTGTCAACCGCTCCAGAAGAAATTGACTTTGCTTTTCAGAGACAACCTTGGCTGCTACCAAATCCGGAAGTGTAAGCACTTGTTTGGTGAACTTCCTGATGTTCAAGCTCAGATGATCGCGCGTAACATCCGGAATCGCCGCATGTAGTCGATAGCCGTTTTCCAATTGCGAATCGATGAACGGCGACGATCTATCCAAACGTCGGCCGCTTTTTCTAATCAGGCGTTCCACCTGGGTTTGTAAATCCTCGGCGCTGAATGAAACATGGTCGCAAAGGTGTTGCCCGTTCCTGGCGTATCGAATCTCGCCCGGGCGGTTGATCCATACCTCCTCAATGGATTCATCATCTAGAAAAGGTTGGAGAAATGAAAAGCCGGTTAGCACCTGATGAAGATCTGCGCTCAGCGACGGTTCGTTCAGGATCTCTTCGCTTGAACTCTCCGCATGCTCGTCAAGAACCTTTTGAATTACCTGAGCCACCGACTTCTCACTGCCCAAGGCTCGGGTTCTGACTTGCCGAGATAGCTCTCGGACATTTGAATTCATGGAAGAAACTTAATGGCAAAAATTTTTTACCTCGCAGAGTTTTCCACAGCGAACTATTGCTAAGATTGTTGAGTTACGCGGGAGTGGCGAAATTGGCAGACGCACTAGATTTAGGTTCTAGCGCTTAATAGGCGTGTGGGTTCAAGTCCCACCTTCCGCACCAAACAGTAATAGGCCGAGGGAAACTTCGGCCTTTTGCTTTAACATGAGAACGTCACGCTGAGACTTTCGGGTATTTAGCTATGTCTTCTGGGAATAGGGGAGAAATGAATGAATTTGCGGTCGCAGCGCTGGCTATTCTGACTTGTCTTACTGCAGTGGCATTAGTCGTTTTCTTCAAAAGAAAAGAAAAGACGACGAGACTTCCGGCTAAGCCGGCAGAAGACAACATGACGCTAGTCGAATCGACCCTGGATTTAGCCTTCGTTCAAGAGATCGAGATTTCAGACAATCTGGGTAGCAAGTTAGCGCTCAAACGATTAGCAACAAGCTCACTAGAGTCGGAAAAGAAATACACGGAGATTGTTCCTTCGTCTAGTTCGGTAATCGCAGGCACCGCGCAAGTTATACCCGCCGTTTCACTCACCCAATTAGCTCAGTCGGGAAATTTGTTCACTGCTACTGGCCCCGTAAAAGACTTGATCAAGTACGCCGACGGCACTGTGTCTTCGATCGTCTCAAATGGCAAGCGAGTTACCAGTCACGCCGGATTCAAGGCGGCAGACTTATCGAAACTGAATGCCGCGGCTGCGATCGGGGCAAGCATGCAGGTTATGGCCATGGTATCCGGCCAACATTTCATGGTTCAGATAACGAAGCGACTTGACGTTATTGAGGCTGGAATGAACCACCTAGTTGATTTCCACCATGACGAAAAATTGGGCATTCTGCGGAGCATTGAAAACCAACTAAAGACCA
>JBEGUF010000056.1:0-7262 GCA_041179025.1 Actinomycetota bacterium | reverse complement strand
CTCGTCCATTGCCTAGATTCTATTCTGTGAGTATTACTACTATTCACCGCTGAGGATTTTTGTTAGCCACGACACGCGATGAATTTCTGTCGGACCAAATTTTCGAACCGCATCGATGTGGGCAGCCGACGCATAACCCTTGTGTCCATCGAGTAGGTATTCGGGATAACTTTCAGCCAACTCAACCATGTGACGGTCACGGGTTACCTTGGCCAGGCAGGCGGCGGCTGAAACCGCGAAACAATCTCGGTCTGCCTTGGCGCGCACCGTGACCGGGATTCGCGAAACCACGGTTTCCAGCCAGTTATGAGTGCCATCGAGAAGCAGATGCACGTCTCCGGCAGCAATCGCATCCCTAATCACCAAGTTTTCATTCAGCTGTTCGAGAGCCTTTACGGCTGCCTGCGCAAGCGACCAAACGATTCCGTTCTGGTCTATAAGTTTGGCTTCCACAAAACCAACCGCAAAACCAGGTTGCCAACTTTCTAGTTCCGTGAATACAGCCTCGCGATTGCGTTCGGTCATCAGCTTGGAATCCTGCAATTTGCTTGGAATGTTAGTTTCGTCGAGTGTTTGAAGATCGAGCACAAAGGCCCCAACCGCGACGGGCCCGGCAATTGCACCACGACCTACTTCATCGAGCCCAATTACGTATCGAGTCGACCCAAGGTTTCGCTCGACCTCAGTTGTTGGGTACGGTCGAGAAGACATCTGGGTAATTGTCTAGCCACTTCCAGTGACTCTGGGGCCAACTCACCACGAAGGCGCGGCCAACGATGAACTTTTTGTGCACAAAGCCCTTTTGTGGAAGGTCCTCGTGATATCTGGAGTCTTCAGAGTTGTTTCGGTTATCCCCCATTACCCAGTAGGAATCAGCTGGTACGAGAACATCGAACTTTTTGGTGGATGGAGATGAACCAGGGGCAACGTACGGTTCGTCGATTTCCATACCGTTTACGGTGATTTTTTCATTTGGCGAACAACAGACAACTCGATCGCCACCTTTACCGATTATTCGCTTTACTAAATGCTGTGACGAATCTGGCGCGATAAGGCCAAATGCAGATAGGAAGAAGTCGACACCCTGGTCTAGCAGAGGTTTCGATTCGTCGATTTGAACCGGACCCAGCCACCCGCCCGGGTCTTTGAATACCACTACGTCACCGCGTTCGGGAGCGATTACGTTTGGAACCAATTCATTGACGAAGATACGGTCATTGATTTGCAGAGTTTCCAACATCGAGCCCGATGGAATGAAGAACGATCGAAGTAAGAACGTCTTGATCAGGAGGCTCAAAATTAGTGCGGCCCCAACCACGGTTATTACGTCAAACAGAAACCTGAAGAATACGTTCTGCTGCAGTTGGCGCAAAAAACGCCCCAAAGCCGTTTTAGGCTCGGGACGTTCTTTGGTCATAAAACTTAGTTCTTGCCAGGCACGTTGTCGCGCTTTTCGCGAATCTTTGCCTTCTTGCCACGAAGATCGCGCATGTAGTAAAGCTTGGCACGACGAACGTCTCCGCGCTGGATGACTTCGATCGATTCGATTACTGGTGAGTGCAGAGGGAAGGTACGCTCTACGCCGAAACCACCTGAGTCTTTACGAACGGTGAAAGTTTCGCGGATGCCGTGGCCTGAGCGACGGATTGCGTAACCCTGGAAAGCCTGAACACGGCTACGGTTACCTTCGGTGATGTTTACGTTTACCTTTACGGTGTCACCAACGCGGAATTCAGGAATGTCTGAACGTAGGTTTGGTGAGTCAACGCTGTCGAGAATGTGCATTTTGTATCGCTCTCTGTTTTCGCACGCAGGTCAAAAACGAATGTTGTTTGGGTTGTCGCTTTACCTGCTCCCCTGCGGCAGAGACTTCAAGAGGCAAGCAACCTTTACATTCTGCCATACCGAGCGGCCTCGGCGCTAGTCGCTAAGTAAATCAGGGCGCACCGCGCGGGTGCGTTCAACCTGCTGAGCGTGACGCCAAGCGGCAATTGCAGCATGGTTTCCGCTGGTTAGAACCTCAGGAACGTCGAAACCGCGCCAACTGGCCGGCTTGGTGTAGCTCGGGTACTCAAGTAGCCCTGAATCATTGTGTGATTCTTCGGCCAATGATTCAGCGTTGCCTATGACACCTGGGATCAGGCGGGCAATCGACTCAATCATGGCAATCGCAGCCACTTCGCCGCCGTTCAAGATGTAATCGCCGATACTGATCAGGCGCACTTTGGCTTTGGTTTGCGCATAGTCGATTACACGCTGGTCGATGCCCTCGTAACGGCCGCAGGCGAAAACGATGTGTTTGGCACCGGAAAGCTCCTGTGCCGTTGCCTGTTTGAAAACCTCGCCGGCCGGATTCGTGAAAATCACAATGGTTTCACCATCGGCACTTATTAGCTCGTCGAAGGCTAAGCCCCAAGGCTCTGGCTTCATCAGCATTCCGGCTCCACCGCCGTAAGGAGAGTCATCCACGGTTCGATGTTTGTCGGAAGTCCAATTGCGTAGATCGTGAGCCTTGAATTCAATTAAGTTCTTCTCGCGCGCTTTTCCAAGTAGCGACAAATTTAGTGCGTCGAAGTACTCGGGGAAGATAGTTACCGCATCAATGCGCATAGCTACTCTTCGATCTCTTCGAACAAACCAAGCGGTGGGGTAACAATCACCTTGCCGGCCTTGATATCTACTTCCGGAACAATAGCTTTCACAAAAGGAACCAAGATTTCATTTTCGCCAGATTTGACGATGAGCATGTCTTGTGATGGGAGGTGATCAACGCGCACAACTTCGCCAACCTCGGTCTCGTTACGGAAAACTTTGAGCCCAACCAGCTGGTGGTCGTACCAGGCGTCGGATTCGGTTGGAAGAATCGTAGTGTCGGCGTGAACTAGCAGAATGGCTTTGATTAGCGACTCGGCCGCGGTTCGGTCTTCGACATCTTTTAGAAAAATTACCGGCATCTGGTTGTACCAGCGAAGCTCGGAAACCGTGACGGTCTTTCCGAACCAGGGTGATTCTTGAGGTACTTGCAACTCGAGGACCGCTCCAGGAACAAAACGTTCGTTAGGGCTGTCGGTATATAGTTCGAGCTTGATTGCTCCTTTTAGGCCATGCGCTTTGAGTAGGCGGCCAACTCGGAGTTGAGTTTGATTAGAAATCTGTATCCACCACGTCGACGCGGATTTTCTTACCGTCGGCTAGTGCTTTCACAACGGTTCGCAAAGCCTTAGCAGTGCGGCCGCCGCGCCCGATTACTCGGCCAAGGTCTTCCGGGTGCACGTTGATCTCCAGTAGTTCTTCACCACGGTTGGTCTTGCGTGCAGTTACGGTTGCGTCTTCCGGGTGGTCGACGATTCCCTTGACTAGGTGTTCGAGAGCGGCGGCTAGCACTTTTACTAAGCCTCTTCTGCTGGAGCTTCAGCCTCGGCGGCTGGCTCTTCTGTTTCGGCAGCAGGAGCTGCTTCAGCAACTACTTCCTCAACAGCAACTTCTTCGGCAACAACTTCTGCTTCGGCAGCAGGAGCTTCTTCAGCAACTACTTCCTCAACAGCAACTTCTTCGGCAGCAGGTGCTTCTTCAGCAACAACTTCAGCCTTAGCCTTCTTCTCTTCCTTTGGAAGTAGAACTGGCTTCTTCTTGGTGTCGATTACGAATTCAACCTTGGCGTCCTTGACCTGAACCTTGTTCACGCCCTTTTCGCCCTTCGAAGTCTGGTAGTCACCGGTGAGCTTTAGTAGTGCCATTACCTGCTCGGTTGGCTGTGCGCCAACGCTTAGCCAGTACTGAGCGCGCTCAGAGTTAACTTCAATGATCGATGGGTGTTCGGTTGGTACGTAACGACCAATTTCCTCGATAGCACGGCCATCACGCTTGGTGCGTGAGTCGGCAACGACGATACGGTAGTGAGGCGCACGGGTTTTCCCGAGACGCTTTAGGCGGATTTTTACAGCCACAATGCTCCTGTTATTTGTATTGGGGCGAACGTTCCACCGTGAGCGTGGGGTGCACACTCGGTAGAGAAGCTCTATGGGTAGCCAATGAATTTGGTTAGAGGGTCAAACTCTTGGCAACCTCTCCATTTTAGGGGTAACCGCGGAGTTTTCAAAGCCCTAGAGCCCGAATGATGAACCTGAGCCACCCGAAGCCGGGTTTACACCCGAATTTTCGGCTGCGCGTTTTGCCGGATTACCGGATTTGGAGCCCTTTTTCTTTTTGTCGTTTTTCTTGGCTTTGCCAATGTAGCCGCCGCCGAGCTGAGGCATGCCAGGCATTCCTCCACCCATCTGTGGCATCGCACCCTTGGCCATAGTTTTCATCATCTTGGCGGCTTGTTCGAAGCGCGTTACCAGCGAATTAACCTCGGTGACGGTTGTGCCGGAGCCTTTGGCGATACGAAGACGACGTGAACCGTTCAAAACCTTCGGCTGGCGACGCTCAACCGGCGTCATCGAGCGAATTATGGCTTCGGTGCGATCAATCTCTTTCTCGTCGAAGTTTTCGAGCTGGTTCTTCATCTGACCGGCACCGGGAAGTTTCGCGAGGAGGTCCTTCATCGAACCCATTTTTTTGAGCTGCTGCATTTGCTCGAGGAAGTCTTCTAAGGTGAACTCGGATTTGGCGATTTTCTCGGCCATTTTGGCGGCTTCAACGTCGTCAAACTGCTTCTGAGCCTGCTCAATCAGGGTGAGAATGTCACCCATGTCGAGGATTCGGCTGGCCATGCGGTCTGGGTAGAACGGCTCAAATGCGTCTAGGCCTTCACCGGTTGAAGCAAAGATGATTGGCTTGCCGGTTACCGACGAGACAGAAAGGGCTGCTCCCCCTCGGGCATCGCCGTCGAGCTTGGTAAGTACAACACCGGTAATCCCAACGCCGTCTTCGAATGCTTTGGCAACATTTACCGCGTCTTGACCGATCATCGAGTCGATCACAAACAGAACTTCATCTGGGTTAACGGCTTTGCGAATATTTCGAGCCTGGGTCATCAACTCTTCATCGATACCCAAACGACCTGCGGTGTCGACGATGACGACGGAGAACTGCTTCTTCTCAGCAAACTTGATGGCGTCTTTGGATACCTTTACCGGGTCGCCCTTGCCGTTACCTGGTTCAGGTGCGAAAACTTCAACGCCGGCGCGCTCACCCACCACCTGAAGTTGGTTTACCGCGTTAGGGCGCTGTAAGTCGGCGGCCACCAGAACCGGGGTTTGCCCCTGATCTTTAAGCCACTTGGCAAGTTTTCCAGCAAGCGTGGTTTTACCCGAACCCTGAAGACCGGCGAGCATGATTACGGTTGGACCCGTTTTGGCGAAATTGAGTTTTCGCTGCTGCCCGCCGAGGATGGTGACCAGTTCTTCGTTGACGATCTGAACTACCTGCTGAGCTGGGTTCAGGGCCTTGTTTACCTCATCGCCGAGCGCTCGTTCGCGAATCGCGTTGATGAAAGTCTTCACTACCTCTAGGGCAACGTCCGCCTCGAGCAGTGCACGGCGAATCTCGCGAAGCGTGGCATCGATGTCGGCTGCACTCAACTTGCCCTTCGAGCGAAGGTTTTTGAATGTTTCGACCAACCGGTCGGAGAGATTGCCGAACAAGGCCACTCCTAACTAACTAGCCCGCGAGCAAATTCGCTGGCCTCGAAGAACGCAAAGTCGGCAATGCCCTCACCGACCCCTACAAGTTTTACAGGGATACCCAATTCGCGTTGGATTGAGTAAACAATTCCACCTTTGGCGGTGCCATCTAGTTTGGTTAGTGCAACTCCGGTTACTTTCGCCACTTCAGAGAAAGCCTTAGCCTGAACCATTCCGTTTTGACCGGTGGTGGCGTCGATGACCAAAAGCACCTCGGCAATTTGGCAATTCTTTTCAACCACGCGACGAATCTTCTCGAGCTCGTTCATGAGGTCAACTTTGTTTTGCAAACGGCCGGCGGTGTCGATGATCAAAACATCGGCTTGGCTGGCAATTGCTACTTCGGTTCCTTCGAAAGCGACTGAAGCCGGGTCTTGACCCTCGGTCTTTGGTCGAACCAGGGTGGCTCCGGCACGATCTGCCCAGGTGGCAATTTGTTCTACCGCGGCGGCGCGGAAGGTGTCGGCCGCGGCGATGACCACCTTGGACCCTGCCTCAGCGAGGTATTTGGAAAGCTTTCCGATGGTGGTGGTTTTTCCGACACCATTCACACCAACGACCAAGACCACGTATGGCATCTTCCCCGATGAGAGATTGAGTTCTTTGTCGGTTCGCTCAAGTTGTTCGGTAATCAACTCGGCCAAGATGTTTTTGAGCTCGACCTCGGTGGACGCACCTGTTTTCTTGGCGCGCGCCTTCACTTCGGTCACGATCGCTTCTGCCGCGTCCACTCCGAAGTCGGCCTGAATCAACACATCCTCGAGTTCGTCTAGATTCTCGGGATCGAATTTTATTCGGCTGAATAGACTCTTGATGCCCTTGGCAAAACTGCGCTTCGGAAGAACTACCTCAACCTTTTCAGGTTCAACTTCTGGAAGTTGGTCCGGAACTACTTCGGGAACAACCTCAGGAACGACGTCTGCGACATCTGGAACGATTACCTCTTCAGGCTTGTCCTTTTTCTTCCAGAACAGGAAGCCCATTTAGGCGCTCTCCCCTAGTCGTTGACCAACCACTGCCGAGACGCCGTCTTGGCGCATTGATACACCGTAGAGCGCGTCGGCAATTTCCATCGTGCGTTTTTGGTGGGTCACGATGATTAGTTGCGAGCTAGCGCGCAGGTCTTGGAAGATCTGAAGTAGACGTCCTAGGTTGGCGTCGTCTAGAGCGGCCTCAACTTCGTCCATAACGTAGAACGGCGAAGGGCGCGCTTTGAAGATCGCAATTAGGAGAGCCACTGCAGCCAACGAGCGCTCACCACCAGAGAGCAGAGAGAGGCGCTCGATGCGCTTTCCAACGGGCTTGACGGTAACTTCGATACCGGTGGTCAGCATGTTTTCCGGGTCGGTAAGGAAAATCGAACCGGTTCCGCCGGGGAACAGAATTGGGAAGACCTTCTCGAATGCTGCCCTGGTGTCGGCGAATGCGTCGGCGAAAATCAGTTGCATCTTTTCATCGAGTTCGTCGATGATCTGCATTAGGTCTTTGCTGGTTTGAGTGAGGTCGGTGAGCTGCTCGGTGAGGAACTTGTGGCGTTGCTCGAGAGCGGCGAATTCCTCGAGTGCCAGAGGGTTCACTCGACCTAGGCGTTCTAGTAGGCGTTCGGCATCCTTTAGGCGCTTCTGCTGCTCTTCT
>JBEGUF010000055.1:0-4265 GCA_041179025.1 Actinomycetota bacterium | reverse complement strand
GAGGCTTCAGGTTTCATGGCTGAACTCCAGGAACGGTTGAGTGAAGAACCAGAGTTGAAAGCTGCTTATGAAAAGGCGCACGAATCGTATTTAGCGGATCGTTTGGTTCACGGTGAGGTTGAAGAGATAGATGGCATTTCAGCGGGTGGAATGCCTGTTCGCGTGAAGTGTTTACATGCTTTAGCTGGGCATTCCCTCGCTGCTGGCCCAGGGGTAAATCCGATTGGCGACATCGCTTTGGAAGCCTGCGCTTGGAAGCAGAACCGCTGCCAGTGCGACCCGAGTTTGTAAGGCTGTATGTCACATCGGCTCTGTGCTTAGCGTTTAGACTTAACACACAACATTTCCCCATTTTTTGGAAGGCAACATGCCAAAGATTCTTATTGTCGGCGGTGGCTACGCCGGCTTTTACACAGCTCTAAAACTTGAGAAGCACCTTGGAAAAGGTGAAGCCGAGGTCACTCTAATCGACCCACTTCCATACATGACTTACCAGCCGTTCCTTCCAGAAGTTGTTGCCGGTTCAATCGAAGCGCGTCACGCTGTGGTTTCTCACCGCCGCCACCTTCGCAAGACCAACGTAGTTGCAGGGCGCGTTACCAACGTGGACCACAACAAGAAGGTTGCCACCGTTGAGCTTTCGGGTGCTGGCAAGCAGAAGATTTCCTACGACCACATTGTGGTTACCGCCGGTGCTGTTTCTCGCACCTTCCCAATCCCTGGTGTTGCCGAAAACGCTATCGGTTTGAAGAACATCGAAGAAGCGGTCGAGGTTCGTAACCGTATTCTCGGTAACTTCGACAAGGCTGCCAACCTTCCTGCTGGCCCAGAGCGTGATCGCCTACTAACTTTCGTTGTAGTTGGGGGTGGTTTTGCAGGTATCGAAGCATTCGCCGAAATGCGTTCACTCGCTTCCTACCTACTTCGCTACTACCCAAACCTCACCTTCGACGACGTGCACTTCCACCTCATCGAGGCCATGGGTCGCATCATGCCTGAGGTTTCGCAGGCAACCTCGGAATGGGTTATCGCTAACCTCGACCGTCGCGGCGCCAAGATTCACTTGAACACCCAGCTGCAGTCGGCTGAAAAGGGAATCATTCAACTTTCAACCGGTGAAACCTTCGCCTCAGACGTCATCGTCTGGACTGCCGGTGTTATGGCTCACCCTTATGTGCGCAACACCGACCTTCCTCTTGACGAGCGCGGACGCATCACCGCAAAGGCGACCCTTCAGGTTGCAAACGGCGACGACGTGCTCGAAGGCGCTTGGACTGCGGGAGACGTTTCAGCCGTGCCAGATCTTTCAGGCTTCGGTGTTGGTGGCTTCTGCGTTCCAAACGCTCAGCACGCAGTGCGCCAGGCCAAGCTTCTGGCCAAGAACATTGTGGCTGATCTTCGTGGCGAAGGTGTGAAGGAATACTTCCACAAGCCTCTTGGTGCCGTTGCCGGTTTGGGTATTGGCGTTGGTGTTTACCAATGGAAGGGTTTGGCAATCAAGGGTCTCATCGCTTGGTTCATGCACCGCGGCTACCACGGTCTAGCCGTACCAATGTGGGAGCGCAAGATTCGCGTATTCGCGGGTTGGATCTGGAACTTCTTGCTGCGTCGCGACATCGTTGCGATTTCAGCAACCAAGGGTCCTCGTGTTCAGTTTGAAACCTACGCGTCGAAGCCTGCGAAAACTAAAAAGTAACTCGGCTCCTGGCGGGGCTTCGACCAGCGAGCCTGGTGGCTCGCTCGGATCTCGCTCCTTTAGCCCAATGGCAGAGGCAGACGACTTAAAATCGTCACAGTGTGGGTTCGAGTCCCACAAGGAGCACATGAAGAAAATAATCTTGATCGCGCTGACTGGGCTGATGCTCACCGGCTGCGCCGCCACGCCCAGCGGAACTGACCAAACGGCCACTCCAACGCCAACCCCTACCGTGGAACCGATTACCTACTCGGTTCCGGCAGACTGCAACGTTGAAGGCCTGATCAAGATGGCTCCGGGTTGGGAGTCGTTTGATCAAACCGACGAGGATGTTAAAGACCAACGTGATTGCGCTGTGGGTACTCCAAACAGCGACGTGGGTGTGTTCTTCGGTTACAACAAACGAACTGATGCCGAATGGGCTTCAATTGTTGAGACTCTCAAGTCGGAAGGCTACGAGCCCTTCGATGCTCAAGTGACCGGGGCTGATGTTTGGCGGCTTGAAGACCCATCGATTGAAACCGGCCCACTTTGTCGAATCAGCGGGCATGTGGGCGAAGTTAGTTTCTCAGCAACCGAACCCTGGGTTAAATGCGATGACGATTGGAATCGCGAGCTGGCAACATTGCTCGTAGATCACGCCAAAAACTAGCCTGAGCGTTCGCTGAGAGCATCCTGCATTTTGTTCTCAGATGTCGTGGTTGATGCTTACGATTTAGGAGTGACGCAAACTGCGTCAAAAGGAGAAAAATGGAATTCGTTTGGATCGCACTGGTTCTAGTTGCTGTCGTAGGTATCTTCCTATGGGCAACATACAACGGCCTAGTAGCTTTGAACACTCGCGTTGATGAAGCATGGAGCGACATCACTATTCAGCTAAAGCGTCGTGCAGACCTAATCCCAAACCTCATCGAGACCGTGAAGGGTTATGCCACTCACGAGCGTGAGCTATTCGAAAACGTAACCAAGGCTCGTGCTGCAACCGTTTCGCCAGAAGCGCTCTCGCACCCGGCTCAGTCGGCTAAAGCCGAGGGCGACCTTCAGGAAACCCTGAAGAGCCTGTTCATGGTTGCAGAAGCTTACCCACAGCTACAGGCCAACCAGAACTTCCTAGCTCTACAGCAGGAACTAACCGACACCGAAGACAAGATCATGGCTGCACGTCGTTTCTACAACGGTGGAGTTCGTGAACTGAACATTAAGATCAAGCAGTTCCCACAGAACCTCTTTGTGGCCAGCCTCGGCTTTACCGAGCGTGAGTTCTTTGAAGTTGCAGACGCTGCAGCGATTGCGGAACCACCACAGGTCAAGTTCTAACAGGAGCCTAAATGTATTCGGCAATTGCTGCCAACAAGCGCAACACCATAATCATCATCCTTGGCTTTGTTGCGCTCCTTGGAGGTTTGGCTTACGCCTGGGGAGTTTATTCAGGCGACGGCTCAAGCGTCATTCCGATCATTCTGTTCGTGCTCGGCTACACGGTGTTCCAGTACTTTGCTTCAACGTCTATCGCGGTGGCAATGTCTGGGGCGGTGCCGATTCAGAAAGCCGATAACCCTCGCCTTTGGCGAATTGTCGAAAACATTGCGATCTCTCAGGGCATGCCGATGCCTAAGGTTTACATCATCCCCGACGAAGCGCCAAATGCCTTCGCTACCGGCCGTAATCCTCAGAACTCGGTAGTTGCCGCTACCAGCGGATTACTCGCCATCATGGATGACAAGGAGCTCGAGGGTGTTATGGCTCACGAGATGGGTCACGTAAAGAACTACGACATTCTGGTTTCCACCATCGTGTTTGGTTTGATTTCCGCAATCGGTATTTTGGCCGACTTTGCAATGCGTATGGCCTTCTGGTCGAACGTGGGTAACCGCGATAACCGCGACAACGGTCTCGGAGTGGCACTTCTTTTGGTTGGGGTGGTTGGAAGCATCATCGCGTTCCTGATCGGCCCGATCATCAATGCGGCCGTTTCACGTCAGCGTGAATACCTTGCCGACGCTACCGGTGCGCAAATCACTAGGTTCCCGGAAGGTTTGGCTTCGGCTCTACAAAAGCTTGGCGAGTATGGTCGCCCGATGCGTCGCAAGAGCTCGGCAATGGCCCACATGTATATTGCGGATCCAGTGAAGCCTGGCTTCGTTGAGCGCATGTTCTCCACCCACCCTCCGATTCCTAAGCGAATCGAACGTCTGCGTTCAATCGGCTCTAAGTTCTAAAGCCACATTTCCTTTTTCGGAGATTTGGATAGAACGCAAGCCCTGCCATTTGGCAATCTGCATGAGATGTTTTGAAACCGCGCTACTTGGGAACTTGAGCCTTACGCTTTCTTCGGCCCAGCTCGACTGAACCTGCAGGGTATTTTCCTGGCGGTTACTCTTCAAATCGAGTCTCGCAATTAGATTGCCGTTGTGAAGCACGGGGAGTGAGTAGTAGCCAAAGGTGCGTTTCGGCTCTGGAACATAAATCTCAATCTTGTAATCGAAGCCAAAGATTCGACTGGTTCGATCGCGATTCCAACAGACTGGGTCGAATGGGCTAACCACAGTGGTGCCCTTATGTTGCTCGG
>JBEGUF010000054.1:0-4299 GCA_041179025.1 Actinomycetota bacterium | reverse complement strand
TGTTGGGTTCATGATGTCGAGGGTCGAAGAAGTATTCGCCAAGAACAAAGCCTCTGGTTCGGAGACTTTAGTTGGCTACTTTCCGGCTGGATTCCCAACCACCCAAGAATCAATAGATGCCTGCGTTGCCATGTGCGAAAACGGTGTCGATGTCCTAGAGCTTGGCGTTCCCTACAGCGATCCCGTAATGGACGGCTTGGTAATTCAGCAAGCAACCGAAGTTGCGCTAGAAAACGGTTTTAAACTGAGAAAAGTCTTCGAAATAGTTGAGGCGATCACCTCAAGGGTTTCCACTCCAGTTTTGGTCATGACTTACTGGAATCCGGTTTTGCAATACGGCATCCGTCAATTCGCTCAGGATCTCAAGAAGGCCGGTGGAGCGGGGCTAATCACCCCCGATTTAATCGTGGACGAGGCTGGAGAATGGGTTCAGGTCTCAGATGAACTAGATCTTGATCGAGTTTTTCTGGCGACACCAACCTCCACTCAGGAGCGAGTCGATAGTCTGGTAGCCGCGTCAAAGGGTTTTGTCTACACCGTGTCAACCATGGGAATTACTGGCGCTAGAACCGATTTAGACGCCAAGGCGCGTTCGGTAGTTGAGAAGATTCGCCAGGCCCCTGATGAGCGTTTCACAGCGGTTGGTATTGGTATCAGCACTGGAGATCAGGTAACTGAAGTAAATAGCTACGCCGATGGTGCGATTGTAGGATCAGTCTTCGTTAAGGCCTACCAATCTGAAGGCATCAGCGGCTTAGTAGATCTAACCAAAAGCCTTAGTAACGAAAAATAGAGAGAAACCTTCATGTTGACCCAATTTCCTAGCCCTCCTTTTGAGAATTTCTCGATTGGGCCATTCACCATCCACATGTATGCACTCTGCATACTCTTGGGAATTGCTGTGGCTTACCTAATTGGTGCTTCAAGATTCAAAAAGCGCGGTGGAGATGCGGGCGACCTTCTAGACATCGTGCTTTGGGCTGTTCCGATTGGGATCGTTGGCGGCAGACTTTTCCACGTATTTACTCATCCTGGAGACTACTTCGGCGTCTACCCAACAATCGAAGAAACGCTATATCACGTCGTAGCTGTTTGGGAAGGTGGGCTTGCAATCTATGGAGCCCTAATTACGGGAACCTTCGGCGCATGGCTTGGCGCACGTATTTCTAAGGTTCGGTTTGTGAGCGTTCTTGACGTACTTGCTCCCGGTGTGATTCTGGCTCAGGCGATTGGACGCTGGGGAAACTGGTTCAATCAGGAACTGTTTGGTGAACCAACCGATCTTCCTTGGGGCCTGTTGATTCCTATGGGGAATCCGGCAGCGCCTAAAGAGTTTGCCGCCGACACTCTTTATCACCCAGCATTTCTTTACGAATTCATTCTGAACGTGATTGCGTTCGTGGTTTTGATTCTTATCGATAAGAGGTTTAATCTCCGCTGGGGCAAACTATTCGCGCTTTACCTAGTGCTTTACTCGATAATCAGATTCTTCATTGAAGGAATTCGTCTCGACCCAAGCGGCGTGTTCTTCGGTCTAAGGACCAACCAATGGTCGGCGGTTGTCGGAATAGTAATTGGCCTGGCAGTGTTTTACATTCAAAGCAGAAGGCATACCGGCAACGAAACTTCCGTCTACCTTGAAGGAAGGGTTCAACCAGAGGAAACTAAGAAGCCCAAAAAGGTTTCGGCCTGATAATAGGCACCTGCGGTAGAATTTTGTAGTCAGTTTAGATAGTTCAAAGGGCCAAAGTTGTCCCTCCGATTCGATGATTATTGGAGAGTTCAACATGACTGTTTCGTCTCCGTTTGTGCGCTTCAATACAGCACCTGAAGCGAATGGCCTTTACGACCCTAGTCGGGACAAGGACGCCTGTGGTTTGGCCATGGTTGCAACCCTCCGCGGAACCGCAGGTCATGACATCGTGGAGACCGCTCTTAATGCCCTTCGTAATCTAGAGCATCGCGGTGCAGTTGGTTCTGACGCGGGCACCGGTGACGGTGCGGGTATCCTGAGCGAACTTCCGGACAAGTTCTTCCGAAGCGCAGTTGAGTTCGAGCTTCCTTCGTTCGGTACCTACGGTGCGGGCTTAGTTTTCATTCACCAGGACGATTCCCTGGATGTTTTCAAGGTCGGCTTCGAATCTTTAGCCGCCGAAGAGAATCTAAAGGTTATCGGCTGGCGAATGGTGCCGGTTCGACCCGAGAATCTTGGTGATCTCGCCTTTGCCGCTATGCCACAGATCGTTCAAGTTTTTGTTTCATCCGAAGTTCTCAAAGACATGGACTTAGAGCGAGCCCTATTCCGCCTGCGTAAGCGTTCCGAGCGTTCACTCGGCGCCTACCACTGTTCGCTTTCCGCAAAGACTATCGTCTACAAGGGAATGGTTACCACGCTTCAGCTCGAGCCATTCTTCCCTGATCTTTCGGATTCACAGTTTGAATCGAAGCTTGCACTTGTTCACTCACGTTTCTCGACGAACACCTTTCCGTCTTGGCCACTGGCACATCCGTTCAGATTGATTGCTCACAACGGTGAAATCAACACCGTGAAGGGTAACCGAAACTGGATGGCCGCCCGCCAGTCACAACTTGAATCTTCCGCTATCGGTGATTTTTCTGGGCTCCTACCGGTGATCACTCCTGACGGGAGCGATTCGGCGTCTTTTGATGAAGTGGTTGAGTTGCTTTACATGTCTGGTCGTACTCTTCCACACGCGATGATGATGATGATTCCAGAAGCTTGGGAGAAGCAGACTGACATCGACTCCGCACGCAAGAACTTCTACGAGTATCACAGCATGCTCATCGAGCCATGGGATGGTCCGGCTGCGGTGATCTTCACCGACGGTTCGCTAGTTGGAGCAACGCTAGACCGAAATGGCCTTCGACCAGGGCGCTACCTCGTAACCGAAGACGGACTGGTTGTGTTGGCGTCTGAAACAGGTGTAGCCGACATTGATCCTGCCAAGGTGGTTCGCAAGGGTCGCCTTCAGCCTGGCAAGATGTTTCTTGTCGACACCGTGGGTGGGCGGCTTATCGACGACGACGAGATCAAATCGGAGATTGCAGCTCTCGAGCCATGGGGCGAGTGGCTTGAAGAGAACCGCATCAACCTAAGCGATCTTCCTGAGCGCGAACACATCGCGCACACCGCGTCTTCCGTGAACCGCCGTCAACGTACCTTCGGCTACACCGAAGAAGAGTTGAAAATCATGATCGCGCCAATGGCTCGCGCGGGCGCAGAACCGTTGGGTGCCATGGGTTCGGATACTCCGATTGCTGCCATCTCAGACCGTCCTCGGTTGCTTTTTGATTACTTCGTTCAGCAGTTTGCCCAGGTAACGAACCCACCGCTCGACTCGATTCGTGAAGAGGTAGTTACTTCTCTGTCAACCGGTATTGGTCCTGAACTAAATCTCCTCGAAGCTACACCTGCGCACGCGCAACAGGTGATATTGGATTTCCCCGTTCTCACAAATGATGAGCTCGCCAAAATCAAGCACATCGACGAAGTACCCGGCCTTGGACACGCTGTAATCGTCCGTGGTCTTTACCGGGTGGAGAATGGCGAAGATGGCCTGGCAACCAGAATTCGTGAAATCTTTGACGAAGTTGACGCGGCCGTTGCCAATGGAGCCAAGTACCTGGTTCTAAGCGACCGCGACAGTAATCACGACCTAGCCCCGATTCCCTCACTGCTTCTAATTAGCTCGGTGCACCACCATCTAATCAGGACTGGCAATCGACCTCGGGTTGGTCTGGTTATCGAAGCCGGTGACGTGCGTGAGGTTCACCACGTAGCAGCCCTTATTGGCTATGGGGCAGCGGCCGTAAACCCTTATCTTGCGATGGAAACCGTTGAGCAGATGGTGAAGAGTGGCTACCTAGCGGGCTTGACAGTTGAAAAGGCTACCTACAACCTCTTGAAGGCCTTGGGTAAAGGTGTCCTGAAGATCATGTCGAAGATGGGCATTTCAACGGTGTCGTCTTACGCGGGTGCTCAGTGTTTCGAGGCAATCGGTCTGTCTCAGGAGTTTGTCGACACTTACTTCACTGGAACCACCAGCCAACTTGGCGGCATCGGCCTGGAAGTTATCCATCTTGAGATTGCGTCAAGACACCGAGGAGCGTATCCGCTCGAGAAGGCTGCTAACGCACACGAAGACCTACCAAGCGGTGGTGAGTATCAGTGGCGTCGCGATGGAGCGCCGCACCTCTTCAATCCGGAAACTGTGTTCAAGCTTCAGCACTCAACTCGAGAGAAGCGCTTCGACCTATTCCGCGAATACACCAAATTGG
>JBEGUF010000053.1:0-8547 GCA_041179025.1 Actinomycetota bacterium | reverse complement strand
ACGCCGCCAGTTCCGTGAAGATTGAGCTTTCGGGTGGCATTCGCGATGACGCGAGTCTTGAAGCAGCGCTAGAGGCAGGCGCTACTCGCGTCAACCTAGGGACTGCAGCTCTCGAAGATCCCGAATGGACCGAGCGCGTTATTAAGCGCTTTGGCGATTTTGTAGCAGTGGGACTTGACGTTCGTGGCACTACCCTTGCCGCCAGAGGCTGGACCCAGGAGGGCGGTGATCTTTACGAGGTGCTCGCTCGCCTAGAACAAGCCGGTTGTTCGCGTTACGTGGTTACCGATGTAACCAAAGACGGCACCCTCAAAGGCCCAAACCTAGAACTACTCAAGAGCGTGATGCAGCACACCAAGCAGCCGGTGGTTGCTTCGGGTTGCATCTCAAGTCTGCAAGACATCACCGATTTGCACGCGCTGGTAGCGCTGGGTCTTGAAGGAGCGATCCTCGGCAAGTCTCTGTATGCCAATAAGTTCACGCTAGAAGAAGCTCTAGCCATAGCGAACCAGCAAATCTGATGTCGCACGATTCCATAAACCCAGATAAATTCGCCGACTCAGCAGGTGTTCCTTGGGAAGGCCGCGGATTTGAACCTAATGCCTTCGCCTGCGACGACGGCAAAGCCGACCAGCAGCTAATCGATTCAATCATTCGTCTTCAGGCTGGAACCGGAACCCAAGTGGAGGTTATAGATGCATTCCGCAAGGCCCGTGTGCTCATTCCGCTGCTTGCCAATCTAGGGGAGGCGGGCGAAGGTGCCCACGGTCAGACCGTTGATAAATCCGCCGACCTCAGTATCGTCACAGTAGAAACACCAGACCAGCAGAACGCATTACCGGTGTTCTCAAGTGTGGCTGCCATGAACGCCTGGAACCCTGTGGCGAGACCTGTGCCTCATAGCGCTACCAAGGCTGCGCTCGCGGCCGCCGCCGAAGGAAACACCAGAATCGTTCTCGACCCAGGCTCCCCAACAGAGTTTGTGATTCGTCGCCCTGCAATCGAAGCGATCGCAAAAGAAATTCCATGGACCCCTTCATACGACGACCCTGAGGTGGCTACTGCTTTCGACCTAGCGCTCGCGGGAAACCCCGAGCTTGCCGGATGGTCAATTGCGGGTGGAGACCCGGTTTCGGTCTTGGCATCCGCGGAGGTTGAACTCACTCTGAGCATTGCTCGAACGCTCACTCAAGAAGAGTTCGATGAGCTCATGCAGAAACTTGCCAAGAGCCTTTCAGAAAGCGAAGTTATCGCCGAGCGAGTCGACTCGCTTCGGGTTAAACTTGCCAGCGCCTAGGCGACTGGGCCGGTGAACTTCTCGCCAGGGCCTGCTCCTGGAGCATCTGGCATTGAGGATGCTTCGCGGAAGGCGAGTTGCACCTCGCGAAGAGCGTTGCGAAGAATACGTGCGTGCTGGTCGCCCATGTAAGGGGCGGCTCCAGTTACTAAACCCGCGGTGGCGTCGATGATTTTGCGAGCTTCATCTAAATCCGCGCGGCGGCCATTTTCTGCAAGTCCGCAGTGAATCGCGGCCACGTTCAAAAGCTCGATGGTGTAGCGGGCAATGATCTCAACCGCTGGCACATCGGCGATGTCGTTGATCTCTTCGTGTTCTTCAGTCATGGGGGGTTTTCCTTTTTAGTAACTTCTGCTAGGCTAGCCCATGGCTCTGGAGTTCGCTTCAGACAGAAGAGGATTTATTTCCCACCCGCGTTTACCGCATTTAGGTTTCCGGGTTAGCTAGAAACGAATCGTTTCTGTGCATTTAGAGCACTGCTCTTGATGTGGCCGTAGTAGTCATATCAATTAGGAGCACTTATTAGCGACCCGCGTATTAACGACCGCATCCGTGTGCCAGAGGTTCGCCTCGTAGGCCCGGCTGGCGAGCAGATTGGCGTAGTCCGTATCGAAGACGCATTGCGTCTAGCAGCGGAAGCAGACCTCGACCTAGTAGAGGTTGCCCCAACTTCCAAGCCACCGGTAGCCAAAATCATGGACTACGGAAAGTTCAAATACGAAGCCGCTCAGAAGATCCGCGAAGCGCGAAAGAACCAGGTCAACACCATTCTGAAAACCGTACGATTCGGTTTGAAGATTGATGCCCACGACTATGGAACAAAGCGCGGACAGATCGAGAAGTTCCTAAAGGCTGGCGACAAGGTGAAGGTCATGGTGGTCTTCCGCGGTCGCGAACAGTCACGTCCAGAGATGGGCATCACGCTTCTCAAGAAGCTGGCTGAAGAGGTCAACACCTTGGGCTCGGTTGAGTCCAATCCGTCAATCGACGGACGCAACATGGTGATGGTCATCGGTCCGCTGAAGAGCAAGGTTGAGGTCAAGGCCGAAACCAAGAAGGCTGCCGAGAAATCAGCAGTAAACAAGAAGTCGTCAGCGGAAGCTGCCGAGTAGGAAAACAGGAGAGACAATGCCTAAGCAGAAAACCCATTCGGGCGCCAAGAAGCGCTTTCGCTTCACCGGTAGCGGCAAGCTAATGAAGCAGCAGATCAACATGCGCCACAACCTGGAGCACAAGTCAAGCCGCCGTACCCGTCGTCTGAACCAGGACCAGGTTGTATCGGCAGCAGACTTCAAGACCATCAAGAAGCAGCTCGGCCACTAGTCGAATTCGAAGATTTTAGGAGATAACAAATGGCAAGAGTAAAAAACGCTGTCAACGCAGCGAAGAAGCGTCGCACAGTACTAGAGCGCGCACACGGTTACCGTGGTCAGCGTTCACGTCTGTACCGTATGGCGAAGCAGCAGATGCTTCACTCGTTGGTCTACGCGTACAACGACCGTAAAGACAAGAAGGGTAACTTCCGTCGTCTATGGATTCAGCGCATCAATGCTGCTGCACGTCTAAACGGAATGACCTACAACCGTCTAATCCAGGGTTTGAACCTAGCCGGCATCACCGTTGACCGTCGTATCTTGGCTGACCTAGCCGTGAACGATGCTCCGGTGTTCGCTTCGCTAGTGGCAAGCGCTAAGGCTGCCCTTCCAAAGGACACCTCAGCTCCAAAGGTTAGCTAAGTTGCTCGACGATCCCAAGGCCCGGAAGGTCCGCGGGGTCGCACAGCTTGCAAAGAAAGATGCCCGGTCTGAGACCGGGCTCTTTCTGCTTGAAGGGGTGCAGGGGCTCAAAGAAGTTCTTGCCCGACCTTCGCTGATTGTTGAGTTGTACGCTACCGAGGAGGCCGTTGAGAGAAACGCCGATCTTTTCGACTCGCTTGCTGATGCGGGCGTTTTCGTTGAGTTGGCAACTGCCTCGGTTTTGAAGGCAATGTGTGACACCGAAACTCCTCAGGGAGTTGTGGCGGTCTGCAAGCAGCTCGATGTCTCGCTGGAGTCTGTTCTCGCCGATACGCCGAAGCTCATTGCATTTCTTTCCAACGTGCGCGACCCCGGCAATGCTGGAACGGTTCTTCGTGCCGCCGATGCGGCCGGTGCCGATGCGGTTGTCTTCAGCGCCGACAGCGTTGACGTTTACAACACCAAGGTGGTTCGTTCTACAACCGGCTCGCTGTTTCACCTTCCGGTGGTGGTTGGGGTTTCGATTGAAACAGCCATCGCATCATTCAAGGAAGCGGGTTTACAGGTGTTCGCGGCAAACGGCGGGGGAGAGTCGCTTCCCGAGTTGTCGAAACAGGTTCTGAGTGAACCAACTGTTTGGGTGATGGGCAATGAAGCGTGGGGTTTTGAGGAATCAACGCTCGAGTTAGTTGACCGCCAAGTTGGCTTACCGATCTATGGCGGAGCTGAATCGCTCAACTTGGCAACCGCGGCCAGCGTTTGTTTATACGCGTCGGCATTTGCTCAGAACGCCTAATTTCCAACATCCAAAGGTAAACTTGCCTCATGTCTGGCTCAAATCCAATCAATTCGAACGTCGTCGACCCGCTAGTTGCATCTGCGCTCGAAGGAATTGCTGCCGCCGAGACACTTGCCGATTTGCTGGAATCCCGCTCGGCGTTGGTTGGCGAGAATTCTGAAATCTCAAAGCTAAATGCTTCAATCAAAAACATGCCGAACGAGTTCAAAGCCGAGGCAGGTGCCATTCTCGGCGCTGCTCGAGGTAAACTGAACGCCGCCTTTGCCGCTCGCGAAGAAGAGTTGGCCAAGGTTCAAGAGGCTCTCGCGCTGGCAGCCGAGACGGTCGACGTAACGACGTGGGCAAACCATGCACCGGCAGGCGCTAGACACCCGCTTTCACTCATGCAAGACCAAATCTCCGACATCTTCATCGGCATGGGGTGGGAAATTGCCGAAGGGCCTGAAGTTGAGAGCGAATGGTTCAACTTTGACGCGTTGAACTTCGACGCCGATCACCCCGCCCGAGCAATGCAAGACACTTTTTTCATCGAACCGGCTGAATCGCATCTAGTTCTTCGCACCCATACCTCTCCGGTTCAGGTGCGCTCGATGCTGGAGCGCGAGGTGCCGATCTACGTGCTTTGCCCCGGACGTGTTTACCGCACAGACGAGCTAGATGAAACTCACACCCCGGTTTTCCACCAGGTTGAAGGTTTAGCAGTAGACAAAGGTCTAACCATGGCCGACCTACGTGGCACGCTGGAGCACTTTGCTCGTTTGATGTTTGGCCCCGAGGCCAAGATTCGCCTTCGCCCAAACTATTTCCCATTCACCGAACCTTCGGCCGAACTAGACATTTGGCACACCGCTGCCAAAGGCGGCCCGCGTTGGATCGAATGGGGCGGCTGCGGAATGGTGAATCCAAATGTTCTTCGTTCTGCCGGAATCGACCCTGAGGTCTACTCTGGCTTTGCGTTCGGTATGGGAATCGAGCGCACTCTAATGTTCCGAAATGGCGTGCTCGACATGCACGACATGGTTGAAAGTGACATCCGCTTCTCCCAGCAGTTTGGGGTGAGCCTGTAATGCGCGTTCCACTTTCTTGGCTAGCCGAGTATGTAGATCTTCCTGGCGATGCCACACCTGATTCGGTTATGGCCGAACTCGTCAAAGTTGGCTTTGAAGAAGAAGATTCTCACCGTTTTGAGGTAAGTGGCCCCGTAGTTGTAGGCCAGGTGCTTGAGTTCACCGCAGAGCCACAGAGCAACGGCAAGACCATTCGCTGGTGCTCGGTGCGAGTGGCTCCGGAAGGCCAGAAGGCGGCCGATGGCGGCGAGGACGTGCGCGGAATCGTTTGCGGAGCGTCAAACTTTGAGGTCGGCGACAAGGTTGTGGTTTGCCTGCCTGGTTCGGTTCTTCCAGGTGACTTCGCTATTGCTGCTCGCAGCACCTACGGTCACATCTCAGACGGAATGCTGGCATCTGCCAAAGAGCTTTCACTCAACGACGATCACGCCGGAATCATTCGCCTACACGAAATGGGCCTCGACCCGAAAGTTGGCACCGACGCTATTGAACTCCTACACCTAGGCGACAGCGCGGCCGAAATAAACGTGACCCCGGATCGCGGTTACTGCTTCTCGATTCGCGGCGTGGCCAGAGAGTATTCGCACGCTACCGGTGCTGATTTCCGCGACCCAGCTGGAAATGCTCAGCCAGAGGTTGCCGCAGGCTTCGACGTGAACATCGACGACGCCAACGGAATTCGCGGCAAGGTTGGTTGCGACCGTTTTGTTCTTCGCACGGTTCGTGGAGTCGATGTAACCACGCCGACTCCGCCTTGGATGATTACCCGCCTGAAGCTTGCTGGAATGCGTTCCATTTCGCTGGTGGTCGACATCACCAACTACGTGATGCTAGAGCTTGGACAACCGATTCACGCTTACGACCTAGACCAACTTTCCGGTGGAATGGTGGTTCGCAGAGCCAAGGCTGGCGAGACCCTGAAGACCCTTGACGGGCAGATTCGCAAACTTGACGTAGAAGACCTACTAATCACCGATGGTTCTGGCCCAATCGGGCTAGCTGGAGTGATGGGTGGCGAAAGCACAGAGGTCTCCGACTCAACCGTGAACGTAATCATTGAGGCCGCTCACTTTGAACCGGTTTCAATCGCGCGAAGCGCCAGACGTCATAAGTTGATTTCTGAAGCGTCGAAGCGTTTCGAGCGCGGGGTAGACCCGAGAATTGCCGAATACGCGGCCGCTCGAGTGGTTCAGCTGCTGGAAGTTCACGCCGGCGGAACAGCCGATGGTTTGGGTTCAAACTACAGCGCGCTTGGCGATGCGGAACCAATCTGGTTGCCAGCTGAATTCGCTCAGGAAATCACCGGTGTTGAGTACACCGTTGACGAAGTTACCGGCGTGCTGGCAGATATTGGTTGTGTTGTCGCCCATGTGGATGGCGGCTACGAAGTAATCGCTCCGTCTTGGCGACCAGACTTGTCGCACAAAACCGACCTTGCCGAAGAGATTGCCCGCATTGTTGGCTATGAGCGAATCGGAACACGCCTGCCGGTGGCGCCTCCAGGTCGGGGACTTTCGAAGTCGCAAAAACTTCGTCGTTCGATTCTTGCCGCGGCGGTTGGGTCCGGTGCAACCGAGGTTTTGACTTATCCGTTTGTCTCTCAGGAGGCGAATGGCTTGTTTTCGAGCCAAGACGTCCGGGTGATTTTGGCGAATCCGATGCAGGAGGAAAGCAACCAGCTTCGCCTAAGTATTTTGCCAGGGTTGATCGATGCCGCCCGCCGCAACCTATCGCGCGGGCTAACCGACCTAGCAATCTTCGAAGAGGGTTCGGTTTTCTTTCCAACCGCAAATTTCGGTATGCCTTTTGAGCTTCCAGGCGCCTCCGAGCGTCCAAGCGAATCGGTACTTGATTCGGTTTTGGCAACTCTGCCATCACAACCAAAGAGTTTCGCAGCACTGCTAACCGGTGACCGCGTGAAACAGCAGGTTGGTGTGGTTTCGCAGAACTACGACTACTCCGACGCCATCGCTCTGGCAGCCCGCGTGGTAGCGGCTACCGGACAGGAACTTAGCGTTCGTCAAGGTTCGGCCAAGGGTTTCCACCCGGGTCGCACCGCAGAGCTTTTTGTCGGAAAGGTTTCGATTGGCTTCGCCGGGGAACTCGCCCCGGCTCTGGCTGTTGAACGAGACTTACCAAGACGCGTTGCCGCGCTTGAAATCAACCTCGACGTTCTCTATGCCTCAGCACCTGAAGTGCGCCAGGCAGAGCCGATTTACTCGTACCCTGCAGCAACCCAAGACCTATCCCTTCTAGTGCCGATTGAGGTGGCCGCCGGAGACGTTCTGGCCACAATCGCAAGCGGTGCCGGAGAGTTACTCGAACAGGTTCGCCTGATTGAGGATTATCGCGGACAGAATCTACCGGAAGGCAAGAAGTCACTCACTTTTGCACTTCGTTTTAGAGCAAACGACCGCACTCTCACGCAGGTTGAAGCCAGTGAATCCCGCGACGCTGCGGTGGCTCTGGCGGCAAGCAAATTTGGCGCGACAATTCGCGCCTGAGGATAGGGGTTCCATGAAACTCAAGGTTGCCATCGCAGGAGCAAGCGGATACGTTGGCGGTGAACTCGCGCGTCTGGTTTCGAACCATCCCCAACTCGAGTTAGTTACCGTTACGGCAAATACCAACGCGGGCGAAAAGCTCATCGCGCTTCACCCACACTTGCGGTCTTACGAACACCTAACCTTGGTAGCCACGGATGCCGAGCAACTGAGCGGGCACGATGTGGTTTTTCTGGCCCTTCCTCACGCCAAGAGCGCCGAGGTTGCCGCTTTCATCGGCAACGACGTTTTGGTTATCGATTGCGGCGCTGATTTCCGCTTGGATTCGGCCGAAGATTGGGAAAAATTCTATGGTGGCACCCACGCCGGCACCTGGGTTTATGGAATGCCCGAATTGATTCTGGCTGAGGGGGAGAGGCAGCGCAGCGCTTTGGTTAATGCCAAAAGAGTTGCTGTTCCAGGTTGCAATGTAACGGCAATCACTCTCGCTTTAGCGCCGCTGCTAGCCGCCAACCTGATTGAGTCGGAAGATATCGTCTCGGTGCTGTCGGTCGGAACTTCTGGTGCTGGTCGATCGGGAGCCGCGAATCTTGCGCACGGCGAAGTCCACGGTTCGGCCAGAGCTTATGGAGTTGGCGGGGTTCACCGACACACGCCGGAGATCGAACAGAACCTATCCAAATCCGCCGGAGAAAAAGTTTCCATCTCATTCACGCCGGTTCTGGTTCCCATGTCTCGCGGCATCTTGGCAGTAAACACAGCCAAGGCCACCGGTCCGGTTGGTCAGCTGCACACGGCACTTTCGGAGTACTACGCGGGCGAACGTTTCATGACCGTGCTACCGCTTGGTCAACTTCCGCAAACCAGCAATGTTCTCGGAACCAACGTCTGTGAACTGTCGGTGGCACTAGACGAGCACACCGGGCGAGTCACCGTTGTTTCGGTAATCGATAATTTGGTCAAGGGAACCGCTGGCGCTGCCATCCAATGCCTCAACCTAGCCAAAGGTTTCCCCGAAACCTCGGGTCTCGAGATCAACGGAATGGCACCGTGAGCGTTACCGAGGCAAAAGGATTTTTAGCCGCCGGGGTGGTCGCCGGGCTCAAGAAATCTGGCGCAAAAGATTTGGCTCTGGTGCAAAACC
>JBEGUF010000052.1:0-11427 GCA_041179025.1 Actinomycetota bacterium | reverse complement strand
AGCGTTCGCAAATCGTTGTCACTGGCGGAATTCAAAGGTCAATCCGCACGCGTGGCTAGAGCACGCGAAGAACTTGCGAAGGTTCTTGAGACACAACGTGGCAGAGTGTTAGATCGCCAGGGGGAAGCGGTTCTGAATCATACCGCGCGAACTTATCTTTTCGGAGCTGCACTAGTTTCTGATGAGATTTTTAGTCGCGTAGACCACACCGTGGGTGCTGTGGCGGCTCTGGCCCACGACGACGGCCTTATTCACCCATCCAAGCGTGGTGATTGCTTCACCGGCGATAGCGCGGCCGAGGCCCAAGTCATGATGAAGCTTTTTGGTTCCACTGAGACGTCTGCGAATCTGGCTCGTGTGGCTGTGATTTCTCATTTCCAGCCAAAACTTCCTGCAGACGCAGGAGTTGAGGCGCACATGGTCGCCCTAGGTGCGAGCGCAGATGTGATGGGGATTGGTTTGAAAAAGATCGACGCCGAACTTTTGAGGGAGATTTGGACAGAATGGCCTGATTTGGGGTTCATCTCCGAGGTTAGGGTGCTTCTCAAGGGAGAACGAACTCGTGCTCCACGCACCCGTCCTGGGGTGTTGGCAATCTCCGGAATGCCTTATCTGCTCAGGAAGTCACGCTAGGCAGTAATCCGCGAAACGTCTAGTTAGTGTATTTTGCCTCTAGATTGCGCACACTTGGAATCATTAGGCTTCCCAAAATAGCCAGCGCCGAGATCGCGGCTCCAATAATTAGTGTCTCGTTGACTCCGATTGCGATTGCCAATGGGCCGGCCACGATGATTCCCAACGGCCCGAACACAAACGAACCGAATGAGTCATAAGAGTTAACGCGAGAAAGTGACTCGGATGGCACGTTCTGCTGAATCGTGGTGGCCCACATCACATAGAAAATGTCCATCGCGATACCAACCGCCACAGCTGAGATGAGAAGAATGATGAGCGGCTGGACGGTTCCAAAGGCGAGCGTGAAAACTGGCTCGGCCAGCATCAGAATCATCACAAGGCGCAAGGGGTATTTGGGTCGGATCTTGTTTGCAACGACCGTACCGACGAGGAAACCCAGACTCATGAAGCCAAGCACGAGACCCCACGTAGCAGCGCCGTCGTAGTGTTCTCTGGTTTGGAGCGCTCCGAGAACAGCCCAGATCGCTTCAAAGGTCATGTTTATGAAGGCGAATGCAATCACTATCACAACTAGCCAAGAGCGCGACTTGAATTCACTCCAACCGGCTTTCAACTCTTGGAGGAACTTTACTTTCTCGCCCTGCTCGGCCTTGCCGGGTTGAGGCAACTTGGAGAGCGGGAAGACCAGCAACCCCGCGATCAGGAATGTGAGAGCATCGATGGCCAAGGCCCAACCAACACCGAAGTAGGCAACCACGAGTCCGGCGCTAGCGGTACCAAACATAAAGGCAACGTTTGACCCGAAACCGATGGCCGCATTTGCGCTTTGCAGTTTCTCCTCAGGCACAATAATCGGTACCAAGCCTGCGAATGCGGGATACCAGATGCCGTTCAAAATTCCAAAGAGTAGTCCGACAACGGCAAGTAACCATACGCTTGGGCTACCTGAAATGAAAGACCAGGCCGAAATAAGAATGAGTAGACTGCCAAAAATGTCGGCAAGCCCCATAACTTTTGCACGCCCGTATTTGTCCGCGATTGTTCCACCGACAATTAGAAGTAAGAGGATTGGCACTGTTTTAGCGCCTTGAACCAGGCTCAGCGATCCCGCGTCCGCTCCAACGATGTCCAGTACGCCAAATGCGAGAGCAACTGGTGACATACCATTTCCAAAGTTCGAAATAGTCCTGGCGGTGAAGAATTGATAGAACTTTGGCACCTCGGCCAGCTCTTTCAAAGTTTTAATCAAGAGATTAACCGAGCTTCTCGTAGTAACAATTCGGGCATAGCGACTCGTAGGTCACCTGATCGCCATCGATTGCAACTTGATCACCGTCGAAGACAAAAACACCGTTCTTGAGGCGTGCGTTGAACATGGCTTTTCGGCCACAGCGGCAAATGGTCTTTAATTCTTCAAGGCTATGGGCGATTTCCAGAAGTCTGATACTTCCTGGGAAACCGAGAGTTCGGAAGTCGGTTCTAATTCCGTAGGCCAACACCGGAACGCCGTCGAGTACGGCAATCTCCATGGCTTGGTCAACCTGCTGTGCAGTTAGGAACTGTGCCTCGTCGAGTAGTAGGCAATCAATCTTTGACCCCTGCTGCTCCATGAAGTGGCGAAGCTTATCGCGCAGGTTTTCATTCGGAAGAACAAGGAAGTCGACCTCACGAACCATTCCGAGACGGCTGACGACCTTGGTGTCGCCTTTGGTGTCAACAGCAGGCTTTACCAGAGCAACTTTTTGACCGCGTTCCTCATAGTTATAAGCCACCTGCAGTAATGCGGTGCTTTTGCCACTGTTCATGGCTCCGTGACGGAAATATAACTTGCCCATTATGGTCCTTTGAGGAATTCGAACTCGATGTTCGAGTCTACTGATTTGCGCCAAAAAGTATTTGAGGCACCCAGAAGATTCCGGATGCCTCAAATAGATAGTTTGTTTAGTGCAGTTCGCCGTGCTTCTTGGTGGCTTCTAGCTCAGTGGTTCCAACCGGGCTTACGCGGTCTTCGAAGAACCACTTCGACATAGCCGAACGAATGCGAGCGCGAATCGTAATAATTCCCTTTGCATTCGGGCGAGCCAAAGTGGGGGAGTACTCCTTGAAGTCGGTGAGCTTCCAGATTTCGTACTGGTCTGCCTGCTCATGTACTTCAATGTATTCACCGTGCGGCAAACGCACGATACGTCCACTTTCGTGGCCGTGCAGAACGATTTCACGATCTTTGCGCTGTAAAGATAGGCATAGACGCTTGGTTACATAGTAAGCAATTACCGGCCCGATGATTAGAAGGATTTGCATCGTAGTTAGTACGTGGTTCAAAGAAACCTTGAAGTTGGTTGCAATGAGGTCGGTGCTAGCTCCAGCCCACAAGACCGCGTAGAAGACGACTCCGGCCGCACCAATAGCGGTGCGAGTTGGAGCATTTCTTGGGCGGTCGAGAACGTGGTGTTCACGCTTGTCACCGGTAACCCAGCCTTCGATGAATGGGTAAACAGCTACAACGCCTAGAAGCCCAACTCCAACGACCATTGGCAAGAGAATGTTCAGCATCCAGGTATTTTCACCGATGACGATTTCCAGGTTCGATGGAGTTAGACGTAAGGCACCATCAAGGAAGCCGATGTACCAGTCTGGCTGCGTTCCGGCGGAAACGGGCGATGGGTCGTAGCCACCGTAGTTCCAAACCGGGTTGATGGTGATTAGTGCCGAAGTGAGCATGATCACACCGAACACTATGAAGAAGAATCCACCGGCCTTAGCAACGTAAACAGGCATAAGCGGGTAACCAACAACGTTGGTGTCCTTCTTGCCGCCACCGGAGTAGTGGGTGTGCTTGTGAATTACCACCATGAAGAGGTGAATAGCTATGAACACCAAGATGAGAGCAGGGACGATCATGATGTGCAAGCTGTACAGGCGCTGAATTACTTCGTCCCCAGGGAACTCTCCACCAAAGAGTAATGAGGAAGTTGCGGTACCGATTACCGGTAGACCCTTAATCATTCCGTCGATGATACGAAGGCCATTACCTGATAGAAGGTCGTCAGGAAGTGAGTACCCGGTAAAGCCACCTGCCATGCTGAGAATGAACAGCATGAATCCAACTACCCAGTTGATTTCACGGGGCTTGCGGAAAGCACCGGTAAAGAAAACACGAAGCATGTGAAGACCTGCAGCGGCAACAAAGAGTAGCGCAGACCAGTGGTGAACCTGACGCATTAGCAGACCACCGCGAACCTCAAAGGAAATGTCGAGAGTTGATTCGTAGGCAACTGACATCGGCATTCCCTTTAGGGGAGCGTAAACGCCGTGGTAGTGGGTTTCAGCCATCGAAGGGTCGAAGAAGAAGGTTAGGAAAGTTCCTGAAAGAAGAATCACCAAGAAGCTGTAAAGAGCAACTTCGCCAAGCATGAAAGACCAGTGGTCGGGAAAAATCTTTCGCCCGAACTCCTTGAGTATTCCAGCAACGCCAACGCGCTCGTCTAGGTAGTTAGCGCTTCCGGCTAGGAACCCGCCCTTGTTTTTAGTCTCTACTGCGTTACTCATGCCTTACGCTCCCAAAAGCCTGGTCCTACTGGTTCTGCGAAGTCGCCTGGTGCAACAAGGTACCCTTCGGCGTCGACTTCAATCTTAAGTTGTGGCAAAGGTCTGCTGGCTGGTCCGAAGATGACCTTGCAGTCGTCAGCCAAATCGAATGTTGACTGGTGACATGGGCAAAGCAGGTGATGGGTGTGCTGCTCGTAGAGAGCAACCGGACAACCTACGTGCGTGCAAATCTTTGAGTAGGCAACGATGCCCTCGTAGCCCCAGGCGCGCTGCTTCTCGGTGATAACGCTTGGGTCGACTCGCACTAGCAGAACAGCCGCCTTAGCTTTTTCGTTGAGAAGGTGTGGTGGCTCGAGATCTACCAGTCCCTCTGGAATAACGTGGAAAACAGAACCGATTTGAACGTCTGCTGCCTTAATTGCAGTTCCGTCTGGGTCTCGTGCCAATCTCAATCCACCCTTTGCCCACATGGTGTGGCGCAGAGCATCCTTTAGGTCTGGACCTAGGTCGCTAAACATAACTACTGCAGGAATTGGGAAGAGAGCTAGTGCTCCGTACATGGTTCTGCGAATTAGCTTTCTGCGAGAGAAACCGGATTCCTGATCTGCAAGACGAATGATTTCAACCGCTGCCGCACGCACTTCTTCGCTTCCGCGAGTTATGTGACGCTCCTCAGACACTTCTGAGTCTGGCATAAGTGTCTTCGCCCAGTGCACAGCACCGATACCGATACCGAACAGACCTAGAGTGATCCCGAGGCCAAGGAAAATGGTGTTGTAGCGAAGAGAACCAGCGGTTTCTCCATCAAACGGGAAGGCGAAGTAGGCCCAGACTGCAAAGGCGCTACCCAAAATCGACAAAAGGAACAAACCGGCAACCTGACGCTCGGCAGCCTTTTCATGTTTGACGCTCTTGTCGGTCATGCGAACTCGGTGTGGTTCGATGCCTGGGTCGGCAATCTTGTCTGGAGCAACTACTGCAAGACCCGTTGGGTACTCATGTTCTGCAGTAGGTTCTACGTTTGCTAAATCTTTCGAGTTGTCAGCCACGCTTATTCTCTTCCTTGAACTTAGTTCGACTTGGCGCCGAGCCAAATGGTAATTAGTACGATTAGACCGAGCATTCCAAGCCAGACCCACAGACCTTCGACAACCGGCCCCAGGTTACCCAGCTCTTCTCCACCAACCGAAGGGTTTTCTTGAACGTATTGGAGATAGGTGATGATGTCAGTCTTGGCCTCAACTGAGAGGTTGCTGTTTGAGAAAACTGGCATGTTTTGAGGGCCGGTGACCATGGCCTGGTAAACGTGCTTTGCTTCTGTGTTTTTTAGCGGGGGAGCGTACTTGCCCTCGGTTAGTGCCCCACCGGCACCGACTGCGTTGTGACACATGGCACAGTTGATTCGAAACAGCTCACCACCCTTTGCCGCGTCACCCTTGCGAGCCAGATACTCCTCTGTAGGAGACTCAGGCCCGGGAGCAAGAGATGCAACATAAGCCGCCAGCGCGTCAATGTCTTCCTGCTTGAACTGAACTGGCTTTACTTCCATCTGGGGGCCAGAAGCCTGACCTGGCATACGTCCGGTCGCGACCTGGAAATCCACCGAAGCCGAACCCACACCGATTAGCGAAGGGCCACCTTGGGCACCTTCCGCGTTTTTACCATGACAGCTAGCACAGTTCGCCAGAAACAGTTTCTTACCGGTTTCGATAAGCGCCTGGTCTACTTCGGTCTTTGGTGAAACGTTAGTCACGGCTGCGCTTGCGGCAACGTAAGTTCCACCGCTAACAACAAGACCAGCGATAAGAACTAAAGCGGCGGCGAAGGGGCTTCTGCGGGAAAACTTCTTTTTTGTGTTTGGCATTTGTATTTCTCTCGTCACTTATTTCAACACGTAGATGATCAGGAACAGCCCAACCCAGACGACGTCTACGAAGTGCCAGTAGTACGAAACAACAATTGAGCTGGTTGCTTCGGCGTGCCCAAACTTGCGAGCAGCGAAAGTTCGACCGATGATGATCAGGAAGGCAATCAGACCGCCGGTTACGTGTAGTGCGTGGAAGCCGGTCGTGATGTAGAAAGCGCTAGCGTAGGAGTTCGAGTCGAAGGCAACGCCTTCAGAAATCAACTTCGCGTATTCCCAGACCTGGCCGGAGACGAAGATTGCCCCCAAAACGTAGGAAATCATGAACCACTCGACCATTCCCCACTTCAGAGGTGATCCTCCGGTGGAGCGAGGTTGCATACGCTCGGCAGCAAATACACCGAACTGCGCGGTGAAGGAGGATGCCACCAAGATGAGCGTGTTAATCAGGGCAAAAGGAACGTCTAATTTGCTGGTTTCAGCTGCCCATAGCTCTGGGGAGGCGGTGCGAAGGCTGAAATACATCGCGAAAAGCGCGGCGAAGAACATTACTTCGCTACCTAGCCACACGATTGTTCCCACTGATGTAGGGCTAGGGCGATTGATTTGCTTAGAACTTGCTGTGGTCGCAGACATAGTTCAATCATAATCCTTGGCACCCGAAAAAAGAGCGATTTACTGCGTATTTTCGCCTTAAACTTGTGTTTATGACCCCTGCAAACACCTGGCCAAAAATTCTTGGCAAACTGCTGAACCAAGACGCCCTCAATCGCTCCGAGGCCGATTGGTCTTTGTCTCAGATTATGTCGGGTGAAGCCAGCGAAGCTCAGGTCGGTGCCTTCATGATGGCTCTTCGCGCCAAGGGCGAAACCGTTGAAGAATTGTCAGGTTTGGTCGACGTAATGCTTCGAAATGCTGTGATCCTCGATACCGGTAACCAGGCAGTAGACATCGTTGGCACCGGGGGAGACATGATTGGAACTGTGAACATCTCGTCGATGGCAGCTATCCTTACCGCTGCCGCGGGGGTTCCAGTGATGAAACACGGTTCGCGTTCTGCCAGTGGCAAGACCGGATCTTCCGAAATGCTGGAAGTTTTGGGGGTTCGATTGGATCTTTCTCCGGAACGAGTGGCTGATGTGTTCCGTGAGGTTGGGATTACGTTCTTTTTCGCTCCCGTTTTCCACCCCGCGATGCGCTACGTGGCACCAATTCGCAGGCAATTAGGCATTCCTACCACTTTTAACTTTCTGGGTCCTCTGGCAAACCCCGCTCAACCAATTGCCACGTCTCTCGGAGTTGCCGATGGTGCAATTGCGCCGCTTATGGCAGAGGAAATGGCTGCCAGAGGCCGTTCTGCGCTTGTTTTCCGAGGTTCTGATGGTTTAGACGAACTGACAACCACTGGAATCAGCGATATTTGGCAGGTTTCTGGGGGAGAGGTTCGCAAAACACAGCTAAATCCTGCCGATTTAGGTCTTTCGCAAGCAAAATTGAGTGATTTAGTGGGTGGAGACGCTCAGCACAACGCCCAGGTGGCAAAATCGCTGTTTGAGGGCGCTTACACAGGCCCGGTAGCCGACATTGTTCGTTTGAATGCAGCGGCAGGGATTGTTGCGTTTGAATTGGCTTCCGATTCAAACAAGATCGACGAACCACTGGTCGAACGATTCGATGCGGCTCTCCGAACTGTTACCGAAGCGCTTGAGAGCGGACGCGCCGCACAGAAGCTTTCAACCTGGATGAGCGCAACTCAGAGTTAGGGAAGTGCCCACGCTTGGGCTGATAAATATTAGTTGACATAATGTGCATTATCGGTTCACTATAAATGAGACCAGACCAGGCGGGCTAACCAGTTCTTGGGTATCCGCTAGTTCTGCAACGCTCCACCATTTGATTTCCAAAACGTCTCTGTGCTCTTCCTGCGTCCAGTGAGAACGGTCTAGCGTCAATTCGTCCACGCAAAACTCAAAGATGTGATCGGTGAACGTGTGATGGTTCAAACCATCAGCCCAATCCCAACGGCCAGAAAATTGTGCGATTTCGGTGCCGAGCAAGGATTCATCAACGAATAGCCCGGTTTCCTCATGCAGTTCACGCGCGGCGGCTTGTCTTGGTGTCTCTCCGGCGTCAATTCCGCCTCCTGGGGTCAACCAGCGCGGCGGCAAAGCAACTTCCGGGTCGAAATGGGTTAGCAAAAGCAGGAACTCGCCGGCTGAATTCGATACCAGAACCCGCCCAGTTGCTCTGTGCTCGCCCGGAACGGTCATTTCTTGGTCTTGGTAGGAACGCCAAACAGCCGCATTGAGGTTTGCATGAGATAGCCGATAAACAGGGCGAAAATAACGGTGCCCTCACCAAACTTGCCGCCCATGGCAATACCGATGCCTAAGACTGTAACTTCAAACATGGTTCTGACGATCCAGAACTTCCAGCCCAGTAGTTCAGCCACTCCAACCATGATTCCGTCTCTGGGACCTTTACCGAAGTGGGTGCTGATGTACATACCTGTTGCGGTGGCCACGATGAACATGGCCACGATGAACTCTGCCAGACGTATCCAGTAGTTGTCGATTACCGGTAAAAACGGCGTCCAAACATCACACCAGACGCCTACCAGGAGACCGTTTAGAACCGTTCCGATGCCGTAACGCTGCTTGAGTGGCAACCAGCAGATCAAAACGATGACGCTCACCGCTACCGTCGACCAACCAAAGGTCCAACCGGTCTGCACCGAGATTCCCTGAGCGAAGACGTCCCAGGGAGGAATTCCAATGTTCGCGTGAACTAGCATCGCAATTCCAAGCCCGTAGATGAACAGGCCGATGTTCAACTTCGTGAACCGATATGCGAAAGATTGGCTAGATTTAGATGGCACCTGCAAAGCCTATTGCAAAAGAGGAGACAAGCTTTGAAGCCCTACCTCTCCCCTGCCGAGTTCAGAGTGTTTGCGCACCGCGGCAGTTCCGAGGCGGGCGCTCCAGAAAACACCCTTGAAGCCTTTAGTTTCGCTTTAGAACAGGGCGTCGGCTACATCGAGACCGATGTCCAGGCCAGCAGCGACGGTGTTGCGGTGCTATTCCACGACGCCGATCTGAGCCGCCTTACCGGTATTTCGAAGCCTGTTAACCAGTTCACCGTCGACGAATTGAAGGCGATTGCCCTGGAATCTTCATCTCAGCGAATTGCGACCCTTGAGGAAGCCTTGAAGCGGTTCCCGAACGCTCGGTTCAATCTAGATCTCAAGACCGAAGATGCCATTTCCCCGGCAATCGAGGTTATTCACAGGTTGTCAGCCCACAACCGCGTCCTGGTTTCTTCATTCTCCCCACAGCGTCGTCGCAGAGCCGTAGAGGCGCTTCCAGGAGTGGCAACGTCGGCAGATGCCATAACGGTGTTGAAGATCTGGGCATGCTACGTACTCGGGATGAGAAAGCGACTCGCTCTACTACTCAGCGACCTTGACGCTATCCAAATACCGCTAGGCGCGGGGCCAATTCGTTTTGATTCGAAGAAATTCATCGAGACCGTTCAAGGTTTTGGCACCGAGGTGCACTTCTGGACCGTGAACACCGTTTCCGAGGTCAGTCGACTCAAAGAATTAGGTGCGCGGGGAATTGTCACCGATGCGAGTAAACTTGTCATGACTTGGTTATCCAAAGGGTAACAACCACTTACTAAAGAAGAAGGCCCCATGGCACAGCAAACAATGCGCGGAATGCGTCTCGGAACTCAGTCTCTCGAATCCGAAGCTGGCGTCGTTCTAGCCGAGCGCAATAACTTCGTTTACCGCTGCACCAATGGACACGAGACCGCAATGGTATTCGCTGCCGAAGCCGAAGTTCCGCAGACCTGGCAGTGCAAGGCCTGTGGTGTTCAGGCAATCTTGGCTGAGGGCGATGGAGTTGTAGTCCTCGATGAGACCGACGAGAAGACCGCCCGCACCCACTGGGAGATGCTTCTAGAGCGTCGCAGCATCGAAGAACTAGACGAGATCTTATCTGAGCGCCTTGAAGACATTCGCGCTCGCCGTGAAGCGGCAAAGGCCAGCAACTAAAGCTTCGTTGTCTTTCGGCGGTTGTCGATAATCACAATCAGAGCAATCAAAGCGCCTAAAACCGCTGAAGTTGGGTCGAACAACCAACCTCCCGACATCGCCAGATTCTTTCCAGAAACCAGCGGAACCTCTGCATTCACGAAATCAGCCACATAGGCCTCGCTGGTATCAATCAGTTCGCCCTTTGGGCTAATAATTGCCGATGGACCTACTGTCGAAATGTGCACGATCGCACGTCCGGTTTCAATCGCTCGGAGCCTACCGATTCCGAGCTGCTGAACACTTTCATCCGACTTACCGAAATCAGCATTGTTGGTTTGAGCGATGATGACTTTTGCACCTTGCTCAACAACTTGGCGTGGAACCTCGTCGATGGCCTCTTCAAAACAAATCAGGATTCCTGTTTTTACTCCAGAGACCTCGAAAATTCCGTCCCTAGTTCCAAAACTATAGGCGCGGGATATCATTCCAATCAGATCTGGAGCAATTTGGTAGAAAAACTCGCGATCTGGAACATACTCACCAAACGGAACAGGCCGCTTCTTGTCGTATTGGTCTACCTCTCCCCTGCCCGGAACATAAAGTTTCGAGCTATTGAAATACTCTTCCCCGCTTGAGGTGATTGTTCCAAAAATCAGCGGTTTTTGGAGCTTCTTGTCGACCAGGTTTTCCAGAAGAGACTTGATCTCGGAGAAGTCGTCTGGGTTGTAATCGCTCGCGTTCTCAGGCCAGACCACAATGTCAAAATCCTCGTTGCTAGAGAGCAGTTTCTCGGTCGCGTCTAGGTGATTCTTGAGAATAGTTCCCCGGCCGACATTTGCGAAAAGGCCGGCCTTAGCGTTTCCCTGAACCGCAGCGATTTTCATGGAGCCATCGGTTGCAATTGGAACCGCCGAAACCCCAATTGGAACTAGGAAGAGTGTTACCAAGCTAACTGTGGCAAATTGGATTCGCCGATGAGATTTTTGGCTGACTAGTTCAAAGCAGTAGATGGTTACGAACACGATCACGAAAGTGAGCAGCCCGAAACCGCCGACGGCCACCCAAAACGCTAGTGGCGAGTTCGACTGTGACATGGCCACTCTGCTCCACGGAAAACCGCCGTAAGGGAAATGAGTTGCAACCCACTCGCGAGCGTTCCAAAGAATTGAAACTACGAGGGCTATCTGCCAGGGGCTTTGAAGTCGCTTCGTTGCAAGAGCGATAAATCCAGCCCCGATGGCGAAGATAAGTGCCTCAATGGCTGCCAGGCCAATTAGAGGGCGAGGGCCTAGGTATTGGCTGATCCAATAGATCTGAGCAACATAGTAGGCGGCGCCAC
>JBEGUF010000051.1:0-19416 GCA_041179025.1 Actinomycetota bacterium | reverse complement strand
GCTCTTCTGTCAGAACGGTCGAAAGCTTTTCCTTAACCGATGCCTTTAGTGCGTCATCGGCGTCCTGGCGTTCCTGCTTGTCGGCGATTAGGTAGATGCGACCTAGTTCCTCTTCGGCAAGCTTGGCTACGTGCTCGTAGGTCTCGTCTGCGTAAGGAGGGAATACTGGGTACTCGGTTAGTGGCTTAGCCGACTTAGCAGCTAGACGTGACTGAGCAGCAACAAGTTCCTTGATGAAAGGCTTGGCAGCTTCTAGACCGGCAGCAACAACAGCTTCGTTTGGAGCGGTTGCGCCCTGGTTCTTGACTAGATCCCAGGTGTTTTCGGTAGCTTCTGCTTCAACCATCATGATTGCAACGTCTTCAACACCGTTTTCAGAAACAACGCGACCAGCAACGACCATGTCGAATACTGCGCGCTCTAGCTGAGAGTGCTTAGGGAAGGCAACCCACTGGTCGTCGATTAGTGCAACACGCACACCACCGATTGGGCCAGAGAAAGGCAAGCCTGCAAGCTGGGTCGACATAGAAGCTGCGTTGATAGCAACTACGTCGTACATCTCGTCTGGGTGGATAGCCATAACGGTAACCACTACCTGAACTTCGTTACGAAGACCGTCGACGAATGACGGACGTAGTGGGCGGTCGATTAGACGACAGGTGAGGATTGCTTCGGTCGATGGGCGACCTTCGCGACGGAAGAAGCTGCCTGGAATCTTTCCGGCGGCATACATCTTCTCTTCAACGTCGATGGTTAGTGGGAAGAAGTCGAACTGGTCTTTGGCCTGCTTTGAAGCAGTGGTTGCAGAGAACAGCATGGTTTCGCCGTCGATGTAGACGGCTGCGGCACCCTGAGCCTGCTGGGCTAGGCGGCCTGACTCGAAACGGATGACACGCTTACCGTGCTTGCCGTTGTCGATGATTGCGTATTCGTGTTCTGAGCCATCCATAGGCTCGTAGTTATCTGGACCGATCATGGTCTCTCCTCTTGTTTCATTACGCGCGAGAAGTTCACACAGTTTGCGTGAGTCGCGCTAGAGCTAAGTGGCGCGGTAACGGCCCTCCGATTGAGGGCTGCCCTGATCTGCAGTAAAGAACCTTGGAATTCTTTCCAAGACCCACCACCGAAGACCAGCAAACGTAGCCGCATAGCACTCCTTATAGGGTAACAGAGCGACCCGAAATTGCCTAGAACCAAAAAACCGCCCTGAGTATACCCAGGGCGGTTTTTTGTAAAGTCAGAATTAGCGACGAAGACCTAGACGCTCGATCAAGTCACGGTAGCGCTTGATGTCTACCTTCTGTAGGTAGCCAAGCAGACGCTTGCGCTGACCGACAAGAAGTAGCAAACCACGACGTGAGTGGTGGTCGTGCTTGTGTTCTTTGAAGTGCTCGGTTAGGTCTTTGATGCGACGCGAGAGTACAGCTACCTGAACCTCTGGTGAACCGGTGTCACCTGGGTGGGTTGCGTACTCAGCGATGATTGACTGCTTTACCTGTGGGTCTAGAGCCATTGTGGTTCTCCTTCGATTCGCTGCGCGGCGTAAGAAACTGGATGTTTCAAACTCTCTTTATCCGCGGCCGTTACACGGCAACCTGTCAAGACTACCCGTTAGTAGGTGATTGGTGCAACCGTGGTCTGCTTCGGGCGCTTCGTTGGCAGAAGCGTGACCACGAACTCGAAGATTGAATAAGCCAGGAATAGTCCAAGAATTGCCAAAAGTTGCATCAGATCGGAAACGAAGGCCGGGTCTTGAGCCAATTCTTGAGCGAGAGCAATTTGACCTGCCTCGGAAAGGCCCATGGCTCTGTCAACAACGTTCTGGATACTTTCAAAGTTGTTTACCACCCAGCTGACCAAGCCTGAAATTGGGATGAGTGCAGAAATGATCCACAGCGGGCTAACGCCGGTGTCTCTGAATCGACGAATCAGCAGCGTGAACCTGGGTAGCAACAGGACCAATGCTGAAATAGTGCTTACCAGCCCACCGAGAATCTCATCCAACCCAAAAGCTACGTCGATGAGAGAAGCACCAACCGCCACAATCGCGGCAAACAGAAAGAACCACCAGTAGGCCGAACGCGAAGCTACTCCGCGAAACTTGGTTGCGTTTTTGAATCCCGCTTTGATGCTCTCGCCGAATGTCATTTCTTCTCGATTCCTAGTGATTTTCTAATTTTTTCAAGATCGCGATTTATCTCTACAACCAGAGAATCAACCCCGTCGAACTTCGCAGCCGCACGGATGAACTCTACATATTCCAGAGTAACCACTTTGTCGTAAAGGTCTAGGCCGGTGTGATCAAGCACGAAAGACTCAACCAACCGCGGAACCGCCTGGAAAGTTTCGTTGATTCCAACCGAGTGCGCGGCAGGATATTTGATTCCATCTGCGTAGAGCCAACCCGCGTAAACGCCGTCCAAGGGGAGAAATCCTTCGCAATCGCGAGACATGTTTGCGGTTGGGAAACCGATGGTCCGCCCGATCTTCAATCCGTGCTCAATAACTCCGACATTCGTGTGGTTTCGGCCTAAGAGTGCTGCGGCAGCGACCACCTTGCCCTCGTCTAGAAGGTTTCGAATCTTGGTGGTAGAAACCACTTCCCCACCAATCGAAAGAGTTGGAAGCTCGATCACTTGGAAACCAAATTTCTGCCCTAGTTCACGCAACTGCGACACGTTTCCAGATCCCCGGTGCCCAAAGCGGAACCCTTCCCCAACTATGACGGCCTTGGCGCGAAGGCCCTCAACCAAAATGCTTTCCGCGAACTCTTGAGGCGACATCTTCGCCAGTGCTTCGTCGAAGCAGAGAGTCAGCGTGGCGTCGATTCCCTGCTCGGCCAGAAGGTCGCGCTTTTGCGTTGGCCCAACAATTGGAAGCCGATAATCGTCTGGGTTCAACAGGGCATCGGGGTGGCGGTCAAATGTTAGTACTACCGAGGCAAGTAGGTGTTCTTCCGCTACGGTCACTGCTCTTTGCAACAAAGCTTGGTGGCCAAGATGCACGGCATCAAACTTGCCGATAGTGACCACGGTTGGGGCGAAGTCTTTAGGCACCTCGTCGAGTGCATTCCAGCTAAGCATTTTTGCTCTTTCTTAGCCACCAGAGACCCCAAATTGGAAGCACTAGCGGCACAAAGGCATAACCAATGCCGTAGAGCGACCAAACGCTCGCGTGCTGGAAACTTCCCGGCGCTAAAAGAGAGAGTGTTCCCACAACTAGCACTCCCCCGAGCTCGAAAACGAGACTGTAGGTTGCTAATGCGGTTAGGTTTTTGGCTAGCGCTACGGTTGCAAAAATGTAAACCAGCGCGGAGAGTGCACTTAGAGAATAAGCGAGCGGAGCGTCTTCGAATTTTGTGAAGAGTTGATAGGACGATCTAGCAGATGCTGCGAGAGCGAAAATTCCATAAACGGCTATCAAAAGACGACCCGGGCCAGATGATACCGCCGACAAGCTGCCTCCGTTAGAGATTTGGTTTCTCTAAGCCTAGCCGAATCGACCTGTTACGTAGTCCTGTGTTCTAGGGTCATCTGGGTTCTGGAACAATTTTGAAGTAGCTCCCTTTTCAACGATGAAACCAGGCTGGCCGTTCTCAGCAAGGAAGAACGCACACTCCCCAGAAACACGAGCAGCTTGCTGCATGTTGTGCGTAACGATGACGATTGTGACCTCTTTAGCCAGTTCAACGATTGTCTCTTCAATTCGGAAGGTTGATGTCGGGTCGAGGGCCGAGCAAGGCTCATCCATGAGCAAAATTCTTGGCTTTACCGCAATCGAACGAGCAATACACAAACGCTGCTGCTGACCACCGGAAAGTCCGCCACCTGGAGCGTCTAAGCGGTCCTTTACCTCTTTGAACAGGCTGGCTTTGGTTAGGGCTTCTTCTACTAGGTCGTCTAGTTCAGACTTGGAGCGCTTGACCGAAGTTAGCTTCAATCCTGAAATTACGTTTTCGTAGATGCTCATGGCTGGGAATGGGTTTGGCTTCTGGAAAACCATTCCAATTTCTCGACGTGCATCGGTTACTTTTCGGGTTGGGTCGTAGATGTCAACTCCATCGAGCAACACCTTTCCGGCCAGTGAGGCGCTTGGAACCATCTCGTGCATACGGTTCAGAATGCGTAGGAAGGTTGACTTGCCACAACCAGAAGGACCGATTAGAGCGGTAACCTCGCCAGGCTTCATTTCGAGATTGACGCGGTCTAGAACCTTGCGTTCACCGAACCACGCCGAGACGTTCTCGCCGCGGAGACTAGCCAAGTCGGCTAACTTCGGGGCGGAGCTTTTCTTCACGCCATCGAACGACACAGGCTTTACTGCGACAGTTTTCGTTGCGGAAGCATTTGATTTCGTGTCAGCCATAATGAACTCCTTAGATTAGATTCGACAAAATTCGTGTGATCTGCTCGGCCAGCAAAGTCGACGTCCAGATCAATAGCGGAACACTGATTACCCAGGACTGCGCTCGGCCCCAATTGCGTCTAAGCCAGAGCATAGCGAAAATCACTAGTGCGAGTAACTGGTAAAGGTAAATGATTGGCGTGAGGGCTTCCATGTCGCCATTCATCGCCTCTTCAGCCGGGTTAATAGCCAAAAGCGGAATGACTTTCATGGGCGTCTCTTTAGCCGAACCGGTTAGCGTTGCATCGACCCAGATAGCCGAGGAAGGTAGGAACGGAATTCCGCTAGCGCTAACCAAAGTTAGTCGCGAACCTCCCGCAGGCAAGGCATTCGTAACTTCGTCTCCTGCGCGGCGAATTGCTGTAACGGTGAATTCAGACTTTCCCTGGCCGGTCAGAGCCGAGATTGAATCGCCAACCTTTAGTTCTCCCAATCGGCCAAAAACGCCCGAGTAGGCTGCCTGTCGTCCGTAAAGAACGCTAATCCCCTCTTGTCCGGGCAACACGGTGTCGCGTCTATGGCCAATGCCATCCATAGTCTCAGTGCTGGTCGAGCCCTCGATGACAACCGCATCGACGCCAATCTTCGGGATGGTCAAAAATGCCAGCGGAGTGCCAGATTCGTGTAGGTAACCCGACGAGTTGACCTGCCCAACTGGAGCCGTACCATTCGCTAACTCGTAACGAAGGGCTTCGGCTTTCTTGAGCTGAGCCGAGGTGAAGTGCATCGGAGAAATAAGTGTGAGGTGGGCCAGGAGCCCAAAAGTTAGTGAAAAAAGGCTAAACAGTGAGAAAGCGGTAAGTCGAGCTGCAGCTGCAGGCTTCGGAGTTACCACCCGGGAGTCAAGCATCAACGCATTTTGCTTCTCGCCATTGGCCGACTTAGCGGCAGTGTCTAGTACCTCGGTTATAAAGTTCGGTATGTTTTTAAAAAAGCGAACAGACCCAGCGGTCAACTCTTGGAGTTTTCGCACTGGATCTGTTCGCATTCTCTGTATATCTTTTCGTTTAGTTAGGGTGTTAGCTGATCTTCAGCGACTTCTTCACCTTGGCCGACACGTTAGTGCTTGAGCCTGGGTAGTAAACCCATACGGTGTAGGTTCCCTTGGCAAGCTTGCTCTCGAACGAAACAGTTGCAGTTCCATTCTCAAGAGTTCCTGCCGCGAAGAATGCATCGCCTCTGCTACTAATTGCAACAACTGTAACGTTTCCAGCTGCGTAGGCAGTTGAAGCTGCTAGGCCGTTCCGAACGGTCACTGCCACGGTTGGAATAACCGTTGCACGCACGTTGGTAGGCACTGCAGCTAGAACCGATTCACCCTTTAGAGCCTGAGAGATTGTCTCAAGTGAAGTGGCTTCAGCAACACCGGTAAGCGTAGGAACAAACACTGCCTTTAGGTCAAGGGTTACATCCTGCTTGTTAGCAGCCTGAACCTTGATCGAAGCAGTGGTTGCACCCTTTGCTACGGTTCCGGTTCCAACTAGGTTTGACCCATCCTGTAGCGGAGTACCGTTGTATACCTTCACGGTTCCACCCTGGTTACCGTTTGAAGTAACGGTTGCAACTACGGTTGCCGAGGCACCGTTGGCTGCGAGGGTTGGGGTTCCAAGTGAAACAGTGCTTACCGCTGGAGCGCCCACTCGGTTACCCGAGGAGATGTTTCCACAGACAGAAGACTTACCGGCATCGCCCGCTCCTGCGGCACCATCAGCGGTACCTGGGTAACTGAGCAGACCGTAACCGTACTTCTGGATAACAGCCTTTGCCTGGCAAACTAGAGAGTTTTCTCCAACGAACATGGTCTTGATCTTGTTTGAACCGGTTGCGTTAGCAAGTGCGGTTGGAACAATGTTGTAAACGGTTCGCTTGATTGAGGTCCACACTGGGTTGGTAGCGATGGTACCTGCGGTTGCACCTGCAACGGTAGGTTCAACTCCACCGATCGAGCGTAGAACTGCTCCGTTTAGACGCGAAGGTGCTACACGGTTGGTCTGCGCTACGAACTGAGAGATCGAGAAACCAACTAGACCGTAAGGGTCGTTAGCAACTGCTGAACCATCGTGCTCCTGAACACTCTTCTGAGTGGTGCCCTGCATGAAGACATCCTTTGCTGCTGTGGTTCCAGCCGCAATCTGAGTGTCGGTGATGCCAACCTGTCCAATCCAGAACGAGCGAGTGCCCGAACCTGCCTGAGGAACGTAGGCATTGATGGTGTTTGACGCTTCGCCAGCTTCTAGAACGTAATCCGATCCAACCAGCTTTACGAAGGCTCCGTTGTTAGTAATTACGCGGGTGATGTTTCCCTTGTAAATGTTCATCAGCGAAACTTCAGTGGTGTTGCCTGACGTTCCCAGAGGAATGTCGGCTGGAATCTTTGAGTTCGGCGCTACCGCATAAGTCATGGCGTCGATTGCGAATGGAATGTAGGTGATAACTCCATCGGCACGTGCGCTAGATGGACCTGATGACGAACGAGCGAAGTCGATCTTGCCAGCCAAGTCTGCTGTGGTTACTGTTACTGCGTCGCGAGAAGTGCCATCAGTGTTTGGAGCGATCGCAATGCTCTTGGTCGAAGACTGTCCGATGGCTACGTAAAGTGCGTCGCGACCAGCGCTAGAACCGTTGAAACGGCCGATTGCTGCCTGGCCTGAGCGAGTGGTTACGGTTGCGGAGCCGATTGCTTTGTACGAAGCAAGTTTTAGAAGCTTGCCGTTCTTGCCCAGTGCGGCTGAGATGCCGTCCATGACATCCATGGTGGTGTCAGAGCCTAGACCTACGAGCTCGCCATAAACCTTTGCGGCCGGGTCTGCCTGAGCTACTGTGATTGAACCAACAGATAGCACACCGGCGAGGCCGAGTGCGATACCAATGTTGATTGGTGATTTCTTATTCAAGGGTTTCTCCTTTTTGTGGTGGTCACCACAGGGATTAGTTTGGTGACTGCTTAACCTTCGCAACGTAAGGAATCCAAAAGCCGACTTTTAGGTTGCGTGTAAGTTAACGGATTTCAAATGTTTACCTTTGATTTTTAGCTTTCGACCTAATCGCAAGATTGCCCATTACAAACGCTGGAAATCCGAGCAAAGCTGAACTAATTAGGAGGTTGGTAAAAAGTGGCGAGTTACTTAGCTGCGTCTTGGTTCGGTAGGCAATCACATTCTTTGTTGCCTCCACCGGCTCGGTTCCACCGTCTATTGGTGAAAAACCAGGGTCAATCGGATTGTTCTCAGGAGGAGTTGTGGGTGGAACTCCAGGGTCTACCGGGGGGATCACTGGGCAATTCACCTGAACATCGGCCGATCTAAGGCGAGCGATTGAATCCTGTGCAGCCTGCTGCAAATTACTGGTTAGCGGAACGTAACCTTCCGGTAGTTGGCCCACTCCTTCGCCTAGCGTCTGGCCAGCTCCAGTTGCAAAATCTAGAAAGTCAGCATAGTTTGCTACTGCTGTCGCAGTTTGGGTGCAGGGGTTCGTCACCGCATATGTGAGAGTACTCAGCGGATAACCCGAGTCTGAGGAAGAGCCAGAAGGGCTTATTAGCATTCCTGAGGTTGGGTCTTGCACCTTGGCAGAAATGGAGGTCGCAATATTCCCGGCAGTTGGCGATTTTTCTGAACCATCACCGTTAACCAAAGTTGCCATACTCAGGCCAAATCGCTTCGCCGAAGGAAGGTCGGTGATAGCCAGAAGAAAACGCTGGCCGATGGTTTGAGCGCCACCGGAAACAAATTGAGCAGGGGTTTTGGTTGGATCCCAAACTGATTTGGATCGAGGATCTGCGCGTCGAACCTGGAGCGCTCCCTCAAGCAGATCATTTGCATAAGGACGTAGATCCAAGGTTCCAAAGCCAGGAGAAGGAACCGAGTTGTTGGATCGGTAATTAGTTAGGTCGGCCTTCGGGAACGTTTCGATTCCTAAATCGCTGTTTAGTGCCAAGTTCTTGTAGTACTTGTTTAGCACCATTCCGAATTGATCCGGGGTGCCGGCTAGGAAGGCGTTGGCAGACGCATCGCTTCGAATCCAAGACCAAACCATAGCGGCTACGTCGGATGAACCGAGAGTCACTACCATACCGCCTGGTTCGGCATTGTTTACAAAGTCTCGGAATCTAGGGTTTAGCGCTAAGAACTCAGGGTCGTGGCGCAGTGATCGAGGATTATTGGAAACGTGAGGAGCAATATTTCCACCTGGAACATCTGAGCGGTAGCTCTGTGTGAGCAGCTTAGCCATTAGCCTTGCGTTTAGCTTGAGCGAGGTGACAAGTTTTCCGTTTTCAGAGAAGTACGGCGATGTGTTTTTGAATTGGTTCTCGATGTTGTATGCCACAACAATCGCACTCGTGGTCACTGGCGTATAGATCAGTCTGGCAGTGCCAGTTTCTTCGGCTGTGAGCGGCTTATTGATGAAACCAAGGCCCGAACTGCCTTCGATATTTGACACAATCTGTCGACGGGCTTCACCATCGCCAATCTGGGAGTAACCAAAGGTTGCCGTGGTTTGGCATAGCTCTGGCTGCCACGAGGTGATTGCCTCGGAAACCAGCTCGCTTCCAACCACACGGCGCTCAGCGTTGCCGATCGGGCAGGCATACGAGAGAGGTGAGAAGCCGAGTGGGACTTGAATTCGGTTCGCCCAGTTGCTGGCCGAAAGTGGTGAACCCGATAGTGAGAGATCAGACGGCACCGGGTTGCCATTCAGGTAATGGGCTCCGCGCGGAACTAAAACGAGCCAACAGTGCACAGCATTGCCGTCTACGAGTGCGCCGCAACCCAGGTGCGGCGCCTCTAGAGATGTTTGAACTTCGAACACTGCGGTTCCGGTGCCATCGGCGCCTACCGGCGCAGCCGTTACCTCGTTGGTTGATTCTGGCGCGAAGTACTTTTCATAAACGAAAGTTGGTGAACCATTCACCGGCTGGAAAGGCACGCGGAAAATTTTGAGATCTGGCAGTGTGCTCGGAGGTGGCACCTGAAAACGAGACCCAATGTATTCCTGATTAGGGTCTTCATCTTCAGCAAGCTCACGGTTGGCTGCAAATGTGCCAACCAGGTTTTGGGTGGCGGTTTGAGGCGTTCCCCACTGGCAGCCTTCAGGTAGAGCGTTAGATGCTGTTCCCCAACACTGCATAATCTGCATGTAGTTTCGGCTGTACTCGCCCGGTACCGAAGGATTCATGCCACGCCAGTCGACAACCACACCTTGGCTAGTGAGGTTCTGAGTCTGGCTAACGGTTACCTCTAGGTTTTGGAACTCAGAGTAGGAAACGCTGGACGAGTCTCTGCTGCCAGAAGCCCAGGCGATGGTCTCCTCAGAGCCAGCAGATGCAACTGAAGTTTGAATCCCGGTAAGGCCTAAAGCACCGAAGATCGAAAGAAGTCCAGCGCTGGCTGCAAGCTTTAGGGTTTTGGAGTTGAACTTCACTTCTTCACCTTGCGACGGCGCATCGCCGAGCGGAATAGCGCTGGGCCGGCTATGAAGCCAATGAACAGAATCACCGCTATGACGATTTGAGTGTTTTGGAAACTCCATCCGGCAGAACGAGGAGCATCTACAGCAATTGCTGCAACACTGGTGCAGGCACCGGTGTCTGAATCACACTTCACTGGGCCTTTTTCACCAGTGGTGTTGCCTTCAACCACGGTTGTGGTGCCGCCGCCGGTTGAGCCACCGTCGATGGTTCCGCCATCGGTGTTGCCGCCGTCAGTGTTACCGCCATCAGTGTTACCAGAAGAGGCCGGGGCAGCGAACTTGTCGGCAGCGCTTGGCATCGGAGCGTTCTTTGCCAGAGTGTTGGTTCCGCTTGAAGAAAAGGTTGGGTTGTTACATTTCGCGATGTCTACGTTCTCGATCTCGGCACCAGGAATGCGCTTCACCTGTTCAATTCCAGCCTTCACCAGGTTGATCGGGAGTGGCGAGTAGCCAAGAACTTCTGCCTGCTGCTGACCTTCACAGAGGAAGTAGTTTGCAAAGGCGCTAAGAGTCTTGCCTTTGGCGCTGGTAAACGATCCTGAAACCTGAGTTGGGATGATTAGGTACGAGTATGAAGACAGTGGATAGGCGCGAGGATCTTCGTTGCGGTATACGCCGGTAAGAATCTGAGTTAGGTACTTAGATCCTTTGGTGGTGTTGATCTTTGCACCTAGCAAACCAACCGCCACGTTAGAAGCCGTGGGCAACACGTAGTATCCACCCTCGTTTAGAACCTTCACCACTGGGTAACCGGTCTTGAGCGCGTAGGAGTACTCAACATAGGTAATGGTTCCGATGTTGGCCGACTGAGAGACATAACCGGCAACACCCTGGGAGTTTGGCTGCGAAACGAAGCCTTTACCCGAAACCACAGGGTAGTTCGAAGTAACGCCACAAGGGGTGCTGCGCTTTGCCTTCTTGCAGTAGTCATTCCAGAGGCTGGAGTGTTCCGATGCCATCCAGGTTGAGAACTGCGCGGTTGAGCCGGAACCATCCGAACGAACTACCGGGATGATCTTACGTTTTGGCAGGCTGATGCCAGGGTTTTCCTTGGCAATCGAAGCGTCGTCCCAGGTTGTTACAACTCCGGTGAAAATTTTTGTGATCAGTTCGCCCGAAAGCTTTAGGTTCGTTAGGCGCTTGCCACCAACCTGAAGGTTGTACATGAAGGCGGTTCCACCGGCAACGATTGGCATGTAGGCATAGCCTCGAGATGGTGGGGTGTCTACAACTGAGCCATCTTTCAGCCCGTAAGGAATTTCCGAAACCGCGAAGTCGACGGTGCCCGAGCGGAACTGGTTACGTCCGTCTGACGAACCGGTGCTGGCGTAGTTAATACGAAGGCCGTACTGCTGCACGTTGCGGCGCCACTGGTCAACGGCGTTCGCACTCCAGGATGAACCTCCACCGTTTACCGGAACGTACTCGGCGGCTTGAGCGGTTGAGCCTGTGGCTGCAACTAGAAATAAAGTGATGGCTGACACCAGTACATGCGCGGCGATTTTTCTAACCTTGGAGAACATCATTTGGTGGCCTCTTTTGCTTTTTTCTTACCCTTGGTCTTGGCTGCCTTTGAAGCACTGGCGGCTTTGGCGAAGAGTTTCTTGGTGGCTATCTTGATCTTGTGAATTGGGCGAGCATCGCTTCCCAGCACTCGGGCCATTGCAAAAAGCACCAACACGAGAAGCATTAGAACTGCTGCGGTGCCGAATCCTCGGGCAATCATGGTTGGTTCTGGTGATTTCACGAATTCGAAAATTGCCAGCGGCAAGGAAACCATGGGCCCTTGAGTTGGATCAAGGTTCAGAGCCGCGGTGAAACCAGAGGTGAGTAGAACCGGTGAAGTCTCACCGACCCCACGAGCTGTGGCAAGAATAATCGCGGTGGTTAGACCCGAACGAGCCGTTGGCAAGGTCACGTTCATGGTGGTTTTGAAAGTGCTCGCTCCCAGGCCTAGCGATGCTTCTTTGAGAGTTGAAGGAACTAGACGGAGAACCACATCCGACGCACGAATCATGATTGGAAGCATCATCACGCTGATGGCAAGCGATGCTGCGAAACCAGACTTTTGCACCCCGAGCAACAAAATCGCCGTTGCGTAGATAAACAATCCAGCAACGATTGATGGCAGAGCGGTCATAGCCTCAACCATGGTGCGCACAAACCTGGAGAACTTGCTCTTGATTTCATTCAAGAACACTGCGGTGATAAGACCCAATGGAACCGTGATCACCAAGGCAATCGCAATCTGCGTGAGCGAGCCCACAATCGCGTGCGTGATTCCACCCTGGGTTAGTGGGTCTAGAGGCCCGGCGAGTGCCATGTCCTGCGAGAAGAAGTTCCAGTTGAGAAGAGCCGTGCTGCCCTTGCCGACAGTGAAAACCACGATGAATACCAATGTCGCGAAAACAAGGAATGCTAGAGAATTCACAGTTAGCGCCACCATGCGGTCGATAACTGCCTGCCCGTTGTCATCGAGAGAAACCAACAGGGCAAAGAAAGACAAGAACAGGACGTAGCTAATTAGCACGAATGGAATTGCGCCTGAGAACGGAATTACCTGGCCGAATAGAAATGCGGTGCTGGCAACCGCGGCCAAAAGCGAACCCACAGCATAAAGCCAATCACGAACACGGAATCCGTGAATGATTCTGCGTTCTTCGAACTCATCTGAAACCACGTAAGCCTCTGCTTTACTCAACTTGACGCTCCAGATCTTGAGCGAGCCACGATGCTCGACGCCACAAAGTTAACAACTAGGGTCATTGCGAACAGAGCCAATCCGGCAGCCATCAGGGCCGACATACCCATCTGGGTTGCCTCACCGTAGCGGAGGGCAATTAGCGAGCTCACCGAAATTGCACCATTCTGGAGAACGTGCCACTGAATTTCAAATACCGGAGAAATAATCATGTACACGGCAATTGTTTCGCCCAGTGCGCGTCCGAGACCAAGCATGGTGGCACCGATGATTCCGCCCTTACCGAATGGCAAAACAACATTTTGAATCATTCCCCAGCGAGTTGCTCCAAGGCCTAAGGCAGCCTCACGCTCGCCAATTGGAGCCTGTGAGAAAACTTCACGCATAACCGAGGTGACGACCGGGGTAATCATCAGACCTACAACAACGCCGGCGATGAAGCTCGACGAAGTGAAAACGGTGTTTGAGGTTAGCGGGTCGTTAGGGTCTGAGCCGTCAACCGAGAAAATCGGAATCCAACCAAAGTTTTGAGAAATCCACTTTGAGATTGGGGTTAGCTGAGGCTGCAGGAAGAACACACCCCAGAGACCGAAAACTACTGATGGAATTGCTGCCATGAGGTCGACCAGGGTAATCAACCACTTACGCAGGCCGCGAGGGGCATACTCCGAGATGTATAGCGAAGTAGCCAAGGACAGCGGAATGGCAACCAATACAGCGATGACAGCAATGACGATGGTTCCGAACAGGATTGCCACGATACCGAAGTTTCCGGAATCGGGTTCCCAGGCTTGGGTTGTGAAGAAATTGAACCCCGAAACTGAAAGAGCCTGGAAAGCGCGAAGCCCGAGGAAGAATCCAACTAGACCCATAATGGCCAGCACTGTGATGCCACCAGCGCGCAGAACTACACGAAAAACTTGGTCGGCTGCATCGTAAACATGCTTGATTTCGCGGGGGCTGTCAACGGAAATTACGTCGCCCGAGGAAGGGGAAACACCAAGCACAGCGGCTGGACGTTTTTTGAACCCAATCTTCACCCCCTAATGATGGCAATTTGAGGTTAATTGAAGCCGTTAGACAGGTTAACGGAAGGTGTATTTTTCGGCTAAAACCAGATCTGCCACATGCGATAAAACATGATGGCAACGGTTAGATTTGCGGCTCCCAGGATCATTGTTGAGAACTTTGAGCGCTCGGCTAGAGCCCAGAAACTTGCTGCTCCGGCAACCAGTAATGCGGTAAGTAGGTAGCCGAAGAACTCAATGGGGTCGCCGGCGGTTTTTCCGCCAGAAACTAGAACTCCGATGGTGATAAACGCCTGAATGATGAGATTGAGCGCCGTTACCAACAGCGGCACCAGACTAACCAGCGAAGGCAACCGACCGATTAGGCCCAGTAGCAGCGCCAGAACTCCCCCAACGACCGCAACTAAAAGCTCTGCCTGGTAGAACCACTCAATCATTGAAAACCACCAGTGATTTGAGTTGTTTTCCCTGAGGCGTGAGCATCGCGATTAGAGCGCCGTCGCGAACCGCGGCAATTTCACCCTGCAGAGCATCAGGGTTTTTCAAACGCTTTCCATGACGAAGATCGATTGCATCCTGTTCTGATAATTCGAGAGTTGGAAATGCTTTCGAAGCCTCAAACGAGCTGATCAGGTTAAGTGGCGTTCCTACCTCTGGCAGCTGAGCCGACTGTTCGATTGAGTAGCCACCAACCCTCGTGCGACGAAGCGCGGTTAGATGCCCGCCGATTCCGAGCTTTGAGCCAAGGTCTCTCGCCAGAGCGCGAATGTAGGTTCCTGAGGAGCAGTCGATAACCACGTCGAGATCGATGAATCCGTCGACGTGTCGGATTTCTCCCACGACTTCAAATTTGGAAACGGTTACGGGTCTAGCCTTTAGTCTCACCTCATCGCCATTGCGAACGGCCGCGTATGAACGAACGCCGTTGACTTTGATTGCGCTAACCGAAGACGGAACCTGTTCGATTTCGCCGGTCAGTTCACCAATCGCCGCAAGGATTTCAGGCAAGGTAACTTTCGCAACATCAGCCGCTGAGGCCTGATCTAGAAAGTCGCTCTCGCGGTCGTCGGTGATGGTCGATGCGCCCAAACGAATGGTTGCCTCGTACGTTTTGTCGGCGCCAACAATGAAAGTGAGCAACTTGGTTGCAGATTCAACGCCAAGCACCAAAAGCCCGGTAGCCATAGGGTCTAGAGTTCCCGCGTGCCCAACTCTGCGAGTGTTGGCAACTTTGCGAATTCTGGCAACCACGTCGTGGCTGGTCCACCCCTCGGGTTTATCCAGAAGAACGAGACCCGCCGGCAAGGTTACTTCTCGTCTTCGGTGTGAGGTTCCTTGTAAGGATTCTCATCACCGGCAAACTTGGCTTCCTTGGCCAGCGCCTGAACCTCGGCGTCGCGAGCTTTCGCTTCGGCCAAAAGGTCGTTTAGGTGAGCGGCGATTTCTGGCACCTCGTCCGTGATGAATTCAATCGTTGGCGTGAGGCGAATCGAAAGACCGCGCCCCACTTCACGACGAATCAAACCACGGTTGCGTTCAATCACTTCACCGCTGATCTTCTTCTCCTCAGGAGTCCCGAAAACGGTGTAGAAAATTGTTGCGTTCTGAAGATCCGGGGTAACCCTCACATCGGTGATGGTAACGAAGCCTAGATCGGGGTCCTTTACGGCCCGTTCTAGTGCCTCGGCAACCAAAACCTTGATTCGTTCAGCAAGCTTTCGTGCTCTCGCAACGTCAACCATTTGCTACTCCTAGACTCGAGGCTTTTCGCGCATCTCGAAGGTCTCAATGATGTCCTCGAGCTCGAGTTCATTGAAACCGCCGAGGCCGATACCACATTCGAAGTCGGTCTTGACTTCGGTGGCGTCGTCCTTGAAGCGCTTGAGCGATTCAACCTTGAGGTTGTCGGCGATGGTAACTCCGCCACGGATAACGCGTGCCAAGCTGTTGCGCTTGATGCTTCCCGAGCGAACAATCGAACCGGCAATGGTTCCAACCTTCGACGATTTGAACAGTTCGCGAACCTCTGCGGTACCGAGCTGTGCTTCTTCGTATTCTGGCTTGAGCATACCCTTTAGAGCAGCTTCGATGTCGTCCAGTGCCTGGTAGATAACCGTGTAGTGACGGATGTCAACACCCTCACGGTCGGCGCGTTCCTTGGCCTTGTTGTCTGGGCGCACATTGAAACCAATGATGATTGCGCTGTCGACTGTAGCCAGGTTGACGTCGGACTCGGTAACTGCACCAACACCGCGGTGGATGATGCGTAGCTGCACGCTGTCGTCGACCTCGATCTTGAGCAGTGAGTCTTCCAGCGCTTCAACAGCACCGGAAACGTCACCCTTGATGATGAGGTTGAGTGACTCAACCTTGCCGTCTTCGACAGCCTTGGTGAAGTCTTCGAGTGAGACACGCTTGCGAGTCTTGGCCAGAAGAGCGTTACGGTCGGCAGCTTCACGCTTTTCAGCGATCTGACGAGCCTGACGTTCGTCTTCGGTAACCACGAAGGTGTCACCAGCGCGAGGAACCGACTGAAGACCGAGCACCTGGACCGGACGGCTCGGGCCAGCTGAGGTAACCGCGTCGCCGTTTTCGTCGAACATGGCACGTACACGGCCGTGAGCCGCACCCGCCACAATCGAGTCTCCAACGTTAAGAGTTCCCTGCTGGATTAGCACGGTGGCAACCGAACCGCGACCCTTGTCTAGGTTCGCTTCGATGGCAACACCGCGGGCGTCCTTGTTTGGGTTCGCACGCATGTCTAGTGCAGCATCTGCGGTTAGCAGAACAGCCGCTAGAAGGTCGGAAACGCCAGCACCGGTTAGAGCCGAAACGTTGACGAACATAACGTCGCCACCGTATTCCTCGGCAACTAGGTTGAACTCGGTGAGCTGCTGGCGAATCTTGTCTGGGTTAGCACCCTCTTTATCAACCTTGTTCACTGCGACCACGATTGGCACACCAGCCGACTGGGCGTGGTTCAACGCTTCAATCGTCTGAGGCATAACGCCGTCGTCGGCGGCAACAACCAGGATGGCAATGTCGGTTACCTGAGCACCACGGGCACGCATAGCGGTGAACGCCTCGTGACCTGGGGTGTCGATAAAGGTGATCGCGCGGTCGATGCCTTCGTGAGTGGTGTGGATCTGGTAGGCACCGATGTGCTGGGTGATTCCACCGTGCTCGCCGGCAATGACGTTTGAGTTACGAATGCTGTCTAGCAAACGAGTCTTACCGTGGTCGACGTGACCCATAACGGTTACTACCGGTGGGCGAGCCTCTAGGTCTTCCTCGTCGTCTTCGTCTTCAAGGTCTAGACCGAAGCTGTCGAACAGCTCGCGCTCTTCGTCTTCAGGTGAAACCAGTTCAACCTTGTAACCGAGTTCTTCTCCGAGGATCTGGAACGTCTCTTCGTCTAGCGAAGCGGTTGCGGTAGCCATCTGACCAAGTGCGAATAGCACGGTGATGAGCTGAGCCGGAGTGGTTTCAATCTTGTCGGCAAAGTCTTGGATGCTAGAACCACGACGCAGACGCAGAACCGTGGTGCCATCGCCACGTGGAACAACTGCACCACCGAGGCTCGGAGCCATTCTCTGCTCAAACTCTTCGCGTTTCGCGCGCTTCGACTTGCGAGCCTTTGAGGCACCGCGGCTTCCGCCCTTACCGAACGCACCAGCGGTTCCTCCGCCGTTACCGCGGCCACGGGCACCCGGACCACCGGACGGACGTGGACCGCCGCCAAAAGCTGGGGCGCCACCGGCACCCGGAGCTCCGCCACCAAAACCAGGACGTGGAGCGCCACCGGCACCAGCCGGACGACCAGGACCACCTGGGCGAGCACCTGGACCACCGGGACGTGCGCCTGGACCACCGGCACCAGCTGGTCGTGGACCACCTGGGCGCTGACCTGGACGGGCGCCTGAAGAGAATGGGTTGTTGCCTACCGGGCGAGCCATCGGGCGAGGAATGCCCTGGCTGGCCGCGAACGGGTTGTTGCCCGGGCGCGGAATGCCGCTTGGGGCAGCCGAAGGTGCGGCTGGAGGAGCAACTGGAGACTCAGCCGCTTTCGGGGCTTCTGGCGCTGCCGGGGCAGGTGCTGCTGGAACGTCTGCAACCGGAGCCTCAGGTGCTGGCTTCGGTACTGCCTTTTTTACCTCAGGCTTTGGTTTTGCATTTGGGTACGCTTCGCGAAGTTTCTTCGCAACCGGTGGAGTTACGGTGGATGATCCACCCTTGACGTACTCGCCAAGCTCTTTTAGTTTTGCCAAAGCCTCATTGGTATCAATACCAAGTTCTTTAGCTATGTCGTATACGCGCGGTAAAGCCGCCACTTTTTCTCCTGTCTGGGCCAACCCAGGCAGGGCAGGCCGTTAAAGCTGGTTACTCATTTCGAGTTACTCATTTTTTGCCATCATCGCTTCTGCCTGTTCTATCGCTAGGGCTAAAACCTGTTCATCCGCTTCAACCTGACGCTTCAACGCACGCCCGAAGGCTTTGCGCTCAGTTGCCAGTTTGAAACAAGCTGTTTTGGCATGTATCCATGCACCGCGACCCGGAAGGCTTTTACTTTCATCGATGGTGAGTTTGGAACTAACCAAAACCAGACGAATCAGTTGCTTTCGAGTTTCGCGTTGACGACAGCCAACACAGGTTCTAACTTGTTCCATCCTAGCCCGCTTATCGCTCTTGGTCTAGAACTAGTCGTCCTCGAGGATGCTTTCCGGCTGAATATCGATCTTCGCACCGGTTAGATCTGCTGCCAACTTGGCGTTCTGACCCTCTTTTCCGATTGCCAGTGAAAGCTGGTAGTCGGGAACGAGCGCGCGAACGTGCACGCGACCGTCTGGGTCTTTCGACGGAATGGTGAAGGTGGCCGAAATCTTGGCTGGCGATAGCGCTGCCGCCACAAACTTCTTGATGTCTTCGTCGTAGTCGACGATGTCGATCTTCTCTTCGTTCAACTCCGACGAAACCGCGCGAACGCGAGCACCCATTGGGCCAATGCAAGCGCCCTTGGCGTTTAGCCCGGCAACTGTCGACTTCACTGCAATCTTGGTGCGGTGACCGGCTTCTCTGGCCACCTGCATGATTTCAACCTGACCCGAGGCAATCTCTGGAACTTCTAGTGCGAAAAGCTTGCGAACCAGCATTTTGTGGCGACGCGAAACGGTAATCATGGCTCCGCCACGAGTTCCCTTGTCGACCTTGGTGATGATTACTCGGATGCGCTTGCCGTGGGTGTAATCCTCGCCAACAACCTGTTCTTCCGGTGGCAGCAGTGCCTCGAGTGAACCGAGGTCAACGTGAATCATGTATGGGCGAGGGCCCTGCTGAATGGTTCCGATAACCACATCGCCAACCTTGCCGCTGAACTCACCCAGCAGGCTTTCGTCGTTGATAGCGCGAAGACGCTGCATGATTACCTGCTTGGCAGATGATGCCGCGATGCGCCCGAAGTTATCCGGGGTAACGTCGCGTTCTTCGCCAACCGGCGCGTTCGATTCGTCTTTGTCGCGGGTGTAAATCTTGACTTCGCCGGTCTTGTCGTTCAAAACGGCACGGGTGAAGTCAACTTCGTCGCGCTTCAGATGGATATCTTCAGAGCGGTAGTAAGCGGCCAAAATGGCTGCTTCGATAATTGCAACGAGTTCGGTGAAGGCGATTCCGCGGTCACTCTCGATGGTTCTCAAGACTCTTAGGTCGATGTCCATCGTGTGTCTCCTAGTGCGCTATTTAGAGTTGTTGTACCGCTAAGTTTAGTGGCACAGCCCGACGCTCGCCTGTTCGACGATTCCAGAAGTCAACTTCGCCGTT
>JBEGUF010000050.1:0-17183 GCA_041179025.1 Actinomycetota bacterium | reverse complement strand
GGGATGATTCCCAGCTGGCTTGGCAGCATCATGGTTCCAACCACAAAGACGACCAAGAATTTACGTCCCTTGAAGTTCAACTTGGCGAAGGCGAAACCAGCAACCGACGAGAAGAACACCTGCGCTGCCGAAACAATGGTGCCCACCAAGACGGTGTTCCACATTGCCAAACCGAAAAACTCGTTAGCTTCGAAAACACTGCCCAGAATTTCGCCAAGGCGTGGACCGATGGTGAGGGTTGGAGTTTCCTTCGAGATTTCGTCGTTGCCGTTTGATGCAACTACGACCATCCAGTAAAACGGGAAGATCGAAATGAACCCGATTAGTGCCAGAAGCATGTACGACATCGGCGACATTCTGCGCCAGCGCGGCTTCTTACGCTTCTGAAAGGTTGGAGGAACCTGTTCCATTTTTAGGGTGCTCACTTGGTGTTGTCCTCACTCGAAATCACCCTGGTGATGGCGAAGTTGATGGCCGAGATAATTACCACGATTATGGTGATGAAGATACCGATAGCGGCCGCGTAGCCCCAACGGTTGTTCACGAAGGCCTGCTCGTAGAGGAATAGGGTCAAGGTCGAGAACTGACGGCTGTCTCCACCAGACATGTTTCCACCGAGGGTTAGCGGTTCTGCGAATACCTGCAAACCACCGATGGTGCCCACGATCAGAACGAAGGTGATGGTGTTTCTAAGCTGCGGCAAAGTGATGTAGCGGAACTGCTGCCACTTGCTCGCACCATCGAGATCTGCCGATTCGTATAGGTAAGCAGGAATAGCCAGCATGGCGGCCAAGAAAATCAGAGCGTTGTAGCCCAACCAGCGCCAGGTTATCATGGTGGCGATTGCGATGTGGCTCGGCACGGTTTCCGAAATCCAGTCGATGTGAGCCGGCATTCCGAGGTAGGTCAGCGCTAGGTTGACCAAACCATAGTCGCGGCCGAATAGCTGGCCGAACACGATGGCGATAGCCAGAACCGACGTGATATTTGGAACCAGCAAAATGGTTCGCCAGAAGGTTGCCCCACGAAGTCGTGGGTTACGCAAAATACTTGCTAAACCGATCGCCATGAAAATTTGAGGAATCGTCGAGAAGAACCAAATACTGAAGGTGTTTCTCAGCGCGATCCAGAAATACTCATCAGCAAGCAAATCGGTGAAGTTAGTAAGTCCGTAAAATTCCTGCTCATCTGCGAGTGAATCCCAGTTAAAGAATGCAATCCAGGTTGAGTAGATAACCGGAGCTAGCCCGAAGATCAGGAACATCACAAAAAACGGTGCCACGAAGGCATAGCCCCAATTTGGGTTCAGCGCTTTGATGCCGTTTTCAGTTGCTTTCCGCTTTTCCGATTTCTTACCGCGCTTGTCTCGCTCCGGCTTGTTCGGGTTTCCAGATCTGAAGGCGTTGGTTGGCTTACGTTTTTTGGGCGCAGCCAGCCGCTCCGTTAGGTCAGACATGGTCTCGGCTAGTTCTTGATGTTCTTATCGATTTGCTTCACGGCGTCAGCCCAAGCAGCAGAGGCAGTCATTTTTCCTACCGCCACCTTGGCCAGTGCCTGGCCGAAGTAGTTGTCGATTGCACGTTGGTTCTTACCTTCGAAAATCGGGCGAAGCTTCTTCGCTCCGGTTGCGTAGATCTGACCGGTAGGTGCGTAGCTAAAGAACTTGTCCTTGTAGCCGGTGAGTGCTGGGTTGTTGTACAGCACGCTCGCAGCTGGGAAAATTCCGTGCTTGGTAAACATCTTTAGCTGAGTAGCTGGCGATAGGTACCACTTGATGAATGCCTTGGCCTGAGTTGAGTATTTCGCCTTGGCCGGAACGGTTAGCTGGGTACCACCGAGGTTTCCACCTTCGCCAGGTAGGTCGGCAACATCCCACTTACCGCTGGTCTTCGAACCGTATTTCTTAATGTGGTCGAGCATCCAAGCTGGTGCCAAGACAGTTGCGAAGAGACCCTTGGTCATACCGATGTTCCAGTCTGAGGTGAGCTGGTTGATTCTGGTGCTAATACCCGAACTCATCGCGGATGCAGTGGTGGTGAAGGCAGTCTTGACGTTGGTGTTGGTGTTGTAAATCAGGGTGCCGTTTGACTCGTAGTACTTCTTGGTGCCCTGGTTCAAGATCGCTGGGTAGATCGTTCCAGCATTGTCGATGAAACCGTAGCAAACCTTCTTGGTCTTACACGAAGCCTTTTCAGTTGACGAAAGCTTCGACATGTAGGTCTTGCCGGTGTTGATGAACGCCTGCCAGGTTGGCCATAGTTTGCCAACGGCTACGCGGTCGGTTGGGAGGCCGTGCTTCGCGAAGAGGTCTTTTCGGTAGGCAACCTGAAGGCCACCCACGTCGGTTGGGATACCCATTAGCTTGCCGTCTTTACCAATTCCCTGGTCCCAGCGCCAGTCGAGGTAGTCGTTTTCGTTCATTAGGCCGGCAAGGCTTTGGAAGTACTGAGGGTAAGAGCGGAAGAAACCGGCGTAAGAGATTTCAATGGCTGCGATGTCTGGAGTCTTCTGCGCCTTGAGAGCGGTAATCAATGTCTGGTGGTGGGTGTCCATTGGCTTGTTGCTCACCACGATGTCGATAGTGGGGTTGAGTTTTTCGTATTCAGCCTCTAGGTCTTTTTGAATAACGTTTCCGTAAGCCCAGATAGTTACCTTGGTTTTCGCTGCATAAGCTGGCTGAATACCGATCAGAGATAGGCTGGCTACTGCGGCAATTGCGATAGCACTTCTGATTGAAGTCTTACGGTTCATCTTTTGCTCCTGCTATTTGAATATTGGGTGCCGATGTGCGTCGGCACCCAATAACCCACTATTTGTTACACTTTCGTGAAATCGGTTTCACGATGTTACTATTGTGCGTGAAAGCGGTTTCATAAGAAACTGGTTTTCCCAAGAAAACTTCGTTGTTACCGAATTGTTACCAAAGGAAGCATGATGAAAAAAACCAGCACTGCCTTGAAAACACTGGCCATCGGGCTTGCTTCGCTGCTTCTCGTGACCACTCAGGTGTCCGCGTCACAGGGGTTTATCGGCGAACCAAAACAGGCCAAAGTCACCAAACGCCTTCTGTGGAAACAGGAGTTCACCGGTAAGGCTGGCACGAAGCCAAACTCGAGAATCTTCAACTACGACCTCGGTGGTGGTGGCTGGGGTAACAACGAGCACCAGGCCTACACCAGCGAAAACGCGGTACTCAGCGGCACCGGTCAACTCAAGATCAACCTTCGTCGCATCACGGTAGACACCGAAGAAGACCTCTACGAGATGTGTCCTATCGACACCCCGGGAAACGCATGTGAATTTGAAAGTTCACGCCTGCAAACCAAAGGCAAGCTCAGCTTCAAATACGGCCGCCTAGAAGCCCGTATTCGCGTGCCAAACGGCGATGGCACGTGGCCAGCATTCTGGCTATTAGGTAACGACATCGACACCAACCAGTGGCCAAACTGCGGCGAGATCGACATCATGGAAACCAAAGGCTCGGAGCCTTACACCGTTCACGGCACGGTTCACGGCCCTGGCTACTCGGGTGGCGATGGCATCAGCAGCACCAAGACCATGTCGAAGAGAATTGGCTCTGGTTACCACGTTTATGCCCTCGACTGGACCTACAACAAGATGGTTTGGTCGATCGACGGCAAGGTTTACCACACCGTAACCGCCAACGATGTTGGTCAAAACAACAGCTACGTCTTCAACAAGCAGATGTTCATGATCATGAACGTGGCTGCCGGTGGCTGGTTTGCCGGACAAATCGACCCTGATCTAAACGCAGCGTGGATGGGAATCGACTACATCCGCTACTACTCTCTCAACGGAGTGGGCCAGGTTTACGGCACTTCCGCAGCAATCGCGGCCGGCAGACCGTAACCAATGAGTGAAACCAAACTTCTTTGGTCGGACGAATTTGACGGGGCAACCGACAATCGACCCAATGACAAGTTTTGGAACTATGACATTGGCGATGGAACCGAAGCCGGTATTCCCGGCTGGGGAAACCAAGAGCGCGAGTGGTATCTGGCTGAGCAAGCAGCTCTGAATGGCTCATCTGCGCTAGTGATTAGCGCCGAACGTAGCTCAGACCCAGCCAGAGCCGCCTACTACGGCGAACCAGCCGAGTGGATTAGCGCCAAACTGACCACCAAGAACAAGGTGGAAGTAAAGTACGGCCTAATCGAAGCTCGAGTAAAGATTCCAACCGGCGCAGGTACCTGGCCAGCGTTCTGGATGCTCGGCTGCAACCTCGACGAAGTGACCTGGCCACACTGTGGGGAAATTGACATCCTAGAGGTGCGCGGTAAAGACCCTGCCAATCTCGTGGCTACCCTCCACGGCCCCGGCTACTTCGGGGAAGAGGGCTGTGGCAAGGAATGGCGAACCCCCGTTTCAATGAACAATGACTTCCACACCTTCGCGGTGGAATGGTTGCCCGATCAAATCACTTGGCTTTTCGATGGAGTTCCGTTTTCACGAAAAATAAAAGCCGACGTAGCCCCAAACGAATGGGTCTTCGATCACCCTTTTTACATCATCACCAATCTGGCGATGGGTGGTGGCTTCACCGGCGAAATCGACCCCGAACTTACGCACGCCGAGATGCTAATTGATTACATTCGGGTGAGTTCAATCAATGGCGTAGGCGAAGTCTTTATAAAGATTTAGTAACGGTGCCTTTATTTCGTGAAATCGCTTTCACGTGAAACCGCTTTCAGATAACATCACAATACAACGTGTGTGCGCGCGTTCCATTAAAAGGTAATGAAAGGAACAAGGATGTTACATATATCCAAGAGTCTGCGCAGCCGCATTGCAATAGTTGCAAGCGCAGGAATTACCGGCGCACTATTGGTGGCTTCGCCGCTAATTGCTACTGCCGCACCAACCGTAATCACTTACACCAGCACTGCCGCAGTCGACTACCCGCAGCTTGCAGCTGTTGGCGGCCCGGGTGGCGTTAGCTGGGCTCCATTCCCAGAAGAGGAGAACAACGCTCCTGGTATGTCTGGTGCGCTCAACTGGGGTGGCCGTTCCGGCTGGACCAAGAACTTCGTAGTTCAGGACGACGGCTCTGGCACCAACGGTGCACTCTATGTTCACAAGGCTCAGGCGGGTGTAGCAAACTCTGGAATTCAGGTGGCGGCTTTAGCTAACGGACAGTCTTTGATCTCCTCGTCAAACAAGAAAATCACCTTCAAGGCCAAGGCAGCAGACGCCAACGTACCAGTTCAGGCAACTCTCTCGGACTACTACGGTGGTCACGTGATGGTTGTGAATGCAACTCTCAAAAACGCAGGGGCATACAACACTGTCACCCTCGACTTTGGTAGACCTGCATCAGGCACCTACGCCAGCAACTTCAGCTACACCAACCTCAGCATCGTGTTCGACCCAGCTAACGCAATCGCTGGAAACGTTCACGCTGACTGGGGCCACGGACCAGTTGGTGCCACCCTAAGCAAGCTCTACATCATGGACAACCTAACCTACACGTTGGCCACAGGCGCAACGCAGGCTACCAGCCCAGATGTCGCACGCCTCCTCACTTTCGAGGCTGCTGACAAGATTGGTGTGCGTGCAGTCGGCGACCCAGTTGATGGCAGCAAGTGGGCTGGTGCGTTCGGAGGATCAGGAACTGGAATTAGCGACCCGACCACCCCTCGCACCCTGAAGGCTCTTCAGTTTGCAAAGGGCGTCGCGAATGCTTGGTCAGGTGTGAACCTGTTCGAGTCACCAGTAGGCGAAGTTATTACCAGCGCTGCTTACAAGACTGTCTCTATGGACTTCTTCTCGCCAGAAACCACCGACATTCCGGTAATGGTGAAGTTGATTCCAGTTTCAGGTGACACCTTGATTCGTGCTGTTACCGCGGTACCAGGTTGGAGCACTCTAACCTTTGACTTCGGTGCAGCAGATGGCCCAGGAGTATGGAACGCAGATGCCAAGTACAAGCAGTTGTCTCTGTTCCCTAACTTCAACGAAGCAGGCGTAGGCCCAAGCACTGCAACCGCAGCCGCTCTAGGTTCGATTTACTTCATCGATAACGTTGCCGTAAACGGTTACGCACTTGCTACCACCACTTCGACTCCGTCTTACACGTTGTCGCCAGCAGTGGGAACAACTGTAAACGCCGCTGCAGTTACCTGGACCGGTAACGCAGTGAAGGTTGGTTACAAGTGGTACCGTTGCTCGGTTCTAGGTGCAACTGCTCGTGTAACCCTGCCACTAGCTGAAGACAAGTGTTCAGCTATCTCTGGCGCCACGAAGGCCAGCTACAAGCTGACTTCATCGGACAAGGGACGTTACATCCGCGTTGCGGTTACTGGAACCACCACCGCTGGAACCGTGAGTGTTCTAGCACCGTCCACCGCCAAGGTTGGCTAGTCTAACCGGCATAAAGTTGGCCCCTAGCGAAAGCTAGGGGCCAACTTATTTTACCGAGGGCTAGCGAACGAAGACCTCACCGTAGTTGTCGAGCTTCCAAGCCCTCACATAGTCGATGTGCATCTGGCTTTCGGTCCATCCGGTCCAGCTACCACCGAAGTCGCCTGTGGCATTGTTGATGATCAGGAAGAACGGGTTATTGAAGCTCCAGTACTGGGATCTGATTGAAGTGTTGGTGAAGGTCTTGAAAACAATCCCGTCAACAATAAGATCGATCCGGTTGGGAGTCCAGGCCATGGCGTAGACGTGGAAGTCGGATGAGTAGTTTGCGCCGTTGTAGAACCCATAGTCGTAGGTGTGATTGCCACAGCAGTCGTTGGCCACCCCGTTGGTTGAGTAGTGGATGGCGCCCGAGTTCTTAGCTGGGGTGTTTCCACCCTGCTCCGCTATGTCAATCTCACCAGACTGCGGCCAGCCTACCGTGGTGATGTTTTCCCCTAGCATCCAGAATGCTGGCCAGTTGCGACCACCGGCAGGCATCTTGATTCGAGTTTCGATGTAGCCGTATTTGAACGCGAGCTTTCCCTGGGTATCGAAGCGTGCGCTGGTGAACTGGCATCCAGACCACGCCAGGCAGATACCGCCCGGAGGGGCCGAACTAACGCGACGCGTGGTAATCACAGCATTGCCGTCTGCACTTCCGTCGAGCGCTACTGCCGAAGGTAAGTACCACTGTGGTTCGTTGTTGTGGCAGGTACCACCGCCGTTTTCATCCTCCTGGCCACAGTAACGTGCGGTCCAGTTGTTTGAATTCAGAGTCGAACCGGTGGCGCCCCGGAACTCTTCGCGCCAGAGAAGAGTTCCAACTGAGCGCCCTGAAACTACCGGTGGAGTTAGCGGAATCTCTTTCCAGATGGCGTACAACCGCACGTTGAAGTTGGATCGGATGGTGGCTCGGTCTGAATAGGCTTTGGCTCCCCTGACGGTCTTGGCCCAACCAACGAACGAAAAGCCCGGACGAACGAAGGAAACCCTTGGCAGCTTGTAACTGTGATATTTGGTTTTGATCACCTTTGCCGAAACTTGAGGAATATTTGAGTACAAAGTAATCGAGTGGGTTCCAGATGCACTGGCCTGGTCGGTTCCAGCGGGAACCGAAAGCGTGAGGGCCAAAATTAGTGCGGTAAGCAGGCCAATGCGTCTCATGGTACTCCTAGAGTTTTACAGCCGCACATGTTGCAAAAACTTACAACGCCTGCTTTAAAACTACTTTAAACAGTGCCGATAAAGAACAATCCCGACGAAAACCAGTTTCGTCGGGATTGGAAGTTCTAGGGGAAATTACTTCTTCTTGCCCTTGGCCTTTGACTTAGCCTTTGGCTTGGTGATGTTGCTTGCCTTGAACACTGGCTGGCCAACATAGACCTTGCCGTTCACGGTGGTCATGGTTGCCGATCCAGCTAGCTGGTAACCAGCGTTTAGGTGAGCCGAAACCTTTGAGCAGAATTCGCTGTCATCGAAGCCGGTTAGAAACTTGTATGGCTTGGTGAAGGTGTAGGTTGGAGCAACAACTTCCTGGGCAGCTGGCTTGGCTGCTGGCTTGTTGGCTGCGGCGCGAGGTGCTGGCTTAGCGGCGGTTACACGGGCAGCTGGCTTGGCAGCAACGGTACGGGTGGTGGTCTTTGCGGCAGCGGCACGAGGTGCGGCTGGCTTCTTTGCAGTAGTCATAGAAAAAGTTTCGCACCTAAGCGTCGTTAATGCGAAATTTGTTAGGCGTTAAGTAGGTGAATTCTTTTTCAACGGTTTCGGAACTAAAACAGACGGTTATGTGAAGTGTCGAGTCCGCGCAATTCGTCGTAGTTCAAAACCAAACATTCGATGCCTCGATCTTCGGCCAGGGTTCTCGCCTGAGGCTTTATTTCCTGAGCGGCAAAAACTCCCCGAACCGGGCGCAGCTGCGGGTCGCGGTTCAAAAGTTCTAGGTAACGCGTGAGTTGCTCCACGCCGTCGATGTCGCCTCGGCGCTTTAGCTCGATTGCCACGGTTGCCCCGTTGCCGTCTTTCGCCAGAATGTCCACCGGTCCAATTGCCGTGAAATACTCACGACGAATCAGCGACGCATTTTCGTCCCAGACTTCGAGGTGTTCGGCGAGTAGTTCTTGAAGGTGAGCTTCAACGCCGTCTTTGATGAGCCCAGGGTCTTCTCCGAGATGGTGTTCGTGATCGTGCAAAATTTCGTAGATCAATACGTAGAGAATGTCGGCGGTTTTAGCTTGGCTCACGCGCCAAACTTCCTTGACCCCCAGAGCGGCCTGCTCTTCATCCGGTTCGCGCTTTGAGATGGTGCACGGCGGGTTCATCCAGTTGAGCGGTTTGTAGGAGCCGGTGTCGCTGTGAACGAGAATCGAGCCATCGCCCTTAAGCATCAGGAGTCTGGTGGCTAGAGGTAGGTGAGCCGACAGGCGCCCGGCGTAGTCAACCGAGCAGCGGGCGATAACAACGCGCATTTACTTCTTCGGTGCCTTAGCGGCTGACGCTTCGATGGTTGCGATGCGATCGATTAGGTGATTGATGGCTTCGTCTTGCACGGTTAGGTGCTTTTGGATCTTTTTGGCTTCTTCCAAAATCGCGCCGGCGTCGTCGTAGGTGGCAATTGCCCGTTTTTCACTTTCGCGGGCCTGAAGATTTTGGCCCACGATGATTACGGGTAGCAGAACTAGTTGCAGAAACGTTTGCGACACCCAAGCCACGATCAACAACTCGTTTCCAGAAGCAATGGCGGCTGGTAGTGAAACTAGGGCTAGTAGCACGAAAGCATAGGCGGCCCACATGCTTCCAACTTTTTTGGTTATAAACAAACCGATGCGGTCGTTTATCGAGGTTTTGTTCCCGGTGTGATGCGTGAGCTTTGGCGTAGCCGACTTCCGCGCCTCAACGTGAGGGTGCTGCTCGTAGTCGTAATTAGCCTTGGGCATTTGCCTTGACGTTGGCTTCGGTCGGTGAACCAGTCTTGCGGTAGGTCACTTCAACCTTGGTGGCCAGTGGCTCTAGGGTTACCGAACGCACTTTGATGTCTACGGTGTTTACGTTCAGAATCGCCTCAACGCGCTGCTTCAGGGAGTTCGGCTCGATGTCGGTTCCCTCCAAAGTAATCAACAACTTTGAATCGTCCTGGTCGCGGCGAAGGAAGTACTTTGAATCAACCACGGCCATAACCAGCACCATGAAGCCCGCGTATTCGATTTTTTCCACGAGGTTGAAGCCGGTGAGACCGATGATCAGACCCGAGCCGAGCCCAACCATTAGGTAGGCCATGGAAACCCATGACGCCGTGGACGAACGCAGACGAATAACCGAAATAACTGCAAACAGTGCGAAACCTACGCCGAGTGACAGGGTGTAAGAAGCTAGTGCGCCGGTGAGTGCCCAGAGGGTGATGTTGATGGCTGCAATTGCAATGGCCATGTCGCGGTCGCGGTGTCGGCGGTAAAATAGGACGAACGCCAAAAGCACAACGACAACTAGGTCGATGCCTAAAGAGGCAAAGAATTCAAAAGGGTCAACTCGAAGCATGGAACAAGTCTAAACGAATGGTAAACAAAAGGTTTCCCCTGGCGCTGGCCATCACAAGTGTGGTTCTGGCGCTGGCGACCACGGCTTCCCTGCTTTTCTTCCCAGCCACTTTTGGCTTGGCCCCCCAAGAGAACGCAGCCCCAACCCAAACCCCCGAACCTAAACCAGTGGTTGACGAACTGAGCCGAATCTTCGACCCGAGCAAGATTTCGCAGACCTTCATCGAACTGCCCAAAAAGAGTATCGACAAACTGAACAGCTACGACAACGAAAAGTATGTGGCCGCCAAGTTCCGCATGGTTTACGACGGAACGCCAACCACCCAGGTAAATGTTGGAATTCGCATCAAGGGAAGTACCACCCATTCGCGCCTAAACAACCTCTACTACCGACCCTCGTTCAAGGTGAAATTCGACTGGGGTGTGGGCTACGAGAACCAGGCGCTGTTCGGTAAACGTTCGCTCACGTTCAACGCATTCGTTCAAGACAACTCCCGCATGCACGAAACATACTCCTATATGGCGTACCGAGCCATGGATGTTCCGGCACCTCGAACCGGTTACACCACCATCACTTTTGAGGGTGAAACCCTGCCAGAGCAACCGAAGCGAGGCCTCTACCTGGTGCTGGAATCGCAGGACAACGAATTCTTCGCCGATCACTTCGACGATGTGACCCAGCATGTTTACGAAAACAACAGCGACGTAACCGACTTCGATTTCAATAAGGTTGGCGGCGACGTTGAAGTGAACGCTCACTTCAAGATCAAAGAGGGCTGGAAAGCCACTCCAAACCGCGACGATCTGCGCGCTCTCACCAAAGTTGCCAATCTCGACGGAACAAAGTTTTGGCAAGGTTTAGAGCCGGTAGTAGACCGCGAGCGCTTGGTAATGCTTTGGGCGGTAGATAACTTCACCGGCAACTGGGACACCTATTCCGGCCCACTTCGAAACAACTTCACTTTCCGCTCTAACAGCCTTGGTAAATTCACCTTTGTGCCTTGGGGTACCGACCAGTCGTTTGGCGAAAACCTGTTCAACGACCCAGGTGCCCGGGTTCGAATTCCTGGCTATCGCCTTGAAACTAAACAGCACGACGATTTCTTCATCACGGTTGATAAACCATGGACGGCTTACCCGGGAAGCTATCTCTTTGCCTACTCAGCCGGCATACGTGACATGGCCAAGATGGAGAACTACCAGATTTACCGCGGCAAGATGTTCTCGAAGTGCCTGTACCACGCTCCTTGCGCCACTCTTTATTTCCAGAGCCTTCAGAAGGTTACCGAATGGGCTAAGGTTCAGGACTACCCGGCTCAGATGACTCTTACCAAGGCGCTAATCGGGAAACACCTGAGTGCCTATCAAAAGCGCGAAGCCGACCGCACTATCAACTGGGTGCCGAAGCAGATCAAGCGCATCGACCAAGCGCTGAAGCGAAACTGCAAATTCGATGAAGCCGGTCTGGTTAGTACCTGTAAGGACGCCAATGGCAAATGGTGACCTGAAGGTTATGGCGGCTTCCACGGTTGTGGGCATCGCCTTCGCTGTGGGAGCCTTCTTCGTGCCCATTGCCCCGCCTGAAACTGTGCCGAAACCAACCCCTACCGCCACCGCACCCGCCGACCCAACTCTGCTCACGAACATCAACGAAGTCTTCAACCCTGCCGTCATCAGTGAAATAAAGATCGACATCCCAGAGAAGTCGAAGAAAGTCCTTTCCAACAAAAACCGCGACGACTACGTGCCGGCGACCTTCCAAATCACGGTCGGTGAAAAGCAGTCGCCGGTGATGAACGTTGGCATCAAAATCAAGGGAACCACCTCTCGTTACGCCATCACCACTACCTATTCCTATTCGAGCCTGAAGGTGAAATTCGACTTCGATGAGAAGTTCAAAGATCAAACCCTGCTTGGAAAAAAGAGTCTCACGCTCAACGCGATGACCCAGGATTCGTCGAAGATTCATGAAACTTTCGCCTACGAGGCCTACCGGGCCAATGGGGTGCCGGCCTCCAAAACCGGCTACACCCACCTGACGCTGAGCAAGAACATTCCGAAACCTGATCGCGGGGTGTTTCTGGTGCTCGAGTCACTCGACGACGAATTCTTGGCCGACAACTTCTTGGACATCACCCAACACCTTTACGAGAACAACAGCAACTTCAACGAGATTTACCCTGGCAACGTTGGCAGGAACGTTAAAGAAGACGCTCGTTTCAACATCAAGGAGGGTTGGAAGGCCACGCCTAACCGCAACGACCTTCGAACTTTCGCCAAGGGCATCCAATCGAGCGGCGAGAAGCTTTGGGATTACCTCGAAACTAACTCCGACCGCGACAAACTAATCACGCTGTTCGCGGTGGATAACTTCACCGGCGGCTGGGACACTTATTCTGGCCCGCTGATTAACAACTACCACCTGCGCTTTAGCAACGAGGGCAGAATGACCATGGTGCCTTGGGGTCTAGATAACACCTGGGGTGAAAACTGGTTCAATGACGGCAAAAGCACCCAATGGGTGAAGAGCTACCAGGCCCCGAGCAAAGCCCACGACGACTTCTTCTTCCCGGTTGATAAAGCAACCGCAGCGTTCCCCGGCAGTTTCCTGATCGCCTATGGCGCCGGTGTCACCGACTCGAAAAAGATGACGAACTACCAGCTCGGACGAGGGCAGCTGTTCCGCAAGTGCCTCAGCTACTCCCCGTGCAAAACTCTCTACTTCCAGAAACTGCAGCAGTTGAGCACCTGGGCCACCGAAACCAACCTCAGCCAGAGAATGCTCGATACCGCAGCGCTCATCAAGAAATACTCAGACGGCTACGACCGAGCGGAACAAAAACGCACCGCCGCCTGGGTCGGCAAACAGCAACAGCGCATCCAGAAAGCAATCGAAACGAACTGCGAGCTAGATGAGGCAAACCTCGTGGCAGCCTGCCGATAGCGGAATAACCTAGCCGCAAAAAGACTTAGAAACACCATGAGCCCGGCAAATGTGAGAGATGAACGGCAAGAGGCCATTCTCACGGCAGCGCAAAAAATGATTGCCGAGCACGGCGTAGAGTCCGTGACGATGAAACAATTGGCCACCGAGACCGGCCTAAGCCGACCTGCAATTTACCAATACTTCGCCTCACTGGAACACATTCTGGCCGAGCTGGTAATCAACGAAATCGCCGATCTGAGTAACGCCATCGACGAACACGTGGCAAAAGTTTTAGACCCCATGGAACAGGTGCGAATCTGGATTCACTACGCACTAGCTCATCTCTCCAGCCAAGACCACCGTGCCATTCGAGAAATTTCAATCGAGAGTTTGCCCGTAGATAGCCGGGGAATGGTGCGAGCCATGCACGGTCACTTTATGACCGCACTGGTAAATCCAATTGCAGAGCTTGGCGCGAAAGATGTGACTGCAACCTGTCACCTTATCTACGCCACTGTCGCGGCCGCAGCCAAACGAATCGACGAAGGCAGCGACTTTGTGAGAGAGGCCGCAGCGCTTGAGCAATTCACCATCGCTGGGATCGCTGGAGCGCTGCGGCCTTCCGAGCTCTAGTTACTTACTGAATCTTTTCTCGACCAGCTTTTTTCCATCGACATAAGCCGTGGCGTTGAACAAACCCTTGGAAGTCGCAGGCACCGTCATGGTGAAGTTGTTCGACCCGATCTTCTTTACGAATCTCTTGAAGCCAACCCAAACCGTCACAGTCTTGCCCTTCTTGTTCACGATTGTGAAAGTTACCTTGCCGGGCGATCGAACTACCCCATTGCGCACAGCGGGTGCTGGGGTGCTCACTACCGGGGAGGCAAACGTCACCGGAATGAAACGGTCGAGGCTGTAATCCATCGAGCCGCCTAGGTGATCGCGACGAACGTGAATTCCACACGCCTCCAGCAAACAGTTCGCACCCTCGAATTGGGCTTGCACGGCTAGAGACACGGGCAGAGCGGCATTTCCTGCACCAAAGTTCTGTTGATTGGCCGAAAGAGTTACCCAAGCACCCTGCCCGAAGCAAACCGTTGGACGTGCTGCAGAAACCTGAGCCAGCGTGCCTTTGCAGAGGCGCACATACACACCGGTGTCGGCCGGTACTCCGGTCAAGGTTACCGTTACGGTGTCTCCGGCCACGACGAGGTTAGAACTCTTGTCTGAGCTAACAGAAAATGCTGTAGCTTGCGCAGGCACTGCCGAGGCTGAGGCCACAACTGCAGAAGCCACCAGGGTGACTATGGTTTTTTTGAAAGACACGAGTCTTTACTCTCCTTATTTGATTGTGATTGGGATGAAAACGTCGGCTTTTCGGTAGCTGGCGTTGGTGTGATCGGCGCGGGTAGTTATCGCACACCGAACTTTTTTGCAATCAAAGTCACCAATTTTCCTGGTTACGTTGATTGAAACCTTAAAGCTGCCCCCCGAACTAAACGGAGAAACGATTAGTGCCGCATAAAGCGGTGGGTTTGATGACAGCCAAACCGCGGAATTGTTTTGACCAGTAATGTCAAACGGCCCACATTCGGTGGGCTTTTTGCCCTTAGCCGGAACAACACAGTAAGTCACGTAGATGCCGTGTTTTGTGTTGTAACCCCGACCTCTCACCGATATTTTTGTGCCATCCGAAACAGCCTTTGTTTTTGAAGCCCATAACTTCTGACCGCTTGGGCCGGTAACAGTTGCCGACGACCCGGCCGCCAAAGCGTTCGGCCCACTGAGCGCGAACACAACTAAAAGCAGGAGCGAGAGAATTTTTTTCATAACTTCACGTTAGAGATTCAAAAAAATCTAACCCTGACAGGTTGTCAGTTTGACCTTTTTGAAACAGTAAACTTATGGGGTAAGGCATCGTCGCCGCAGCCCAAATAAGTGCAACAGCAACCCCAAGCAGGAGTGAATCCGTGCCAAAAATCATCGTCGAGGTTATGCCTAAAGCAGACCTACTAGACCCTCAGGGCAAGGCTGTAGCCAACTCCCTCAACCGCACCGGCCACAGTGAAATCACCGCTGTGCGTATCGGTAAGCGAATCGAATTGCACTATGCCGAAACCCCTACCGATGCTCAGCTTGAAGAAGCAAAAGAGATCGCGAAGAACTTCCTCTCAAACGGCGTTATCGAAGACGTCGTTGCCGTAACCGTCGAAGCGTAATCAATGAGAATCGGTGTAGTTACCTTCCCAGGCACCCTCGACGACCGCGACGCCCAGCGCGCAGTGCGCCTAGCCGGAGCAACCCCGGTTCCCCTCTGGCACGCCGACACCAACCTTTCAGACGTTGATGCGGTAGTTCTGCCTGGTGGCTTTAGCTACGGCGACTACCTGCGCTGCGGAGCGATTGCCGCCCAGGCTCCGGTGATGCAGACCATCATCGAGAAGGCCAACCAGGGTTTGCCGGTGCTCGGCATCTGCAACGGTTTCCAGGTGCTAGTTGAGAGCCACCTGCTTCCCGGCGGTCTGATCCGCAACGAACACCAGCACTTCATCTGCCGCGATCAAACCCTCAAGGTTGAGAACGTGAACACCGCCTGGACTAACCAGTTCAAACAAAACGAAGAAATCGTCATCCCGCTTAAAAACGGCGAGGGCGGCTACATTGCCGACGCCGAGACTCTCAAGCGCCTCGAAGGCGAAAACCTAATCACCTTCCGCTACGTGGATGTGAACCCAAACGGCTCAATGAACAACATCGCAGGGCTTCGAAACGAACGAGGCAATGTGGTCGGCCTCATGCCTCACCCAGAACACGCGGTTGAAGCGGGCTTCGGCCCAGACATGCCAGAAGCCATGCGCTCCGGCGTCGACGGCCTCAAATTCTTCACCTCGGTTATCCACTCGCTAGTGAACGCGTAAGGCCAAAGATGTCAAACACTAAGACCGCGACCAACGTCGACACCACCAAAGAAGCCAAGAAGACTCCAGACAAGCAGCAGCCCTGGAAAGAACTCGGCCTCAAAGAAGACGAATACAACGAGATCAAGACGATCCTCGGAAGACGTCCAACCTCGGCCGAACTTGCTATGTACTCGGTGATGTGGTCTGAGCACTGCTCCTACAAATCCTCCAAGATCTACCTCCGCCAGTTCGGCGAGAAGGTCACCCCGGAAATGACCAAGAACCTCATGGTTGGTATGGGTGAAAACGCCGGCGTCGTCGACATCGGCGAAGGCTGGGCGGTCACGTTCAAGGTTGAAAGCCACAACCACCCAAGCTACATCGAGCCATTCCAGGGCGCTGCCACCGGCGTTGGCGGAATCGTGCGCGACATCCTCACCATGGGCGCTCGTCCAATCGCGGTAATGGACCAGCTCCGTTTCGGAGCACCTGAAAACCCTGACACCAGACGCGTCGTTGACGGCGTGGTCGCCGGCATCTCCTTCTATGGCAACTGCCTCGGCCTACCAAACATCGGTGGCGAAACCGTGTTCGACAAGGTCTACCAGGGCAACCCGCTCGTCAACGCTCTATCAGTCGGTGCACTACGTCACGAAGACCTCAAGCTCGCCAAAGCCTCTAACCCAGGCGATTTGGTCATCCTGTTTGGCGCAAGAACTGGCGCCGACGGCATCGGTGGCGTATCCGTGCTAGCGAGTGAAACCTTCGACTCCGAAGGCCCATCAAGACGCCCAGCGGTTCAGGTTGGCGACCCATTCGCCGAGAAGGTGCTCATCGAGTGCTGCCTTGAGCTCTACAAAGCCCAGGTTGTTGCCGGCATCCAAGACCTCGGCGGCGCCGGCCTCTCCTGCGCAACCTCAGAGCTCGCCTCAAACGGCAACGCCGGCATGCGCGTTCAACTCCAAGACGTTCTCCTCCGCGACGACTCACTAACCCCTGAAGAGATCCTGATGAGCGAAAGCCAGGAGCGCATGATGGCGATCGTCCCTAAAAAGGACAAAGCAGCCTTCATAGCAATCGTTGAAAAGTGGGAAGTTGAATACTCCATCCTCGGTGAAGTAATCAAAGAACCTCGCCTCTACATCAACTGGGGAACCGAGGAAATCGTCAACGTTCCTCCTCGCACCGTTGCCCACGACGGCCCTGTCTACGACCGCCCGGTAAAAGAACCTAAATACCAAAAGGCCCTCAACAAAGACACCACCAAAGACCTAGCAAAGAGTGAGAACCCCGACGAACTCGCCACCCAGCTAATGCAGATCATCACCAGCCCTAACCAGGCCTCGAAGAACTACATCACCGACCAATACGATCACTACGTTGGCGGCAACACCGCCCTCGCCA
>JBEGUF010000049.1:0-4009 GCA_041179025.1 Actinomycetota bacterium | reverse complement strand
TGCTGCCGATTGCCGCCGGCTCATTCATTTCCGGTGCCGCCACCTTCGTGGTTGCTCGCTGGGGTTTTGCCATGTCGGCTAGCGGGATCAACCTGGCAGCAATCTCACCGAGTTTGGACGAGGACCCATTCTGGAGGCACGATTTGTCTACCTGGGGTTATTCGGCCGCCATGCTAATTGGCACAGCTATCGTCTTGGGCGCACTTACTCGGCTGCGGCTCGACGGGAAGTATGACCGATGAGCACTAACAGAGGTATGTCGGTAAGCCAGGCCAGAGCTCTGGCCAAAGACGCCAAAACTTCCCCCGGCGTTCTGTCTCGCCTAGCTAACGGGTACCCCGAAGTCTGGGACGACCTATTGGCGAACCCATCGCTGTATCCGGAGCTTAGACAGTGGATTGCGCAGGCCAATGTCGAGCAAGCGAATGCCGCTGCCAGTTTGGATGTAGACACTCAGAGCAAGCCGAGCACGTTGAAGAAAACTAAGCCGGCGGCAGCGCCCAAAAAGCTCCGCACCCGAGGCAGACGCAAATACGGGCGACTCAGCCGAACCATCGGAGTAATCACAATCCCCGCTTTGGCAGTTGCCGGGCTCTGGTTTGGCGTTGACTATCTAAAGCAAATCGAACCTTCGCTTGGAATCGTGTCTATGGAGACTCTGTCGAATCCAAAAACATCGAGCGATTGGGAGTATTCAATCGGAACGGTTGGGTCGGCCGAATGTACCCTTCACGAATTTGCCACGCTCAAGCAAAATCAGGCTGTGGTGCTCACCCAGAATGACGTTCAGAACAAGAAGTGTCGTGAGGCTGAGCAAAAGACTCCGAGCACTTTGGCTCTGGTGGATCTGGGCACCGGCCGCGCCATCTGGAAAATCGATTTGGCTGGCGAACTCGACTGGACCGAGAAATGGCAGAAGCAACTTGTCGAAATTCCCGGCTTAAACGAGATTCTGGTGAAATTCACCGACATCAACGGTAGCGATGCGTCCGGGGATAAGAAATCAATCGAGGACAGCCAGAACCGAAAAATGAAAACACTGGTTCCCTACAACCAACTAAATGGTTTGATCACCGACCCGGTAATTGCGAAGAGCAAGTATCAGCCGATCATGCAGGCGCCGGTTCTTGAGGTTCTGCCGGTACCGGGCGAACTCAAGAGCATTCTGGTTATGACCAACGGATCGAAAAAGGATTTCCGCTACGCAAAGTATCGTTCAAAGCGTCTGAGTAGCGCTAAGTGGAGCGTGGAGTCAGACCAGAAGCCAATGGGAGGAAACCCAATCGTGGGTCACCGCCTAATTTTGGGTCGGGACAAGTCGAATCGACCTAAGTCGGTGCTGCTTGGTATCGGGCGTTTTGGCGACTGGGCAGGTAAGCCCGCAGTGAAGCTATATCGAATCGGCGAAACCACAATTCAAGTTTCCGGCGATGGAACCAAAGAGAAAGCCACCAACCTAATTTCTCAGGGCGGCCTCGAGGGTCGTGACACCACCATCGATGGCGTTGACGATTCCGGCAAGACACTCTGGTCGTTGGAGAGTAGTGGCTATGCCATAAGTCACGAAGATAGCGTTACCACACCTCTGAACCGCGGCCACTACAGCAAACTTTTTGTGCTTGGCGGCAAAAACAATCGGGAACTCTCGTTGGTTGATGTGAGCAATGGCACACTGAAGTGGACCACCAAGGTATCGAAGCCGCAATTCGAGGTTTCGCGAGTCAACTCGGAATCCACGGTGTCTCTCTACCTGAATGAAAAGTACAAACTCGAGTCGAAGTATTTCTCAATGATCCGCCTATCCGACGGTAAAGAGTCGCCCGCAATCAAGATTGCCGGTCGTTCGGTTCGAGTAGACGGCGAGACGGCACCGCTCTCCATCTTGGTAGACGAACCTTCGAGAGCCCGATTGATCAAAAACGCTGAATCGGGAAAACGAGTGAACCTCAAAAACACCGAAGATAAGTCCGACGAAATGCGAATTTGCGCTCGCGGTATCGATAACGCGGCGTATTCGACTGCCTGGACTTTCGAGTGCAACGGAAACCAGCACCTAACCCGCGTTGGTGGGCGTTGGATTCTGGTTGACTTGACTGATGGACAAGAGCGGTTCTGGACTTTGGGAGAGGGGAAGCCATGAGTGAGCGACTACCTCTAGTCCCCCCAGACATCTCGGGGCTAAGTTACCTTTCTCCCTTGGGTCGCGGCGGATTCGCCGACGTTTTCCTCTACCGCCAATCCGTGCCAAGCCGCGAAGTTGCCGTGAAGATTTTCCTCAAGAAATTTCAGGCAAATTCGCCTTCCGCTATTAGTTTCATCGCTGAAGCAAACAACCTGGCCAAGCTCGGTGGCCACCCAAATATCGTAAATATTTTCGAGGCGAACATCTCCCGCGACGGTAATCCGTACATTTCAATGGAGTACTGCCCAACCTCGCTTGGGAAAAGCTGGCGCACGAATCCGCTGAGCCTTGAGGCGGTGCTAGACATAGGCGTGCAAATCGCCTGCGCTCTAGAAACAGTGCACCGAAGCAATCTGGTTCACCGCGACATCAAACCTTCCAACATCCTGGTGAATTCGTTTGGGACCCCGGTGCTCTCAGACTTCGGGATTGCTGGCGAAATCAACGTGGCCGACACCAATGACCAAATTGCAATGTCGCTACCCTGGAGTGCTCCGGAAGTGGTGAGTCTTCAGTCTTTAGGTTCGGTGTCGTCGGATGTTTTTTCCCTCGGTGCAACTCTCTACTCCCTGCTGGCTGGAAGAACTCCATTCGAATCCGCCGACCCAAAACAAAACGAGAACGAGAAACTAAAGGCTCGAATCGTTAAGGCAATTTACACACCGATTCCTCGTAGCGGAATTCCAAGAATCGTCGAAGAGTTTTTGAATAAGGCCATGTATCGCGATCCAAAACAGCGCTTCAGCAGCATGCAGGAGTTTGCGATGGCGCTAAACGAATTGCAGGCCGCTCTCCAATTTCAGGTCACCAGGCTCAGCATCAATTCGTCTGTGTCTGCTCTGGTTGACGACGGAGCGCCGAAGTACCCTTGCGGGCACTCGAAAGTAGACGTATCCGGGCTAAATGTTGGCGTGTACGTAGAACCGAGCGGTGGGTCGCGCAAAAAGAAGGCAATGCCTGAAATCCCCGACGACGTTTGCCCAATCTGTTCAAGGGCCGATGCTTTCGTTCCGCAAAAAAAGCGATTCAAAATTGGCCCGCTGTTTTGGGTTCTAGCAGGGGCCGTCACGGTCGGTTATCTCGTAACGACTTTGCTACTGAGTTCGCCGGGGGTATAGCTTGAGTTTCTTGCGTGGATCCCGCGCAACTCGTTTGCCTTCGCGCAAAGTGTTGGAGCTAACGGCCATTGTGGTGTCGATGGCTCTAATTGCGGGTGCGGCTATTTTGTCCACCGGATTCGACGTAAAAAATGTGAAATTGAATTCCGAGAATGTTTGGATTCTGCAGAAGGGTACCGGGGCAAATCTTGCTTCGCGATTTGGTGGTGTGAACACGGTTGTGAACGAACTCACCTCGTTCAATGCGGTAACCGATCCGAGCGCGCTGATCCAGTCAACTAATGCCTCACTGCTTTTTTCCGGTGCTAACTCGAAGTACGTGAACATAAGTTCGGCTACACCAACCGACTTCACCGAGGATTCGGAAGATGCCATTGGGCTCGACTCATCGGTGAAATCAATCGAGGTGGGCACCGACGTTGCCAGTCTGATCGGTTCCGACGGCAGGCTTCTAATTGCTACAGCAAGTGAAACTGGTTTTCAAAAACCATCGGCTGTTGCAATGCCCACCGGGGTGGAGCGGTTTGATGCAACGGCAGTTACCTCGCTAGATAAGGTGTTGGCTTTTAGCGCCGGTTCTAAGAAGGTTTTTGAATACGACCCGGTTACCCAACGATTTAGCGAAGCAGCTGAATCGCTGTCGGGTGACCTATCCGGCCCGTTCCAGCTTGCCAGCATCCGCGATAGATGGGCGCTTTTAGACCAGGGG
>JBEGUF010000048.1:0-6318 GCA_041179025.1 Actinomycetota bacterium | reverse complement strand
CGTCTGGGTAGGTTGCGTGAATCGTGTAGTTGGGAGCGTTCTTACCGACCAAAGTGCCTTCGAAAATTCCGTTGAAACTGTGGGTGAGCGAAACCTCGGTTTTACCAACCTTGGCTACCACCGACGAAGCCAGAGGCCTGAGCGCACGAATAACCCAACCGCCAACAATCGGGTGCACGCCCAAAACCGAGTGCGGGTCGTGGTGCTTTCCGTTACTGACTCGGTCTAAAAGTTCGGCATCAAGTACCGGCAGGGCAAGCGTGCTCGATTTGGCCATGGATTATTTGTCGCGATCTACTCGAAGCACCATAACCGGCTGCTCGGCTGGGTCAATGCGCACGTAACTCTTGGCACTGATACTTCTGCTTTCACCGGTCATCAAATCGGTAACTTTGAACGGCACTTCATACGGAAGGTCAAGCTTCCACAAATCGAGGTGAATCTCACCGTCGGAAACGTTTCTCGGGTCTAGGTTCACAATCACAATCAGGGTGTCGGCCTTGCCCGTTGAGGAATGTTCGGCCGCTAGGTGCTTGGTGAACACGAACAGTGAATCGTGGCTGGTGTTGTGAGTCTCCAGATTTCGAATTTGGCCAATGGCCGGGTGACTCTTGCGGATTTCGTTTAGCTTGGTGATGAACGGCGCAATCGTGGTTCCAGCCTTGTCGTGGGCTTCCCAATCGCGAGGCTTGTATTCATACTTTTCCGAGTCGATGTGCTCATCGGCACCAGGACGCGAGGCGGCTTCAACTAATTCGTAACCGGCATACATTCCCCAGTTACTTCCAGCCATAGACGCAATCGCAGCGCGAATCTTGTGACCGGCGACTCCGCCGAATTGAAGGTAAGGAGGGAGGATGTCGGGAGTGCTTACCCAAAGATTAGGCCGGAAGAACGACGAGCTCGAGTGAGCCAGTTCGTTCAGATACTCAGTGAGTTCGTGCTTGGTGTTTCGCCAGGTGAAGTAGGTATAAGACTGCTGGTAGCCAACCTTGCCGAGCGTGTGCATCATCGCTGGCCGGGTGAAGGCTTCCGCTAGGAAAACTACGTCTGGGTATTCGGCGTTTATCTCTCCGATAATCCATTCCCAGAAATTCACCGGTTTGGTGTGCGGGTTATCAACACGGAAGATTCTCACGCCGCGAGAAATCCACAGTTTCAAAAGCCCCAGAGCCTCTTGATAGAAACCCTCAGGGTCGTTATCGAAGTTGATTGGGTAAATGTCCTGATACTTCTTCGGCGGGTTCTCTGCATAGGCCACCGTGCCATCGGCGCGAGTGGTGAACCACTCCGGATGACTTTTCACCCAGGGGTGATCGGGCGATGCCTGAAGAGCGAAGTCGAGAGCAATCTCGATTCCCAGAGCATTGGCCTCTGCCACAAACTTTTCAAAATCTTTGACGGTTCCCAAATCCGGGTGCACGGTCTCGTGCCCACCATCGGCTGAACCAATTGCCCAAGGTGAACCTGGGTCCTGAGGTCCTGCGACCAGCGTGTTGTTAGGACCTTTGCGGTGAGCGTGCCCAATCGGGTGAATCGGCGGAAGGTAGAGCACTTCAAAGCCCATGGCTGCTACTGCCGGAAGACGCTTGGCCGCGCTCTTGAACGTGCCGGATGTCCAGGTCTTGGTCTTTGCGTCGAACTTGGCACCTTCGCTGCGCGGGAAGAATTCGTACCAGGCACCAGAACCGGCCAACGTTCGCTCACACTTCAAAACAAAAGTTTCACTGTGGGTAACCAAGGTGCGAATCGGTTCGGTAGCCAGTGAGGCAATCACCTGTGGTGCCTCTGCCGCCTTTAGCCTTGCGTCAAAAGTAAGTTTGGTGTCGCTTAGCGTTTCGGCCAGGGCAACGAGCAGCTCGGCCGATTTCTTGCTTCTGCTTTTTTCGCTAGCCGCGTTGGTGAACAGGCGAATACCCTCGAGCATCATCAGTTCTTCGTCGATGCCAGCTTCTAGCTTCACCTCGGTGTTGTGGTGCCAGGTGCCATATTCGTCGCTGAAGGCTTGAATCAAAAAGCTCCAGTTGCCGAGCTCTGTAAGTAGTGCCTTGGCATGCCAGCTGTCGCTTCCAGCAGCGCCCTCGTGCATGCGAATAATCTGAGTTTTCCCGCTAGGTGAGGTTAGAAGTACCTCAGCGCCTAGAGCGTCGTGCCCTTCACGGAAAACGATTGCACTGAACGGAACCATCTCGCCAACAAAAGCCTTGGCCGGCCAGCGCCCGCCGTCAACAACCGGACTGACCGAACTGATCGGAATGCGACCAATTGGCGAAGGGTGGCGATACGAGATAGGGCTCACATAACAAACTTAGCGATTGTTAGAGCGCGACTGCTCGGAAAAGTTTCACGGAACATTCCGAAACAGCAACATTCTTGCCCGCGCGGTAGGCGGTCTCGTAAACATTCGGGAGTTCATCGCTGCTGTCCCAAAGCAGTTCGTAACTATCTACGGTGTTCCAAACCGGCAGGGTTAGATCAACCTCTTCTTCCGAGCCATTCACAACGAGCAGCGTGAGATTGCGATTCCCGGCTTCGTCCACGTTTTCGCTAAGCCTTTGAATTACGCGGGTTTCCGAAGAGTTCCAGTCGTCCTCGGTCATGATTTCTCCGCTAACCGAATACCAGCGAATCAGGTCACTGCCAGGCTGAGCTTCCTCGAAGTTGCCGAAATTAACCGGGCGCAGCGACGCATTTTCGCGCCTCAATCTGGTGAGGTGAGCGAAAGTGTTTTCCAAGTTCGCCTCAAAATCGGAGAGTTCCCAATTGACCCAGCTGAGCACGTTGTCTTGGCAGTAGGCGTTGTTGTTTCCCTGTTGGGTCTTGGCGCGCTCATCACCAGCGGTAACCATGGGAATCCCAGACGAGAACAGCAGGGTTGCCATCAGGTTTCTCATCATTCGATGGCGTTCAATCAAAATCGTTACGTCGGCAGGCAAACCTTCGGCGCCAAAGTTATACGAGTAGTTGTTCGAGTTTCCGTCGCGGTTAGATTCACCGTTCATGTTGTTGTGCTTCACGTTATAACTCACCAGATCGTGCAGGGTGAAGCCGTCGTGGGCGGTAACAAAGTTCACCGTGCCGAAAGTGCCGTTTCTGCCGTGAACGATATCCTTAGAACCAGCCAAGCGGGTAGCCAACTCGGCAACGCCATTGCCATAGTGGCCGCTGTTTCGGTGGTTGGCAATGTCGCTCAGCCAAAAGCGGCGAATGCTGTCGCGGTATCGATCGTTCCACTCGCTGAATTCGTCTGGGAAGTTTCCGGTTTGCCAACCGCCGAGGCCAACGTCCCACGGTTCCACGATAAGTTTCGTCGACGAAATAATCGGGTCTTCGATCATCCCCTTCAAAAGCGGATGGTTTGGGTCAAACTGATTACCCGAATCGCGAGCCAAAGTTGTTGCCAGATCGAACCGGAAGCCGTCGATCTGCATTTCCTCGGCCCAGTAGCGAAGGCTGTCGAGCACCAGTTCAACCACCCGAGGGTTTGAGAAGTTCAGCGAATTTCCGCAACCGGTGGTGTCGTGGTAATTGCCCAGATCGTCCAAACGGTAATAAGAAGAGTTATCAATGCCTCGGAACGAGTGTGTCAACCCGCGGTTACCACCCTCAGCGGTGTGGTTATAAACCACGTCCAAGATAACTTCGATGCCGTTGCGATGAAGCTCACGAATCATGGTTTTGAACTCCCGCACGATGGCATCCGGCCCGGCTGCAATGGCCGCCGAAGTCGCGTAGCGGTGATGCGGAGTGAAGAAGTTGATGGTGTTGTAACCCCAGTAGTTGATGAGACCCATGTTCATCAGACGAGGCTCTGAGATGAACATTTGCACCGGCAAGAGTTCAACCGCGGTAACACCGATTTTCTTCAGGTGTGTGATGGTGGTTTCGTGAGCCAGCGCGGCATAGGTTCCTCGCCACTCATCCGGCAGATCAAGATTTCCGCGAGTAAGCCCGCGAGCGTGAGCCTCGTAAATAACCGTTGAGGCCAGGGGAGTGTTTGGCTTAGTAACGCCGTCCCAGTTGAAGCTGCGATCGAGAACCACGTTGTGAAAATCGCGAGGACCTTCGCGCACCACGCCTCTGGCGTAAGGATCAATTAGGTCAACCTCCGGATTGAATCCGTCGCGAGGCCCGTCTGGCCCCTCAACCTGAATCGTGTAGTGAACCCCAACCGCAATCCGAGGGCTTTGTACTTCCCAAACATCGCCATCAACTCGAGCACATTCCAAAACCGTGAGTTCCGTCTTTGGTTCCAGCGCATCAACGATTACAAAACGAACCGCAGTGGCGTTTGCCGAGTAGATGCGAAAAGTGCCGCCACCTTCGTGCAGGGTTACGCCGAGCGCGGTTTCCTGCAGTGAAGGGGATTCGGACATGAAGAAAAGCCTACCTGCCAGCATCTTTCAAGGTCGTGAAGACCAAAAGCAAAAGTAGGCTAGAGACATGAGCATCTACCTCGACCATGCAGCAACTACGGCGATTTTTCCCGTGGTTGCCGAACGCTTGGTTGAAGACATGCAAAAGCTCGGAAACCCGTCCTCGATTCACACCGCCGGCCAAACCGCCCGCGGAATGCTTGAAGGTGCGAGAGAAGATTTAGCTCGCGTGGTTGGCTGTGACCGCCAAGAAGTCATCTTCACTTCCGGCGGCACCGAATCCGACAACCTTGCCATCAAAGGTCTCTACTGGGCTGCCACCAACGAAAACCCAGACCGGAACATCATCGTCTCCGCCTACACCGAACACCACGCGGTAATCGACCCGATCGAATGGCTCGAAAAGTATCAGGGCGCACAAGTTCACTGGCTCAAGGTCGACGAACGCGGGGTAGTAGACCTAGATGAACTCGAACAGTTCATTCAAGCGAACCAAAACAAAATCGCTCTAATCAGCCTCATGTGGTCGAACAACGAAATCGGCGTGCTCAACGACCTGCGAAAAATAGTGGAATTAGCAAAACCTCACAACATTCCGGTTCACACCGACGCCGTGGCCGCCTTCGGTCACACCGAAGTGAACTTCTTCCCTGGGCTAACTGCCATGAGCCTCAGCGCTCACAAGGTTGGCGGCCCAGTTGGCGTTGGAGCACTCATCGTGGCCAGAGACGCCAAACTAACCAGCATCCAGCAGGGTGGTGGCCAAGAACGTGACCTCCGCGGCGGAACCATGAACGCCGCCGGCGCGAGAGCATTCGCCTCAGCCGCCAGACTCAGCGCAAGCAAACTTGCCACCGACGGCTGGGCCAGACATGAACTTCTGAATCAACTCACCACCGGGGTTACCAGAGCAATCCCAAGTGCCAGATTCTCCAGGGGCTCAGCACCGGGCGTTCCAGACCTAGCTCACTTCACCTTCCCAGGCTGCTCGGGCGATTCGATGCTCTACCTCTTCGACCAACACAACATCGCCGTATCTACCGGCTCTGCCTGCACGGCCGGCGTTGCCAGAGCCTCACACGTGCTCATTGCCATGGGCAGAAGCGAAGAAGAAGCAACCGGAACCCTACGAATTTCAATTGGCCGCGACACTACCAAAGATGACATCGACGAATTCCTCAAGGTTCTTCCAGAAGTGCATGCGGCAGCCCTAAAAGCCGGCCTAACCGTCTAACCCAAAGGGTAAAATCAACCTATGAAGGTTTTGGCTGCAATGAGCGGCGGCGTAGATAGCGCCGTGGCAGCAGCCCGAGCGGTCGATGCCGGCCACGAAGTAGTTGGCGTTCACCTAGCCCTCAGCCGCAACGCTGGAACCCTTAGAACCGGCTCCCGCGGTTGCTGCACCATCGAAGACTCAATGGACGCCCAGCGCGTTTCAGCCCTCCTCGGCATCAAATACTTCGTCTGGGATTTCTCCGAACGTTTCAAAATGGAAGTCGTCGACGATTTCATCAGTGAATACGAAGCCGGTCGCACCCCAAACCCTTGCATGCGCTGCAACGAGCGAATCAAGTTCGCCGCCCTGCTTGAAAAAGCCCTAGCCCTCGGCTTCGACGCTGTTTGCACCGGCCACTACGCCACCATCGAAGAACATGACGGCAATCTAGAACTTCACCGATCACCTGCCACCGCCAAAGACCAGTCCTACGTTCTCGGCGTTCTCACCACCGAACAGCTAAAGCACGTGCTCTTCCCAATCGGCGCCGAATCCGACAAAGCCGACATCCGCAGAGAAGCAGCCGAAAGAGGCCTTGCAGTAGCTCAAAAACCAGACAGCTACGACATCTGCTTCATCCCCGACGGCGACACCCAGGGCTGGCTCGGCGAAAAACTCCAAGAAGAACCGGGCGACATCGTTGACCGCAACGGCAACAAAATCTCC
>JBEGUF010000047.1:0-3316 GCA_041179025.1 Actinomycetota bacterium | reverse complement strand
CGTGCGGAAATGAAGATGCCCGGTCTAGCCTGGCTGGAGTTCCGCTTAGAGAAAACTGCAACCGGCACCAAGGTAACCCAAACCGCTACCTACGCGCCAAAGGGACTAATGGGTCAGCTCTACTGGTGGGCTGTTTTCCCAATGCACGGTCTCGTGTTTCCGTCGATGGTTAGAAATGCAGCCGGAATTTCGAAAAGCGCACATCGGCGCAAATCGAAAATCTAGATAAGCCCGAGCCGCTTCAACCTGCGCAGAGCTCCGTCTTCGATTGGCGACTCTGGCCCAATCAACACGCGAATTGCTCGAAGCAGAAAGCGCGTGGTTGGAATCACTAACCAACTCGGTGGATTCTTCAAACCCAAGAGTTCCCGGTGTTCAGGGCGAAGCGAAACCACTGCCGCTTGAAACAACAGTGCGTACGCAGGTCTCACCGATAACGGAAGCGGTGGCTTGCGAATAAAGCGAACCACAGATTTGGTGTCATCGGTAACTTTGAGTTCCGCGAAAAACGAATACATTACCTCGTCTAATTCCCCACGCGTCATCGGAGCCTCAGTCAAACCCAGCGGTTCAACCGATCTGGCCCAGGTGGAAATGTAACCGTCGGCGCCACCCGGAATTGGAGCCTTGCAGTAAAGCTCATGTGCTGCCAGGAACGAATCGGTAAAGGCAGCGTGCACCCACAACAACAGGTGTGGGTCGGATGCTCGATACGAGACCGGCTGCTCACCAGCAACTCGGGTATGCAGACGGTTCACTCGGGAAGACTCTCCCCCAACAGCCGCATGGGAACCGAAGGTAGTAACCGTGAGCCAACGGATTGTGCCAGCTAAACGTCCTAGCGGGTCTTGCTCATAGCGCGAGTGGTTTCGAACCCCCGCCAAAGTTGCCGGTTGCAAAGCCTGAACCAGTAGAGCTCGAATGCCGCCGACCAAAGTTCCGAAATCGCGGTGAACCACCCAGGGGCCTTCGTTCGGCATAAAAAGCCCACCCGTTTCCCCATCGGCAATGATGTCTAGCCAAGGCGGTTTACCGTCTTTAGCGCCAGAAAGGAGTTTGCGAAAACGCACGGAAAAGAATTCCTGCACCGCATTGTTTTTCATTTGCCCAACCACTCCTTCTTCTAATCTACCGATTCGGTAGCCTTGAGCCATGTCAGAATTCGCGAACCCAGGGCTATCTACTAAAGATGTGCAAGAGCGAAGCGCAGCCGGTCTCACCAATAAACAAGACACCTCTTCCTCACGCAAGCTAACCAGCATTCTGCGCGCGAACTTCTTCACACTGTTTAACGCCATCGTGGGTGGCTCCTTTCTGGCGCTTTTACTGCTCGGCGAATGGAAAGACGCGCTATTTGGCCTTGCCGTTATCTCCAACATTCTGATTGGCGTGATTCAGGAGTATCGATCGAAGCGAACTCTTGACCGAGTCAGCCTGCTTTACGCTCCTCACGCCAGGGCCCGCCGAAACGGCGAGTTGATAGACCTGAAACTCGAAGAAATCGTCATGGACGATATCTTGGAACTGCGTGCCGGCGATCAATTACTAGCCGATGCCGAGGTGATTTTCTCAGACGGACTCGAACTCGACGAATCGATTCTCACCGGAGAATCGGAACCCGTAGACAAAGTAATCGGTGACACGGTTTTGGCGAGCTCGGCCGTTTCCGCTGGCCGAGGCTTTGCCAGAGTCACTCGGGTTGGCTCAAACACCTACGCTTCCAGAATCACCGTGGAGGCCAAGAAGTTCTCGCTAGTTGCCAGCGAATTACGCAATGCCATCAACAAGGTAATTAAGTGGATCTCCTGGGCGCTGCTGCCATTCGTGCTGATCGCCGCTAACGGTCAGATGCAGGCCCACGGTGGTTGGGGCGTTGCTATCTCCAACGGCTCTTGGCTTGAAGCCACGGTAGCCGCCATCGCCAGCGTAATCGCTTTCGTGCCGCAGGGGTTGGTGCTAATAACCTCAATCACCTTCGCAGTGGCCGCGATGAAACTTGCCAACAAAAAGGTTCTGCTTCAGGAACTTCCAGCCGTTGAAGGCCTAGCCCGAGTCGACGTTGTTTGCTTCGATAAAACCGGAACGCTTACCGAAGGTGACATCGAGTTCGAGGCAATCGAGTTGCTACAAAAGTCTTCGGAATACGAAGCGGTGCTCGCCTACTTCGGGAACGACCCAGACGCTAACGCCACCACCCGTTGCCTCCAAGGGCACTTCAAGGCGAACGAGAGTTTGAAACACACAGCCTCGGTTGAGTTCACCTCGTCGAAGAAGCTTTCTTCCTTTACGTTTAAGGATTCTGGAACCTGGACGCTGGGTGCGCCAGAGTTCGTCCTGGATAAAAAACAGGGGAAAGTACTTACCCGAGCCGCTGAACTCGCTGCAACCGGCCGTCGCACTCTGGTGCTAACCAACAACCACCAGCCAATCGCACTGATCACTTTCCGCGAGCGCATTCGTAGCGATGCCGCCCAAACGGTTGAGTATTTCCGCGAGCAGGGCGTTTCGATTCGAATCATCTCGGGCGATAACCCGCAAACCGTGGCGGCCGTGGCTCGCGATGCCGGCGTTCAGTTTGAGGGCGTCGCGTTCGATGCCAGAGACCTTCCAACCAACATCGACGAGCTTGCCGAAGTAATGGAAAAGTACACGGTGTTTGGCCGTGTGACCCCTGAACAAAAACGTGACATGGTGGCCGCCCTTCAGTTGAAGGGTCACGTGGTTGCCATGACCGGCGATGGCGTGAACGACGCTCTGGCTCTAAAGAAGGCCGATATGGGCATTGCCATGGGTTCAGGTTCTCCAGCCACTAAAGCCGTTTCGAATCTGGTGCTTCTCGATGGCAAGTTCTCCAACCTTCCTGGCGTGGTTGCCGAAGGGCGTAAGGTCATCGCCAACATCGAACGCGTTTCAAAACTGTTCCTCACAAAGACCAGTTGGGCGCTCACCCTGGCTCTGGTGTTCGGCGTAATGGCCTGGAAGTTTCCGTTCCTGCCTCGCCAACTATCCGGAATCGACTCGTTCACCATCGGATTGCCGGCCTTCGCCCTTGCCCTGCTTCCCAACGCCAGACGTTACGTGCCAGGTTTCCTAGGGCGCGCCCTCTCATTCACCATCCCGAGCGGAATCGCCGTGGCGCTGGCCGTTATCTCACTTCGACTCATCACCGACACCGAGCGTTGGAGCGTTGGAGAGGCTCAAACGGCAACCATGATCACCATGAGCGTTACCGGAATCTGGGTTCTGAGCACACTGGCCAGACCAATCGACAAGATCAAACTGGCGATCTTCTTCGGCATGATTGTGCTCGGCGTAT
>JBEGUF010000046.1:0-32395 GCA_041179025.1 Actinomycetota bacterium | reverse complement strand
CCTCTGCCCAACTTGTTCATCCCTCTAGGTTAACGGCTTTAGATAGGAAACTGCTGAGCATCCGTTGGGGTGATTGCCGGAACTTGCAGTTCGTTCTGAATGCGAAGGCCCAGTGCCTCGGCCGCGCCGGTTTCACCGTGCACCACAAAGATTTGCTTGATGCGCGCTTTCCCCACGCCAAGCCAGGTCATTAATTCGTTAGCGTCGGCGTGAACTGAAAACTCTTGCACGTTGGCAATGTGAGCTTTCACCGGAACCATCTCGCCATGCATCCGAACCTCATCAGCTCCGTCGAGTAGATTGCGCCCGCGCGTTCCCATCGCCTGGAAGCCAACCAAAATCACCGTGTGTTTGGGGTTCGGCAACATGTCTCGAAGGTGATGCACGACACGCCCTCCCGTGGCCATACCCGAGGCAGAGATGATGATGCAGGGCGCGGTTGGGTTATTGATTGTTTTCGACTCATCAACGGTAAGCAGTTCAACCAGAGTTCCCGGGTCAAACGGATCGCGCCCCTCCCAGGCGGTAGCAATCTCCTCGCGAATTTCATCCGAGTGTTTATTTATTGCATCACGGTAGAAAGCGAGGGCCTTTAGCGCCATTGGACTATCGGCGTAAATGGGCACTTGACGAATCTGGCCAGTTTCATAAAGTTCGCGAAGGCGAACCAGAATAACCTCGGTGCGGTCTACTGCGAATGCCGGGATTAGAACCGAGCCTCCTCGGTCGATAGTGGTGTTGATGACTGTGGCGAAGTCGTCTGAAGTTGGAGTGTGCTCACGGTCGCCGTAGGTTGATTCGGTAACCACAGCGTCAAACTCGCCTTCTGGAAATGCCCCGGGAGCTTCCAGTAGCGGGTGATCGGGCCTACCTAGATCGCCGGTAAATAGCAGGCGCTTTCCAAAGAACTCGATTTCCAGAAACGATGCGCCAAGAATGTGGCCGGCGGGGTGAAAGGTCACGAACGTTTCTCTCGCCACTTCGGTGCGCGCAGAGAATGGGGTCGGCACAAAGAGTTTCAGGGTTTGGTCAACATCGTGTTCACTGTAGAGAGCGGTTGGTGGATTGTGTTTCGAGAAACCTTTTTTCAATGCCCATTTCGCATCCTCGGTTTGAATTCGTGCCGAGTCTCGCAAGATTACTTCGGCCAATTTGCCGGTGTATTCGGTGAGGAAAACCTTTCCACCGAACCCGAGTTTCACGAGTCTCGGCAGATAACCGCAGTGGTCTAAGTGCGCGTGGGTGAGTATTACAGCGTCAATGGTTTCTGGATCAACCGCGAAGTCGGCCCAGTTTTTCAGGCGAAGCTCTTTCAAACCTTGGAACATGCCACAGTCGACCAGCACGCGAGTGCCCTGATGGCTAAGCAGGAACCTACTTCCCGTAACCGTGCCGGCAGCGCCTAGAAATTGAATGGTTGGTTGTTCCCCGGAAGTATTCATGTCTTGAGTCTATGTTTGGTGTCAGTGCCGAGGTTTAGGTTTTCGTACATGAGTGAAAAAGATTTAGAACCCGACGACGACGGCAATGGCATGAGCGAAGGTGACATCCATTCTGGCCCTGGTGGCTACGAAGGTATGGGCTATTCGGGAGGCTATGCCGCCGAGCATTTCGGCAAGGATGATGAAAAAGATGACGAAGACGATGACTTCGATGAAGACGAAGCGAATCGTTACTAACTAAACGATTTTGTAGCACCGGTTTCCAGCTTCACCGTCGGTGAGAGCTAACACGAGCTAAATCGATAACTACTTGAGTCGGTAACGAGTTCGTGATGGCTCGGATGGTAGGCGGTAAACTTTTCTAGTTGCTTAGTGCAACTCGCCACCCTAGCTCAGTCGGTAGAGCAGCTCCCTCGTAAAGAGCAGGTCAGGAGTTCGATTCTCCTGGGTGGCTCGGGGAAGAGTGAAAGGTAGTTCAATGGCTGAAGCATTTAGCAAAGAAGAGCGCGCTGCAATGCGCGAAGCGGCCAAAGAGCGCAAATTACAGCTAAACCGTGCCGAGTCGTTGGCTGCCACGATGACCAGGATCGAATCGATGAATCCGGAAGACAAAGCACTGGCGTTGGAAGTTCACCGCATTGCGATGTCGGTGAACCCAGACTTTATGGTGAAGACCTGGTACGGAATGCCTGCCTACTGCGTTGATGGAAAAACAGTTGTCTTCTTCCAAGACGCCGGAAAGTTTGAGTCGCGATACTGCACCCTCGGTTTCCAGGACAGCGCAAGACTCGACGACGGCACCTTCTGGGCAACCTCATTCGCTCTAACCGGTGTGAACGCCAAGGTTGAAAAAGAAATTGTTACCCTAATCAAGCGAGCCTTGGGGCAAAAATAGCCACTTAGGTTTTTCGCAACATACGCTAGAACAATGGCACTCACGAAGCAAACCCGAACCGGCTTTTTCGCCCTGCTCGGCCCTGCTCTGGTTGCCGGAGTCGCCTATCTGGATCCGGGAAATGTTGCCACAAACCTCAGCGCAGGAACTCAGTATGGTTATCTGCTGCTCTGGGTGTTGGTTGCGGCCAATCTAATCGCGTGGCTGGTTCAATACCTTGCGGCAAAACTCGGCCTGGCCACGAACAAGAGCCTGTCTCGCATCATGGGAGAGCGCCTCAAGAGTCGGTTCACGCGCATTCTCTACTGGTTACAGGCGCAACTCGTGGCGATTGCCACCGACCTGGCCGAGCTGATCGGTGGGGCTGTCGCTCTGAACCTGCTGTTCGGTTGGCCGCTACTCGCCGGTTGCCTTGCCACCGCGGTAGTTTCCACAGCACTTTTGTACATGAAGGCATCGGGTAGGGCTAAGTCTTTCGAATACGTAATCTTTGGCCTAATCGTTCTCACCGGATTCGGATTCATTTCGGCGATTACCTCATGGACGCCGGTTTTTGGTGATTTCCTAGGTGGGTTGGTTCCTACCCTCACCGATGAAGGTTCTGCCGTTTTGGCTCTTGGAATCTTTGGCGCCACCATCATGCCGCATGCGGTTTATGTGCACTCGGCTCTCAGTCGCGACCGGCTAGGAGCCATTGCTACAGGATTAGATAATCGCCGTTTGGTTCGAATCATCCGCTGGGACGTCTCGTTTGCCATGTTGATCGCGGGAACTGTGAACATCGGACTTTTGGTGTTAGGTGCTGTGATTGGAACTACCGAAGCTGGTCAGGACATAATCACCGCGGTCTTCAACGAGATTCTTTCCGCCGGAGGCGCTACCTTTGCAGTTCTTTTCGCTCTGGCGCTTCTGGCCAGCGGGCTTTCGTCTACTTCGGTTGGAACCTATGCGGGTGAGGTGATCTTCGACGGGCTGCTCATCAAGAGGTCTCTGCCACTGATAGTTCGAAGACTAATCACGTTGGTGCCGGCGTTGTTTGTGCTTTCTCTAGGTCTAGGAGCAACCGATGTTCTGGTGCTTAGCCAGGTATTTTTGAGCTTCGGTATTCCGTTTGCGCTGTTCCCACTGATTCGTCTCACTTCAGATGCGAAACTCATGGGCGATTTGAAGAACACGAACTTCGTGAAGATTCTTGGCTACTCGATTGCTACCGCGCTCTCGAGTTTGAACCTCTGGATTTTGATTCAGGCTCTTAGCTAGCGGGTTGCAGCGGTGACTCCGGCCACCGGTGTGAGAGCTACCCACTGACCTGATTCAGCCGAGCGTTCAACTGCCTCGCAAACCGCTGCCGCGGAAACGGCATCGTTGATGTTTGAGTTCAGGTGTTGCTTTCCAACAACGGCCTCTAGGAACTTGCGCGCTTCAATTACTTTTAGATCGTCGAAGCCCATTCCGGTTCCGGCACCTGGCTGGAAGTGATCAAAGTCGCCGAAGCCCGGGCTAGCTAGAACGCGGGTGTAACCCACAAACTCGCCTTTGCGGCCAACCGCAACCTCAAGCTCGTTCATACGCTCGAAGTCCCAGCGGAGTGAACCCTCTGTGCCGTAGATCTCGAAGTTGTAGGAGGCACGTGGCCCCACTGAAACTCGTGATGCCTCAAGCGTGCCAACCGCTCCAGCCCCAACCGCATTCTCGGCAAAGCGGATCATCATTCCGGCATAGTCTTCGTTTTCAACATCGCCAAGTTCTCCGCCCTCAATTACGTCGAAGTGGGTTCCCTTGCCCATCTGCTGAATCGGACGCTGCTTGATGACTGTCGAAGTCATACCGGAGACGCTGGAGATGGGGCCAACAACATACTGAACTAGATCAACCAGGTGGCCCATTAGATCTCCAAGTACGCCTGAGCCGGCTAGCTTGCGGTTGAATCGCCAGGAGAGAGCGGCGTTCGGTTCGGCCGAGTAGTCGGCGAAGAATGTTCCGCGGATGTTGGTGATGCGACCAATTTTTCCTTCCGCGATTAGAGCCTTAGCTTTTTCAACCGCCGGAGCGTGGCGATAGTTGAAACCGATGCTAGATACCACGCCCGCCTCGGCAGCCGCGGTTTGAACCGTGCGAGTTTCGGCTTCCCCTCGGCCAACCGGCTTCTCAATCCAGAACGCTTTGCCGGCTTTGGCGGCGGCAATTCCAATCTCGGCGTGAAGGAAGTTTGGTGCGCAAATCGAAACCACGTCGACGTCTGGGTGATTTAGAACGTCGTGGTAATCGAGAGTTGATTCTTCAAAGCCAAGCACGTCTTTTGCGTAAACACCTCGGGAGGGTTCGGTATCGGCGGCAATAACAAGGCGAGGCCTAATGCCGAGCTCAGGGTAAACCACCGGAATCGCCTGATACGCGCGGGAGTGAACCTTACCCATCCAGCCAACACTGACGAGACCTACACCGATTTCTTTTTGCTCAGTCATTTGCGACAACTTCACTTTCAATACATTTAGTTTGTATTAACAATAAGACATTAGAGATGCACTTTGAACTCGGTGCACGTGATTTGACACCTAAGGTCGCTTGGCGTCACTGTGAATGATTGTGGTCTTAGTTTGACGGCGCCGCAAATGCAAAGAGTCGACCCCCTACACCGAAGCGCAGGGGGTCGACTTGCCTGATCAGTTAGTGCTTAACTGCTTTTCCGATAGCTGCACCGGATAGCGAACGAACTTCAAGCTCGGCGTATTTAGCCGTGTTGTTCTCGGTCGATGTAATCGTTCCAAGCCATCCGAAGATGAAACCGAGTGGGATTGAAACAATACCTGGGTTCGATAGTGGGAAGAGGTCAAACTTCAACCCACCTTCAACGTAAGGAATCAGCGAAGTTGCGAGACCCGAAACGTTTGGCGAGAAGATCAGCAGCAACAGCGCCGAACCTAGACCACCGTAGATGGCCCAAACCGCTCCGCGAGTGTTGAATCTCTTCCAGAACAGCGAGTAGAGCACCGCTGGAAGGTTACCCGACGCAGCGATTGCGAAGGCAATGGCCACCAAGAATGCAACGTTCAACGACTGAGCACCGATTGCCAAAACAATCGAAACCAAACCAATGACGATCGCAGAAATCTTAGCTACGCGAACTTCCTTTTCTGGGGAAGCGTTGCCTTTCTTGATAACGCTGGCGTAAAGGTCGTGCGCGAACGATGACGAACTAGCAAGAACTAGACCGGCCACCACAGCCAAGATAGTTGCAAACGCGATGGCACCGATGATGGCAAGCATTACCGCACCACCGGTAGTACCAGCACCGCCACCGAGGAACTCGGCCAGCTGAGGAGCTGCCACGTTACCCGATGGGTCAACTGGAACCAATAGCTTTTTGGCATCAGCCGATAGGGTTGCAACCCCGTCGAGCGGCGTACAGGCGGCATCGCCATTGGCAATTGCAGCACCCTTGGCATCTACCAAACATCCTGTGGCATCAACCTTGTACCCGCGGAATAGGTTAGTGCGGCTGAGAAGAGCGGCAGCGCCGAAACCTAAAGCGATAGTCATGAGGTAGAAAGCACCGATGTTACCGATCGCCCAGTTAACCGACTTGCGGGCGGCTTTCGAGGTTGGAACGGTGTAGAAGCGAATCAGGATGTGTGGAAGACCGGCAGTACCCAAAACCAAAGCCAAGCCCAACGACACGAGGTCTAGGCGTGACCAAAGGGTCTTCAGCGGGTCGAGGTTGCCTGCAGCATCCAAGACGTCTTTACCAAACTTCAAACCAGGCTGAAGGAATGCATCTCCCTTGCCGCTGTTCTTTGCAGCTTCGCCCAAAAGATCAGACACGTTGAAGTTGAACTTCCACAAAACCATAACGGTCAACATTGCCGCTCCGGTCATGAGCAAGAAAGCCTTCAAAATCTGAACGTAGGTTGTGCCCTTCATTCCACCGATGGTTACGTAGAGGATCATCAAGATACCCACACCGGCGATGATGAGGTTCTTAGTGCCTGGGTCGGTAATACCTAGCAAGAGTGAAACGAGAGCACCGGCACCCACCATTTGGGCCATGAGGTAGAAAATCGAAACCACGAGCGTCGACGACGCTGCCGCTGTGCGCACAGGAACCTGACGCATGCGGAACGCCAAAACGTCTCCCATGGTGAAACGACCCGAGTTTCTTAGTGGCTCTGCGATCAGCAGCAAAGCTACCAGCCAAGCCACGAGGAAACCGATTGAGTAAAGGAAGCCGTCGTAACCAAACAAAGCAATGGTTCCGGCGATACCTAGGAATGAAGCAGCCGACATGTAGTCGCCGGCGATTGCCAGACCATTCTGGAAACCAGAGAAGTTAGCGCCACCGTCGTAAAAGTCGGTTGACTTCTTGTTGGTGCGACCAGCGCGCCAAACGATGAAAAGCGTAACCGCGACGAACGCGCCAAAAAGGATTGAGCTAAGTGTTGTCGATGACATTATTTGGCCAACTTCCCTTCAACTTCGCGCGCGATCTTGTCTGATGCGTCGTCTAGGTGTTTGGTGGAATGTTTGTCGTATGCCCATGCGATTGCGAAGGTCGTTACGAACTGCAGCAATCCCAGCACGAATGCCAGGTTGATGTTGCCAAACAGTTTTGTATTGATGAAATCACGGGCAAAGCCTGTGAGTATTACGTAAAGGAAATACCAAGCCAGCGAGAGCGCGGCAACTGGAAATGCGTAGTTGCGGAACTTCCTCTTTAGAGCTTGGAACTCCGGGCTGGCTTGGGTTTCTACCCAAACCTTCTCGTTCTCTGACGATCCCATTGAACTCCAATGTTCATAGAAAAACCATTCGGCTTTGAATGGTTGTAGGCGTTTGGAAACGCACCATCACAAAATCTATACCTGGAAATTTGCCTGGAACTGAAAAATCGCCTATTTATTCCGCTTGTTATCTAGTCGTTATAAGTGGCTGGAAGCTAACTAGCAGACCGGTTCCTTGGACGGGATTTTCCCGTCAATCAAGAAGCCATCCACAGCAGAGCTGACGCATTCGTTGGAGCGACCATAGGCGGTATGACCCTCTCCCCTGTAGGTGATCAAGAACCCGTCATTCAAAACTTCGTGCGCCAAATCCACAGACTGCTGGAACGGTGTTGCTGGGTCTCCAGTGGTTCCAATTACAAAAATGGTGGGAGCACCCTCTGCCGCGTAGCTATCAGGCTGTTCGGCTACCGGGAAGGGCCAGTTCTCACAGGTTAGAGCACCGTTTTGCCAGTAGCGTCCGAGAATCGGCGAAACGGCCAAGAGACGTTTGTTCTGCTTTGCCATGTCGGCAGGTTTGGCTGATGCTCTGGAATCTAGGCAGTTGATTGCAATGTTCGCTTCGAGGGTGTTACCGCTGTAGCTGCCGTCTGGTTGGCGATCGTTGTAGACGTCTGCCAATCTCAAGAACATCGAGCCGTCGCCATCGAAGGCGTCAGTGAACGCCTGGGTTAGGTAAGGCCAGTAACTGTCGGAGTACATGGCCAGAATCAGCCCGGTGGTAGCCGAGGAAATTGTGAGCTTTCGGTCCGAGTCGGTTTTCATCGTCTTGGTTTCCATGCTCAGCAGGAAATCTTTGACTTTGGCTTTAGCGCTAGCCACTCCGCCAGGGAACGGGCAGTCAATGTCGTTTTCAACACAGTCGGTTAGATAGTTGTTTAGCGCCAGATCGAACCCGGCTAATTGGTTGATGCTCTGCTGAGCATCGGAAACTCTCGGATCAACCGCTCCGTCTAGAACAAAACGTCCAACCTTTTCAGGGAAAAGTGCCGCATAGGTTGTGCCTAGGAAGGTTCCGTAACTGAAACCTAGGTAATCCAGTTTTGACTCCCCGAGGGCTGCTCGAATAACGTCCAAGTCTTTAGCAGCGCTCACGGTGTCGATTTCACCGAGGACGTCTCCGGTGTTTTCAACACATGCTGAGACAAATCTGTCTAGATCCTCGCGCAATAACCTGATCTCCTCGGCGCTTCCGATTTCAGCGTCGTTGGTTCCGTAAAGCAATTCGTCGGTGTCTTTGTTGTTCAGACAGCTCACGCCTTTGCTTCGGCTAACACCGCGAGGGTCGAATGAAACGAATGAGTAGGCCTTTCGCAATTCTGGCGTGCCGATGTCTTCCCAGTTGTTCGCGAGGAAATCGACGCCAGAAGAGCCGGGGCCACCTGGGTTTAGAACCAGCGAACCAATTGCGTTGTTGGTGAACTTACGAATTAGAGCAAGCTGAAACGTCTCCCCATCTGGCTTATCCCAATCAACTGGAACAGCGATCGAAGCACACTGGAAGACATTGTTTTCACAAAGCGACCAGGCTGGCGTTTGGTTGAAGAGATCTACCTGCTTGGAGGGCACCGAACATCCGGCGATGGTTGCGGTCAAACTTAGAGAAGCCAATAGGGCAATAATCTTCTTCATCAAGCTCTTCTTCTCATGGTTGCGGCTAGTGAGTCCATTACGTAAATGTCTCGGACGTTTCGATCAATTCTCTCGCGAGAGATTTCAATCTGGTCAATGATTCGAATTGTTTCCTCTGGCTTCAGAGCAACGGCAACCACACGAATCTGCTCTTCGAGGTCTCGGTTAACCAGTTCCACCGATGCCGACAGTTGCACGGTTAGCACGTCACGGTAGAGCGCGAGGAGGTCTACCAAAATGCGATCAAGCCCATCTCGCAGGCTTCTGGTAGCTCTGCGCTTCTGGCCCTCTTCCAAATTCTTGAAGTCGGTTCGATACTGAGGCGGCACGGTGTCGGTTGGGGCAAGGCCTAAGCTGTGCAGGAGGGTTTGACGTTCTTCTTCATCGCGCTCTTTGGTGAGCGCCAGTGCATCCTTCTTGGCTAGATCTAGCCAGGTGTCGGAGGTTCGCACGGCATCGGTGACGTTGAAAATACTGAGGGCTGCCTGAAGATACTGGTGCCGACGTTCGCGTGCCTCTTTACTCGTGGCAAGTCTGCGGGCCATGCCGATGTGGCTCTGCGCTTCGGCAGCAGCCAAGACCGCAAGCTTCGGGTCGACGCCGTCGCGTTCTACGAGTAACCTCGCAACGTCTTCGACACTAGGAACTTTCAGAACCACCTTGCGCACGCGAGAGCGAATAGTTGGCAGCATGTCTACCTCGGAAGGCGCACAGAGAATCCAAATAGTATTGGCCGGCGGTTCTTCGAGAGCCTTGAGGAGAACGTTGGCGGCTAATGGAGCCATTCGGTCGGCGTCTTCGATGATCATGATTCGAAAACGACCGGCGGAGGCCCCAAACGAGGAAGAAGCAACGAGGTCTCGCACTTCGGCAATCGCTATCTGAACTTTCTCGGTGGTCAATACGGTGATGTCTGGGTGGGTTCCAGCCTTCGCCAAAATGCACGAGTGGCAGGTGCCACAGCCTTCGTCAACGCACTGCAACGCGGCAGCGAAAGCTTCTGCTAGCACCGACCGCCCCGACCCTGGAGGGCCGGTGATTAACCACGAGTGGAACACGCCGCTCTCCCGTTCGGCAACTGCACGGCGAATTTGGGCCACGGCCTCTGGCTGACCGGCTAATTCATACCAAAAGTCTCGGGTCATTTACCCAGGAGCTCATCTAGTTTCGGTCGGATGTGTTCGAAGATTTCTTCTGGCGACATTTCGGCGTTGATCACCAGGAACCGCTCCGGTTCGGCCGCACTCAACTTCAAAAACTCAGCCCTAACCGCTTCGAAGAAATCGAGTTGCTCGCGCTCTAGGCGATCGGCTTCCTGACCAGTGGTGTTGCGTCGCTCCCTGGCCTTGGCGGCGTCGAGGTCTAGCAGGATAGTGAGATCTGGAAGCAATCCGTCTACCGCCCAGAGCGAGATGTTGCGAACTTCATCGGCAGATAATTTGCGACCCGCTCCCTGGTAGGCAACCGACGAATCAAGGTACCGGTCGGTTATTACTACCTTGCCCGATGCTAGCGCCGGACGAATTTTTGTGACCACGTGGTGAGCGCGATCGGCAGCGTAAAGCAGCGCCTCCGAGCGATGCGCAACGTCTCCCCTACGGTGCAAAAGTAGGTTTCGGATCTCTTGACCAAGTTCGGTTCCGCCCGGTTCGAAGGTGGTGAGCACCGATTTACCCTGATCGCTCAGGTAACGCTCCGCGAAACGAATCTGGGTTGATTTGCCAACCCCGTCGATTCCTTCAAACGAAATGAACACTATTTCTTGCCCTTTGCTTTCACCACGCGCTTGGTGGTTTTACGAGCGCCTCGTGCACTCGATTTCGCAGGAGCCTGCCCTGGCTCTAATCCGAGTTTCTCACGGCGGGCCATCAGTAGTTCGAATGCTCTGTCTGGTGACATGTCCTCAATGCTGTCGTCTTTCGGCACGGTTGCATTCACGAAGCCATCGCTAACGTATGGGCCGAACTGACCCGTCTTCGCAACTACTGCGCCACCTGAGGCGGGATCTTCGCCGAACTCCCTGAGCGGAGTTGATGCCGTTCTGCGGCCACCGTACTTCGGCTGAGCGTAAAGCTCTAGTGCACCTGGCAGGTCGATTTCGAAGATCTGCTCTTCGCTGGTGAGCGAACGCGAGTCGGTGCCCTTCTTGAGATAGGCGCCAAACTTACCGTTCTGAGCGGTGATGGCATTGCCAGACTCAGGGTCAATCCCAACTACGCGCGGAAGAGATAGAAGACGCAGTGCGGTTTCCAAATCGATCGTGGCCGGGCTCATTGATTTGAACAGCGAACCGGTTTTCGGTTTGGCGGCGTCTGGGTCGTTCAAAACTACGTATGGCCCGTAGCGACCATCTTTGAATAGAACTTCAAAACCGGTTTCCGGGTCTTCGCCCAACACGCGGTCGGTGATGACCGGAGCGTCAACCAGTTCCTGTGCACGCGACGGAGTGAGTTCATCAGGAGCCAAATCTTCAGGGATGTTGACAATGCGACGACCGGTCTCGGGGTCGGCGCCTTCGGAACCTGGAGTCTCAAAAATCTCTAGGTATGGCCCGTATTGCCCGGTTCGAAGAGTGATGGCGTCGGTGATCGGGTAAGAGTTAATGGCACGAGGGTCTTGATCGAGAATGTTCTCGGCGGTTTCCTTCAGGCCAACCAGGTCGTCGCCTCCGAAGTAAAAATGCTTCAACCATTCTTTGGCATCTAGCTTGCCGTCGGCAATTTGGTCTAGGTCTTCTTCCATCGAAGCGGTGAACTTGTAATCAAGAATCTTGCCGAAGTTCTCCTCAAGGAAGCGAATCACGGTGAAGGCAATCCATTCGGGAACCAGTGCCTGGCCGCGCTTGGTTACATAGCCCTTGTTGGTGATGTTCGACATAATGCTGGCGTAGGTGGAAGGACGACCGATGCCATCCTCTTCAAGAGCCTTCACCAATGATGCTTCGGTGTATCTAGGCGGTGGGCTGGTTTGGTGGTCCTTGGCATTAACCTCAACCAAGGTAAGTTTTTGACCCACGGTTAGGTTTGGAAGTTTCGATTCGGCCGCTTCGTCTTGGTTGCGCGCTTCGTCTTGGCTTTCTTCGTAGGCGGCTAGGAAGCCTCGGAAAGTGACTACCGTTCCGCTGGCGGTGAACTCGGCAACGCGACCATCGTTCAGAGGGCCCGCCTTGATTTTCGCAGTGGTGGTGGAAACTTTCGCGTCCTGCATCTGCGAGGCAACAGTTCGCTTCCAGATCAGTTCGTATAGATCGTAGGCGCGGCCGTGAAGCAGCGTGGAAAGCTCTGCTGGAGTTTTGAAAACCTCACCGGCCGGGCGAATCGCCTCGTGCGCCTCTTGGGCGTTTTTTGACTTGCCCGTGTACACGCGAGGGGCGTCAGACACATACTCGGCACCAAACATCTTGGTGGCTTGAGACCTGGCTGCACTGATTGCCTGCCCCGAAAGGGTGGGTGAATCGGTACGCATGTAGGTGATGTAACCCTCTTGGTAGAGGCCCTGAGCGGTATCCATGGTCTGCTTGGCGCTCATGCGAAGTTTGCGCGAGGCTTCCTGCTGCAAGGTAGATGTGGTGAAAGGTGCGGCTGGGCGACGCGTCGAAGGTTTGGCTTCAACTGAGACGACTTCAATTGCAACCCCAGCTGCGCCCACGGCTGCGGCAAGTGCTTCCGCAGCGGTAGAGTCTAGAAGCATTACGTTGCCGCTGAGCTGGCCACGATCGTCGAAGTTTTCGCCGGTTGCAATTCTCTTGCCGTCGACAGTTTGAAGCTTTGCTTCGAAAACAGGTTCCCCGCTGGCATTCGGGTCGAACGAAGCCTTCACGTCGAAGTAAGAGGCAGAAACGAACGCCATGCGTTCACGTTCACGCTCAACTACAAGACGAACTGCGGGCGACTGAACACGGCCAGCGCTGAGACCGCGATTTATCTTGCGCCAGAGCACCGGTGAAATTTCATATCCATAGAGACGGTCTACGATGCGGCGAGTTTCCTGCGCCTCAACCAGGTCGGTGTCTAGATTGCGCGTGTGCTCGAGAGCGCCTTGAATTGCCTCTTTGGTGATTTCATGGAAAACCATTCGCTTTACTGGAACCTTAGGCTTCAATACCTCAAGTAGGTGCCAGGCGATGGCCTCACCCTCGCGGTCTTCATCGGTTGCGAGGTAAAGCTCGTCGGCGCCTTTCAGTGCAGCTTTGAGATCTGAGATGGTCTTGGTCTTGCCGGCGGTGATGCCGTAGTAAGGAGTAAATCCGTTGTCAACATCGACGGCGAATTTTCCAATTGAGGTTTTCTTCAGCTCTTTGGGAACGTTTTTCGGTTCTACCAATTCACGGATGTGACCAACCGACGCTAGAACGGTGAAGTTATCGCCAAGATACTTGGAGATTGTTTTTGCCTTTGCCGGGGACTCGACAATGACTAGTTTTTGACTGTTGGCCAAAGATTTTCCTTACTACCGTGCTAACACAACATATAAGAAGTCATCACTTCTTACTACCGCTTAGACAATACGTCAGGAATTAGCGGTTAAGCAAGAATTGTCAGTTTTGTGGAGTTTCGGGTTCTCCGGCTCTCGCCTTCGCCTGCATTCCGTTGTTCTCAAGTTTGATCAGCAAATCGGTTCCGATGATTGAACAGGAAATTATGCGACCCTCACCTGACAAAACGACTTGCCTGGCAACTTCGCACGGAGAACCAGCACTCAAACCCCGAAGCGCATCGGCCCCGGCCACACTGGCGTTCTCCGCGAGCGCGGCTAATCGCGATTGCTGGAGTAGTTGATTGGTAGCCGCCACGAATGCCAGTGACACCCCGACGATTGCAGAGATTAGCCCGAGTGCTAGAACGACCCCCGCTCCACTATCTTCTATAAGCCGAGTTGGCGAGCGCATTGTTTCTCGGCGATCAAAAAAGGTCTTTCGATTTTCAACTCGACACAGACTAGTTTTCCTTCGGGCTTGGCCTCCGCAACCGCCTCTCCACGAGCAGCTGCTCTAGCCAATTGACCAGCTTTGCTGATTAGGTCGATTCGACCGACTTGCACCGACAGCGCTTGAAGCGAGAAGACTAATGTCAGCAGCACAGCGGGAAGGGCGATAGCAAATTCTGCAGTGACTGTGCCACGCTCACTATGGAGTTCCAACCGAAAGTGCTTTCATAACAAGGTCGTAGAGGATCGCCCGAACCTCATCACTTCTCATGATGACCACTAGCAGTCCGGCAAAACCCACTGCCGCCATAGTGGCAATCGCGTATTCGGCGGTTGCGGAACCTTCTTCATTTTTCAGGTAATTCATTTTTCTCCTTTTCTAGTTGTTTTGTAGAAGAGCTGCCCCTACTGGAACGATTGCAATCAGCACAAAGGCTGGCAGCACGGTTAGGCCAAGTGGCCAAAGCACGGCGACCGATGATTTCTGGATCCGGAGGCGATCGGCGGTGAACTGTTCAAAACGAACAAGGTTTGCCTGCTCCTCAAGTAAATCGGCCAGGGCTATCCCAGAACTTGCGCTGCCTGGCGGTAGCTCGACGGATGGCGCTTCCCCGAGCACCTTTTCCAATTGCGCGATGGCCACTCCATATGGCAGACCAGCCCGAACCGCTATCGCGAGTGCGTCTAGGTGAAATCCCGAGTCTTTCGATGCGGGGGTTGCCTTCAGTAGAAGCCGACTGGTCCAGCGGTAACCGATCCAGAACATAAATGCACCGAGCAGGAGGCTTACCCAGACTATTGATGGTTGGGCCAACGCCTGAAAAATGGGAATTCCAGAAATGCCGGCACCCACAAAGACCAGAATCGGCAGACTCATCACCAAACGGCTACTGGCTTTGGGGCCGGCGACTGCCAGAGCTAATTCGCTACGAGAATGTTCCAAAGTGTTCAGCACTGTGGCAAACCGATCTAGGGTTGGCGCTATTTGGCCTCCCACGCTTTTTGTGATTTCTAGAAGTCGGTTGAGGTCATTTTGAGTTGGTGGAGTGAATTGATTCTCTGAAAACTGGATTCGATGCCCCGCTTTTGCCAGTTGAGCGTACTGCCTTATCAAGGCGGCTTCAGAATTCATTTCGGGTCACCAACTTTGACTCTTTAGTAAGTTCGAAACTCGCAATACTCAGAATCCTGATTCCCCTTGACCGAGGACCGAGCGCAATCACTCCGTCGAAGGCGCTGGCAGATAGGTGAGCCGTGGTGGCTGGTGATAGGCCACCCAGTAGGCCAATGCCAATCAGGCGGGCCGGCACGTCTTCGGCCCGGTTGGCGTGGATGGTTGTGGCGGATCCTCGGTGGCCGCTATTGAGCGCTTGAAGCATCGGCACTAACTCAGCTCCACGCACCTCTCCAACAGCAATGCGGTCGGGTTTCATTCGAAGCGATTCAACCACGAGCCGCTGCAGATCAATCTGGCCAGCGCCGTCGGTGTTTGCCTGCCTGGTTTGAAGGGAGACCACGTTTGGGTTCGATAACTCCAGCTCGGCCACGTCTTCAACCGTGACGATTCTAGAAGCTTCTTCCAATTCCAACATCGCCCTTAGTAATGTGGTTTTGCCTGCTCCGGTGCCACCACTGATGATGAAGTTGCTTTTTGAGCGCACGAGGTCTTGAAGTATCGGCACCCAGCGAATCGGATTCTCAATGAGCGATTCCAAATCTCGCCTGGTGGATTGGTGTTTACGAATTGAAATGTGAATTCGGTCGCCCGAGATTGGTAATGCCAAGTGGTAACGAAGCGAGCCAACCGCTATGTCGGCAAATGGGCAAGCAAAATCGAGTCGACGTCTGGCCGCGTCGGCAAGTTCCGTAGCGAAACGATGAAGTTCTTCGGCCGATTCGAAGGGATTTTCGAGACTTACCCAAACCCCGTCAATGTTCGCAAAAGCGTTCAAATGACCGTTTAGCACTAGATCGCTCAAGTGCTCATTTTGGAGTACTTCTTCAAGTTTTTTACTATTCACAAAATGAGTGTTTCAGAGCTTTTCGAAGCCTCATTGAGGATGGCTAAATCTGTGTAAAACCCAGTTAAAGTAAGGGGGCGGCAGGCTCTGGGGGAGTGCCTGCCGCCGGCGATACCAAATTGGGGGGAACTGGTATCGCGGTCCCTTTTTAAGGGGACATTTATTACATTACAGGCACACTATCTAACGATGTGGGTTTTTTCATCAAATTCACAGAATTAATCTGGCAGTATGTTCGCTGAGATGTGCAGCGAAGCACACCAAGGAAACCTGGAGAACGACAACGATGTCAAACGGCAGAAACTTCACGCCAACCACCGAATTTGCCTCACAGGCAATCGCCCAACCAGAAATCTACGAGCAGGCCAAATCAAATCGGCTCGAATTTTGGGCCGAACAAGCGAGAGCCCTCCACTGGGCTAAACCTTTCACCGAAATCCTCGACTGGTCGCATGCGCCGGTTGCCCGTTGGTTTGACGACGGCGAACTAAACGTCTCCTATAACTGCCTCGACCGCCACGTGATCGCTGGCCGTGGTGACCGAGTTGCGCTCTACTTTGAGGGCGAGCCTGGCGACCGCAGAGAGATTACCTACGCCGAACTCACGCGCGAAGTGAAGAAGGCCGCCAATGTTCTAACCGGCCTTGGTGTCGTCAAAGGTGACCGCGTTGCAATTTACATGCCGATGATTCCTGAAGCGGTGGTGACCATGCTGGCCGTGGCAAGGCTCGGCGCGATTCACTCGGTGGTGTTTGGTGGATTCTCCTCCGACGCTCTGGCCACGCGAATTAACGATGCCGACGTGCGCGTTGTGGTGACCGCTGATGGCGGCTACCGCAAGGGTAAGGCTTCTGCGTTGAAGCCAGCCGTTGACGAAGCTTTGGCAGATAACAAGTGCCCAACCGTTGAGCAGGTTTTGGTGGTCAAGCGCACTGGCGAAGAAGTGGCGTGGAATGAAAAAGACCACTGGTGGCACGAAGCGATGGCCAGCGCATCAGAGGAGCACGAGGCCCAGGCGTTCCCAGCTGAGCAGGAACTCTTCATTCTCTACACCTCCGGCACCACCGGCGCTCCCAAGGGGATTTTGCACACGTCGGGCGGCTACCTAACCCAGGCCGCCTATACCCACCGCAACATTTTCGACCTTCACCCAGAAACCGATGTTTACTGGTGCACCGCCGACATCGGCTGGATCACCGGTCACTCCTACGTGGTTTACGGCCCGCTCGCCAATGGCGCTTCACAGGTGATTTTCGAGGGCACCCCAGACGCCCCACACCCGGGTCGCTGGTGGGAAATTATCGAACGTTACAAGGTTTCGATTTTCTACACCGCCCCAACCGCGATTCGCTCGTTCATGAAACTAGGACGAGAGATCCCAGACAAGTTCGATCTTTCTTCGCTTAGAGTCCTCGGCTCGGTGGGTGAACCGATCAACCCTGAAGCTTGGCTCTGGTACCGCGACGTAATCGGTGGCGGCAAGTGTCCGATCGTTGACACCTGGTGGCAGACCGAGACCGGTGCCATCATGGTCTCCCCTCTCCCAGGAATCACTTCTCTAAAGCCTGGCTCGGCGCAGATTCCAGTACCTGGAATTGAAATCAAAATCGTCAACGACGAGGGTAAAGAAGTACCGCGCGGCGAAGCCGGACTACTAACCATCACCGAGCCTTGGCCTTCGATGCTTCGTGGCATCTGGCGTAACCCAGGTCGTTTCCACGAAGCCTATTGGTCTCACTTCGAGGGTCAGTACTTCGCCGGCGATGGCGCCAAATGGGACGAAGACGGCGATCTTTGGCTACTAGGACGAGTGGACGACGTGATGAACGTTTCCGGTCACCGTCTATCAACCGCCGAAATCGAATCGTCGCTGGTTGGCCACCCTTGGGTTGCCGAGGCCGCCGTGGTTGGAGCCAAGGACGAAATCACCGGACAGGCTGTTGTAGCTTTTGTGATCTTGCGATTGGATCAGGTTGAGGCGGCTGGCGAGGCCGAGAACATCTCCAAGATTCTGCGCGAACACGTTTCGAAAGACATCGGTCCGATTGCTCGTCCTCGCCAAATTATGGTTGTGGCTGAGCTTCCCAAGACTCGCTCTGGAAAAATCATGCGACGTCTGCTGCGCGATGTGGCCGAAGACCGTCCGATTGGCGATGTGACCACTCTGGCCGATACCAGCGTGATGAACGTAATTAGCTCAAAGATTGCCGGCGGAGCCAGCGATTAAGTTACTGGAACTCGACGATTAGTTCGAGCTCTACCGGAGAATCTAGCGGGAGCACTGGCACGCCGACAGCACTTCTGGCGTGAGCACCGGCTTCGCCGAATACCTCGCCCAGAAACTCGGATGCCCCGTTGATTACACCGGGTTGACCTGAGAATTCTGGAACTGAAGCCACGAAACCAACCAACTTCACCACGCGGGTGATTCGATCCAAATCTCCAATGACCGACTTCACTGCCGCGAGCGCGTTTAGTGCTGCTTGGCGAGCATAGGCCTTGGCGTCGTCTGGGTTCACGGTGGCACCAACCTTCCCGGTTTCAGGAAGTTTTCCTTCGACAAATGGCAATTGGCCCGAAGTGAAGACAAGGTTTCCTGAGATAACTGCCGGCACGTAGGCGGCTACAGGCTTGGCCAGTTCTGGAAGTGGCGAACCTAGCTCTGCCAAACGGGTTTCAATCTTGCTCATCTTAAGTCCTTTCACGGTCTATTTGATGTTACTCGTAAGTGCGTTCAGGGCTACTTCACAGCCAAGGAAGGTCGTAAGAGAAGGTAACCTAGTAGGTATGTCTGAACGTAATAAGGGCGAGACCGTTTTTAGTAGGCTCCTCAAGTTTGTCGGTCTGAACGCAATCGTTGGATTGCTTGGTTTGGCCTTGTTGGCTCCGCTATTCCTAGTTTCCGGAGCAGCTGGATCTCTCGGCTTTGCGCTGTTTGAGAGCCTGCCCGCCTACCTAAAACCGGTAAACGCTTCTCAGGCTTCTACCCTCTACGGAAAAGATGACGAGGGCAACTGGGTAAAGATCAACGATTTCTACGACGACAACCGAATCTCGATTGCCTTCGAAGACATTTCCCCAAACTTTCTAAACGCGGTTCTGGCAACTGAAGACCCTCGCTTTTATTCACACGCCGGTGTCGATGTAATCTCGCTCGTTCGCGCGGGTCTGAATAGCGCTGTTAGAGGTGGCGGTGGCCCTGGAGCTTCAACCATCACCATGCAGTACGTGCGCAACACAATTGTTGAAACCCTTATGCTCAAGGGCGATAAAGAAGGTGCTGACGCAGCTCGAGCGCCAGACGTAGCCCGTAAACTACGCGAAATTCGATTGGCCTTGGCGGTTGAACAATCGGCTTCCAAAAAGGACATTTTCGCCGGCTATTCCAATCTCTCGTTCTTCGGTAATCAGATCTACGGAGTGGAAGCTGCTAGCCAGTTTTACTTCGGTAAGAAAGCAAGCGAACTAGACCTTCCCGAGGGAGCTCTCCTTGCCGGAATGCTGCAGTCTCCGAATCAATACAAACCCGACGAGGAAGCCAATCTTCCTGGCGCTAAGAATCGTCGCGATTTTGTGATTCAGAACATGGTTCCCGAATACATCACTCAGGCTGAGGCAGATGCCGCTAAGGCAACCCCGATCAAGGTGAACCTAACCAACCTGAACCAGGGTTGTGAGGCAAATCAGAGAACAGCTTTCTTCTGCGACTACGTGGTTTGGACCATTCGTAACAGCCCCGAGTTTGGAGACACTCTCGAAGAGCGCCAAAACCTCCTGCGTCGCGGTGGCCTAGAGATTTACTCCACCATGAACATCAGCATTCAGAACAAAACCGACAAGTACATCAAGAGCCGCATTCCGGTAGACGACCCGAACAAACTCGGTGCCGCTTCGGTGTCGGTTGAGGTGGGAACCGGAAAAGTCTTGGCGATGTCGCAGAACCGAATCTTCGACCAGACCAAATCTGGCGGGGTAGGCCGCACCTCGGTGAATTACGCGACCGACAAAAACTATGGTGGTTCATCGGGTTTCCAAAGCGGTTCTACTTACAAGGTATTCACCATGGCAGCCTGGTTGCAGGCAGGCAAGCGCCTGGGCGACAAGGTAGATGGACGCATTCACGAGTGGCTACCAAATGAACTTCCATCTCGCTGTGGCGCTTGGGCCGGTTCCTACAAACCTAAGAACTCAGCTTCTCGCGAACCTACCAACCCCAATGTTCTTACCGCGATGTCGCTTTCTATTAACACCGCGTTTATGAGCATGGCCTCACAGCTCGATCTTTGCGACATTCGAGACACTGCGCTCGCCTTCGGAGTGCACCGCGCCGATGGAACCGAGTTGCAGTACATCCCGGCTTCGGTGCTCGGGGTAAACGAAATTTCTCCGCTAACTATGGCGGTCGCCGAAGCGGCACTTCCAAACAATGGCGTGGTTTGCACGCCAATAGCCATCGAACGTGTTGTGAAACGCCAAACGGCTGAAGAGATGCCTGTTCCTAAGAGCACTTGCACCCAGGCCACCACACCTGAGGTTGCCGCCGGAGTCTTGCATTCCATGCGAGGCGTAATCCGCGGCGGAACCGCCGGTCTTTCGAACCCTGGCGACGGTTTTGACGTTGCCGGTAAAACGGGGACCACTGACAATTCGGTTCAAACCTGGATGACCGGCTTCTCAAGTAAGGTGTCTACCAGCGTGTGGGTTGGAAACGTATCGGGAGACGTGCACCTGGGTCGTGTTTCAACTGGAAACAAGAGTGCCTATTACGCTCGACACGACGTGTGGCGAAACGTGATGAAGCTGGCCAACAAGATTTACCAGCCGGGTCGTATGGCCGATGCTCCTTCTCTCTACACGGGATCTAGTGGCGCCACCGTACCGGACGTAACTACTTTTGACCCAACCACCGCAAGCAGCCAAATCTTGCTCGGAGGTCTCTATTTCCAAGTAGTTACAGCGCCGGTGCTCTCCGACAAACCAGCTGGAACGGTTGCCTACACAGTGCCTGCTGCTGGTTCGCAAACTACGCGCGGAACTATCGTGAAGATTTATGTCTCGTCGGGTGGCGCTGTTGTGGTGCCTAGCGATCTGCTTACCCACGGGCCCACCGTGGCAGACATTCAGGCTTACCTATCCGGGGTTTTGCTAGACGCAAATGGTAACCCACAGCTTTCCGCCATCGGGTCTAGTGGCCGCCAAACTGGGAACTGTGGGCCTACCGACCGAGTCACCCGGGCTTCTCCGGCGCCAGGCACACCTACCCAGGCTGGAAGCATCATCGAACTCTTCTGTGGCGGCTAAATGCCACTCCTGTATACGCTGCTAACCCTAGGTTTGCTGCTGGTGCTTTGGGGTGCGTTCGTAGAACGAAATCGCTTCACTGTGGTTCGCGAGGAATTACCCATCCTGAAACCAGGCTCTAAACCGATTCGAGTATTGCATGTGAGCGACTTTCACGTGGCACCATGGCAGAAACGTAAACTCGCTTGGATTTCCAAACTAGTCACCTTGGAACCAGATCTGGTTGTGAACACCGGCGACAATCTGGGACATCGAGACGCAATACGACCAACGCTTGAAGCGCTCTCAAACCTCCTTCGAGTACCTGGAGTGTTTGTGAACGGATCTAACGACTATCACGCTCCTGAGGTTCGAAACCCGGCCGCCTACCTAAACAAGCCGTCTACTCCGAATCACAAAGAGCTAATCGACTCGGCAAAACTTACCGGAGTATTCGAGTCTTCCGGCTGGAAGAACCTCAATAACCGTTCGGCGTCACTCGTGATTGGCGGTAACAGAATCGGTTTTCTGGGCTTAGACGACCCCCACGACAAACTTGCCAAGTTTGAAACCCTTGCATCTCAAGCCGGAGAACTCGGCAAATCGGATTTAGTGGTTGGCGTCGCGCATGCTCCCTATCTTCGAGTGATTGATGAGTTTGGTGGCCACGGTGCAGAATTGGTTTTCGCGGGCCACACTCACGGCGGTCAAATTTGTCTACCGGGAGTTGGTGCGCTAATCACCAATTGTGATTTACCGGCCAAGAATGCAAAAGGTTTGAGTGAACATCGGGTTCAAGGTAAAAAAGTTTGGCTCAATGTTTGCGCGGGGTTAGGAACGTCGATTTTTGCTCCGGTGCGGTTTTTCTGCAAGCCCGAAGTTCGCCTGCTCACTCTTACAGCGCGCGCTTAGCCCTTAGCCCAAACGTCTGGGCCGAGCACAATAAAGTTGCCTCGCCGGTTATCGCAGCGCGCGGTGATGTCGCTCACGAAACAGGTGATGCCGCCGACCGTCAAGGTCTCCCCCGAATTGAGAGTCTGGGCGGCAGCCGCGTCGGCGTACAGACCGCTAGCACAGGTTATTTTTGCCACGTCATCGTCTTTAGGTTTATCTTCGAAAAGTTTGAACTGGTAGCCGTAGCTCAGTTTGCAAACCTCGGGTACCGGAAGCGCGTCATAGGTAGCATCGGTTTCGATTTGCTCACAGATTACGTACTTAGATTCGCCGTTGATCGTGCACCAGGTTGGGCCAGAACCAACCTTGAAGGAATACTCGGAATACTCATTTGCGAACACGGCCGGGTCTACAGCCAAAGCGTCGCTCGGCGCGGCCTCAGGGATGTCGGCCGGATCAAATACCTGATACTGATCGTCGATCTTCGAACCATCGGTAACTGCGCAACCACTCAGTAGCAAAAGAGCCCCAAGCATTGCTGCGGCAAAAAGTTTACGGTTCACACACTCAGGATAGAGCCTGTATGGCTCTACAACCTGCTAGTTTCCTAGTGTTTTGCTGTTAAAACTCGCTGGCTACCAGTTCGGCGATTTCGTAGGTGTTCAAAGCTGCGCCCTTGCGAAGGTTATCGCCAACCACAAACAGTTCGATGCTGTTTGGGAAATCTAGCGACTGGCGGATTCGACCAACGAAAGTAGGGTCTTGCCCAGCCACAAAACCAGGAGTTGGGTAGATTCCCTTAGCAGGATCGTCCATCACCACAATCGTCGGCTGCTCCTCAAGAACCGAGCGAACTTCCTCAGGGGTCAGTGGGTTCGCGAAGGTCGCGTGCACCGTTAGCGAGTGACTGACCTGCACGGGCACACGAACGCAAGACGCGGCCACCTTCAAATCGCTGATTCCTAGAATCTTGCGAGATTCGTCGCGGACTTTCATTTCCTCAGACGAGTGACCTCCCGCTTTCAATGAACCGGCAAACGGAATCACGTTTAGCGCGATTGGAACAGGCCACGGAGAGTCAGATAGTGCCACTCCCGCGGCATCAAGAGCCTTGGCCACATCTCCGCTAACCAAACCGAGCGAAGCGTCGTTGCCAACCACGCCAAGCTCCGCGCCTAGACGGTCGATTCCCGCTGCTCCCGCACCGGAAACAGCCTGGTATGAGGAAACCACAAGTTCCTTCAAAGTCCACTTGCGGTGAAGAGCACCCATCGCAGCCATCATCGTGAGAGTGGTGCAGTTCGGGTTCGAGATTATTCCGAGCGGGCGGTTTTTAGCGGCTTCCGGGTTTACCTCAGGAACAACCAGCGGAACCTGATCGTTCATACGGAATGCTCCAGAGTTGTCGATGGCAATGGCACCGCGTTCGGCAGCAATCGGTGCCCAAACTTCTGAAACCTCGTCTGGTACGTCGAACATTGCAATATCGATACCGTCGAAAGCTTCTGGCGATAGTGCAACCACGGTTAGTTCTTCACCGTGAACGGTGATTTTCTTTCCAGCCGAGCGTGCGCTAGCAATAAGACGAATCTCGCCCCAAATGTTTTCGCGGTTGTTGAAGATATCGATCATCACGGTACCCACGGCACCGGTTGCTCCCACTAGGGCGATGTTTGGTTTCTTGCTCATGTTTACTCCCTTACTAAAAACTAACGACCGGTACCGGCGTAGACAACGGCTTCAATTTCGCTGTCTAGACCGAATGCGGTGTGAATTGCGCGCGCAGCCGCATCGGTTTCTTGGAGGTCGGTAACCACCGAGATGCGAATCTCAGAAGTGGAAATCATTTCGATGTTTACGCCGGCTTTAGCAAGCGCATTGAAGAGGGTTGCCGAAACTCCAGAGTGAGTTCTCATGCCGGCTCCAACCACGGAGATTTTGCCAATCTCGTGGTCTACCTCAAGCTCGCGGTAACCAAGTTTCGACCGACTGGCCTCAAGCGCCGCGACAACCTTATTCGCGTCGCCCTTCGGAAGAGTGAACGAGATGTCGGAAACTTTGTCGGCTACGTCGACACCGGTGGCCGTGTTCTGAACGATCATGTCGATGTTGGCGCCCGCCTCGGCGACCACGTTGAACAACTCGGCAGCCTTGCCGGGAAGGTCTGGAATACCAATCACAATCACCTTGGTCTGGCTCTTGTCGGTGGCTACGCCTGAGACTACTGACTCTTCCATGTTTTCTCCTCCAGTTTTTCCGGAAATAACCCTGGTTCCAGGGTCGGTGCTGAATGTGGAACGCACACGCAAATCAACATTGTGACGTCGTGCAAACTCAACCGCACGAATGTGCAGAATCTTGGCCCCAGCCGCAGCCAACTCCAGCATCGACTCAACGTCGATGTAATCCAACTTTCGGGCGGCCGGAATCTGGCGAGGGTCGGCGGTGTAAACGCCATCGACGTCTGAGTAAATCTCACAAACATCGGCATTCAGTGCCGCCGCCAAAGCAACCGCAGTGGTGTCTGATCCACCGCGGCCGAGAGTTGTGATGTCCTTGGTTTCGCGGTTGAAGCCCTGGAATCCGGCGACGATGGCGATGTCGCCGTCGTTCAGCGCCTCACGAATTCGGTCTGGCGTAACCTCTGCAATACGTGCGTTTCCGTGCTTGGAGTCGGTAACGATTCCAGCCTGAGAGCCAGTGAATGAACGTGACTGCGCCCCTGCCGAATCGATTGCCAGAGCGAGCAGAGCCATCGAGATTCGCTCGCCGGCGGTTAGCAGCATGTCAAGTTCACGCGGGTTGGGATTGTCGGTTACCTGATTAGCCAAATCCATTAGTTCGTCGGTGGTGTCACCCATGGCAGAGACTACAACTACCACCTGGTTACCGGCTCGCTGAGTCTCAATTACGCGCTTAGCCACGTGCTTTATCTTGTCGGCATCGCCAACAGATGAGCCACCGAACTTTTGCACGATTAGAGCCAAGGCTGTACTCCTAGGGAAGGAACTTACAGGGGAATTTAGATAATTCTAGCCGATGGACTTAGTTTGCTGGCCGGCGGCCTGAAAAAGCTCGCCCAAGAGTTACTTCGTCGGCGTATTCAAGATCTCCACCCACTGGCAAACCAGACGCCAACCGAGTAACCGTAATTCCCAAGCTAGCGAGCATGCGAGAAAGGTAGGTTGCCGTTGCCTCGCCCTCGAGGTTCGGGTCGGTTGCGATGATGACTTCCTGAATGTTGGGGTCGGAAAGACGTGTCATCAGTTCCTTGATTCGAAGCTGATCCGGCCCAATACCTTCGATTGGGCTGATCGCTCCGCCAAGCACGTGATACAGACCGCGGAATTCGCGAGTTCTCTCAATCGCCTGCACGTCTTTCGACTCTTCCACCACACAGATGGAAGTGCGGCTACGACGTTCGTCTCGGCAGATGTTGCACTTTTCCTGCTCGGAAACGTTTCCACAAATCTCGCAGAAACGCACTCGCTCTTTCACTTCGATCAGCACTTTGGCCAAACGCTCCGCTAGGTCGTCTTCGGTCTGAAGCAGGTGGAAAGCGATTCGCTGTGCCGATTTCGGTCCCACCCCAGGCAAACGCCCGAGTTCATCGATTAGTTCTTGAACTACGCCTTCGTACATTTAGTCGTCCAGCGGTTCTGCGCCGAGAATCTCACGAAGCAATGACTCGCCATAGCGAGCGTCTTCGTCTACTTTGGCGTTTCTTGATTCCTGCTTTTCCCTAGGCTCTTCAACAGCCTCAGGCTCAGGCTCAGGCTCTTGTTGTGGCTCTGGCTCAACAACAGCCACCGGCGTTGGTGCGGTTACCGGAGTTTCCGCCTTGGCTTCCATCATCGGCTTGAACTTGAAGACAACGCCGAACTCATTCTCAATGGCCTTGCGAAGCACATCCGGAGCACCGGCTTCTCCCTTGAAGCTTTCAAGGTCGTAGTTACTGGCGAATCGAAGCGTAAGCACATCGCCCTCCACGGCCATTACGTCGATGGCATAGGCAACCATGTAAGCGCGCTTCGACTTCTTGGCAACTTCATCGAGGATCCGGGCCCACGACGAACGCATCTGCGAAATGGTAATTCCAGTGGCAACCACTTCAATCGGCGTGGTCGGAGTAGTGACTTCAACAACTGGCGCCGACGCAATCGGATTTGCCGGTGCCGAAACTGGCGCCGCAGCAGGTGCAGCAACTACAGCAGCCGGCGCTTCTCCCCCGATTCCGATGCGACGTTCGAGGCGTTCGATGCGGGCCAGCGAACCAACCTCGGTAGCGTTCGCAGCCGGCACCAAAATCTTGGCGCACATCAACTCAAGGTGAAGTTTTGGGCTGGTAGCGCCGGTCATGCTGGTTAGCGAATCGCTCACCGAAGCAGCCGCGTGAGCCAACTCGGACCGGCCAAACTTCGCCGCTTGCTCCTGCAGGCGCGAAAGCGTTGCGTCGCTGATGCCGCGAAGCACGGATTTGGCATCCAAGCCAACCGAGTCAACCAGAATCAGATCGCGCAAACGCTCCAGAAGATCTTCAACGAACTGACGTGGGTCTTGCCCACTTTGAATAATCTTGTCGACCGATTGGAAAACTAGCGCTGAGTCGCCAATCGCCAAACCCTCAACGGTTTCATCAAGCACAGAATCTGGGGTGTAACCCAAAAGTGCCACCGCGCGTTCATAAGTGACCTTGCCATCTTCCGAGCCAGCAATCAGCTGATCGAGTAGCGAAAGTGAGTCTCGAACCGAACCTCCGCCGGAACGAACCACTAGAGACAGAACACCGGGTGCAATCTCAACTTTTTCGCTGGTGCAAAGTTCTTCCAAGTAGTCGAGCAACTGAGCCGGAGGAACCAAACGGAACGGGTAGTGATGTGTTCTCGATCGAATAGTTGCGATAACCTTTTCAGGCTCGGTGGTGGCAAAGATGAACTTCACATGGGCCGGTGGCTCTTCGACAATCTTGAGTAGCGCGTTGAAGCCCTGGGCGGTAACCATGTGAGCCTCGTCGAGGATGAAAATCTTGAAGCGATCGCGGGCAGGTGCAAACAATGCTCGCTCACGCAAATCACGGGCGTCGTCAACACCGTTGTGAGACGCTGCGTCGATCTCAACTACATCAAGCGAACCACTGCCGTTTCGAGCAAGCTCAATACAACTAGGGCATTTCCCACAGGGAGTGTCGGTTGGGCCTTCAGCGCAGTTGAGGCAACGAGCCAGAATGCGAGCGGACGTAGTTTTTCCGCAACCACGAGGGCCGGAAAAAAGATAGGCGTGGTTTACTTTGTCGGCGCGAAGAGCAGCCATCAAGGGAGCGGTCACATGTGATTGACCGATTAGCTCGGCAAAAGCTTCAGGGCGATAGCGGCGATAAAGTGCGGTACTCACAGTTAGAGCCTAACCCTTCCCACCGACAGCGAATCGGAGCTAAAAAGAACTCCCCGCACACCCGCCAGAGCCCAGTTACCCTTGCTATCTTTCGATCCTGGGGGAGTTAGCCGAGGTGGCGCCGCACGGGGAGTCCAGCCCTAATTCTACCCGCGATTAACGGTCAGAAAAATTACTGTGGAGGGTTTAGTCGTCGTCCTCGTCTTCGCCCTCATCTTCATCTTCATCTTCATCTTCGTCGTCGTCATCGTACTCAACGTCGTCGTCATCGTCGTCATCGTCACCAAGCTGCCCGGCACCAAAGCTAGGAGGGGTGATTGGAACCGGAGGGGTTGGGGCAACCGGAAGAACCGTTCCTGGATTCTCGGCGTTTGGATCTGCCGGAACAGTTTGCTCTGCCGTTGGGGTGGCGTTGAGTGCAGGGGTATCGCTCTGCGCGAAACTTCCCAGCGGCACCATCGAACCGGCACCGATAATCAGCCCGCCTGCTAGGGCTGCAACTACGTTGATCTTCATGAACTCTCTATCCTCTGAGTGATACCCGACACTCTAGAGTCTCTCCAGAACCTGCCAACGACCTCTAGGTTAGCCGAGTATTTACTGTGAATAAATTGCGCGACAAAAAGGCTTGCGATTTACTTTCAAAAGTTCGCAATTATGAATAAATAATTAGACAATTGTTCTATTGGTTCGCAGATAGGTACACAATGTCATTTTTTAAAACAATAATTGCCGCATCCGTTGCGATTGGGCTTACTTTTACCGGTGTGATTGCCGTGCAAGCGGCTCCCCGCACTAATGAAAAAGTCACCATCTGCCACCGAACTCATGCAACTTCCAACCCTTATCGCAAGATCACGGTCAGTATGTCTTCGATTGTCGGCAATGGGCGGAGTGCGAATGGCCACGGCGACACAACTACCGGAAACAATAGTCACAACCCCTACAACATCGACGCGGGAACGGTTTTTAACCCCGCATTCTCTTACCCGGCAAATCAGAAAGAATGGCAAGACATCATCCCGCCATTCACTTATGTTCCAGCCAATGGGAACCCTGGTACATTCGAGGGCTTGAACTGGACAGAGCTTGGAAAGGCAATCTACTACGGTTACACACTAAACGGGCAGGATTACTCCGGGCTTTGTGGAAAAATGAGCGCCAAAGATTACGCCAATTTAGAAAACGCGGCCCTACTTGCCGATAACCCAAATGCGAACACGAGCGCTAAAAATACAATCAAGAACAACATCCTCAAAGATGTCAAAGACCAAGAGGCAGATGAGGACGGGGCTCTGACGGGCAAAACTTTCGATAATCTTCCAGACCCTGCTCAGAAGCCAAAGGGTCCTAAAATTCCCTCGGCACTAAGAGTCCTTCAAGAAACACTAGACAGCAGTAACAGCTCCGTCTCCGAAAAGACCCAAGCCATTGCCGGTGTGGTTTGGTTGGATGAAGACCGAGATGGAATCCAAGATGACGTGGAAACAGAATTCGAAAACATACAAATCAAGCTTTACGATCCATTAACCGGGGAAGAGTATGTCCCAGCGATGTCTCGATCGAAAAGAATTGGAATCGCCGCAAACACTCCACTGGTTGTTTATACAGACGCAAATGGATACTTTCAAATTGAAAACGTGCCAGAGGGTAACTGGACTGTGACCGTAGTGACTCCAAGCGGTTATAGCTACACATACGATTCAACCGGAGCCGGCGACGGGCAAATGCCGAGTACTTTTGTTCCGAGTGGTGGCTTGGGCTTTGCTTGGGCAGGCTTAGTCTCAGGACCGGGTGTTGAAGCACCAACAGACCCCGGTTCAGAAGTCAACGGCGAGAACGGGTTGGCGAACACAGGCTCGAACGAGCTTTATCTTGGTCTCATGGGAGTTCTCCTAATTTGTATAGGTTCAGCATTCAGCCTGCACCGTAAATAAAAAACGACACCTAAACCCGATAGTGAAATTTATCGCTATCGGGTTTAGGTTTGGGTAATGAGAAAAACCCTGCCTTACATTCGTCTAGCAACCTCATTCGCTCTTCTGGCCTCTGTCATCTACCAGGTCACCGACCGAGTGATCAACAACGTATTTCGCCCCGGCGAGTACTTTGCCTACTTCACCATCCAGACCAGCCTCATTGCTGCAGTGGTGCTCGCAGTTTCGGGCATGCGAGAACTCCGAGGCGTAACCGACACCAAAGCGCTCAACCTAGCTCGCCTGAGCGTTAGCGCCTACGCGATTGTGGTTGCAGTTGTTTACAACGCCCTGCTTCGTGGCACCGTGGTTGAACCCGGTGACCCAGACTATGGCTACGACTGGCCAGTACTACCAAACGAAATCCTTCACGTTTGGGCTCCGATCTTCATCGTTGTCGACTTCGCGCTAACCAGAACCGCAACCAAACTAAAGTTCAAGCAAATCTTCTGGATTCTGGTTTTCCCAATGGCTTGGCTAGCCTTCACCATCATCCGCGGAATCATCACCGACTGGTGGGCCTACTGGTTCCTGAACCCAAACCTCGAAGCTGGTGTTGGCGGAGTAGCGGTGTTCATCATGATCATCGTGGTCTTCGGCCTAGTCTCGGCAAGCATCTCGCTGGCTCTCAATAAACTCAGCAACAGAAGCAACGCCTAAAACTAGTAAACTTGAAAAGTTGCCTCGCGCAACTCCAGGAGAATTCGCATAGTGGCCTATGGCGCCAGCTTGGAAAGTTGGTTGGGTGCAAGCCCTCATGGGTTCGAATCCCATATTCTCCGCGAGGTCCGAGCGAGTCGAAAGACTCGGTGACCGAAGCCACCACTGGTGTGTAAAAACACCAGGTGTTCACTAATGAGACAGTGAAAAAGCCTCCAGAGGAATCTGGGGGCTTTTGTCTTTTAGGATTCTAGGATGAAGCAATTCCTTAGACACTTAGGCGGTTTCTCCGCACTGATGGTTGGCGCTCTAATCACCTTGCCACTGCCTGAGTTTGGTGTTCCTCTGATACTGCTCGGAAGTCGTCTTCTTGGCGATCGATACAAGTGGGCTCGAACATTGAACGCCAAAGTAGACGTGGGTTGGGCGAGAATCAAGGCTTGGTTCAAGAAAACATTTAGGCGCTAATTAGGTTTATTCAGGTATGTTTCGAATATGCCTAAAGAAACGAATGAGCTTCACAAGGTACTAGTGCCTGGCCGCTGGGTTGAGCGGATTGAAGAAGTCTTCCACATTGTGCTTGGAGTCTTCTTGCTCGGCATCGCTGTGGTTGCTCTTTACTTCTCGGTGATGAGGGCCTTTGAAACGCAGCCGTTCTTCCCAACCGGAATGATTCAGGCCATCAACGACATCCTGTTCATCATCATCATTCTTGAAATCCTGAGAACCGTAGTTGCTCGATACACCGACGGAGTATTTCAACTTCAGAACTTTTTGATCATTGGCGTTATCGCTGCAGTGAGGCACATTCTTACCGTTGGCGCTTCGATGACTTTGGCATCTGGCAAGAGTCAGAGCGAGTTCGATAGAGCAGTGGTTGAGTTAGGCATTAGCTCAGGGATCGTGGTTGCTCTGGTATTCGCGATTTTCCTATCTCGGGCATCAAACAATTTCCCAAGCAAGAGCGCCAAAGGCTAACTAGTTTTTTTAGAACTTAGTTAGTTTCGAAAGCGAGCGAGTTTTCGGCAGGTTCTGGTAGTCCCACTGAATCTTGATTGCTTCTTGAAGCCAATTGGCTAGACCCTCAACGTCGCCAAGGCCTTCGACCTTGCATCCCGCTGCCTGAAACTTGCCAATTGGGCGAAGGCCAGATTTCTTGAACGATTGGCCGCTCCAGAAGAGCACTTCTAGACCGGCTTTTTTGAGACTGTAACCAAAGACTGGGTTGCCAGCGATGAACCAAACCGGGTGACCGTGCCAAACTTTGCTCTCAGCTTGAGGAACCTGTTTGGCCAATAGCTTGCAAAGCGCTTCCGCTAGTGGGCGGCTCTCAGGGCTCAGTTGTTCGTTGTATTCGTCGATGGTCAATTAGAGAGCTCGCTCCAGAGCGGCCAGAATTCCATCGACGTCTTCCTGGGTGGTGTCCCATGAACACATCCAGCGAACCTGACCGGTTGCCTGGTTCCAAACATAGAAGCGGTAGTCGGCCATTACTTTGTTGGTTACGGCTTCGGGTAGTTCAGGGAAAACCGCGTTGGCCTCGGCCTTGTTGCGAACAATTACTTCCGGGTGCTTGGCTGCAATGGCCTGCACGCCGTCATAAAGTCTCGATGCCATGGCGTTGGCGTTTCTGGCATTCTCGAGCGCAACCGCGGCACCGTTTTCAAACAGGGCGATTAGCTGGGCTGAGAAGAAACGCATCTTCGACGCCAACTGCATGGAGGTTTTACGCAGGAACGGCATGGCTTCCGCGAGCGCTTTACCCTGCTCGGTTGATGCGTTGGTAACGATGACGGCTTCGGCGGCAAGCGCACCGATCTTGGTTCCACCAAGTGAAACGAGGTCAACGCCTAGGTCGGTGGTGAACTCCTTGAAAGTGAGCCCAAGTGCTGCCGCGGCGTTGGAAAGCCTGGCGCCGTCGAGGTGAAGAAGTAGACCGTGCTTATGGGCTAGGTCTGCTAGCGCTTTGATTTCGGCTGGCTGGTAGAGGGTTCCCATTTCGGTGGTTTGGGTGATGCTGATCACGCCCGGCTGGGCTCGGTGAACTGAACCAATGTCGAAGATTTGGGTTTCGGCTAGGGCTGGGGTGAGCTTTCCGTCTTCGGTAGGCACGTTCCATAGCTTTAGTCCGGCCATCTTTTCAGGGGCGCCACCCTCGTCCATGTTGATGTGGGCGCTCTCGGCACAGATCACAGCTTCCCAACGTTTGGTGGCAGCCTGAAGGGCAACGACGTTGGCACCGGTGCCATTGAACACCGGGAAACCAACTGCGTTTGGGCCGAACAGGTCTTTCACTAATTCGTCGAAGCGAGCGGTTACCGAGTCTTCACCATAGGCGACCTCGTGACCCTCGTTTACGGAGGCGATTGCTGAAAGAATTGTTGGGTGAACTCCGGCGTAGTTGTCGCTAGCGAAACCTCTCGGGTTTTTAGTCATGGTTAGTTTCCATCCTCTGGGATTGCTGCCTGACGGCCTTCAAAAGGCGTAGACAGGATGACGC